>NZ_CP141615.1:2409853-2711085 GCF_035593305.1 Limnochorda sp. L945t | reverse complement strand
GCGGCTATGATTTTCTCCCGGATGTTGGGCCGGCTCGAAAACGTGATCAAGCAAGACGTAGCGGGCGAGGTCCAGGGGCTGTCGGCTCAGGTGGCCGGCGACGTGAGCCAGCGGGTGATGGCGAGGGCGACCGCCGAGATCCAGCAGAGCATCATGGCAGCCCGTGAGGCTCTGGCACAGGATCTGGACCGGATGGTCCAGGAGAAGCTGGCGGCAGCCGAGCCCAAGACCGTCGAGCGCGTCGTGGTGGAGAAACAACCGCAGGTGACGGAGCGGGTGGTCGTGGAGCGGCCCTTCGAGGTGACCGATGAAGTCCGGGCCGCCATCGCGGCGGTCGTCGCGGATCAGGTGCAGCAACAGCTCTCGCCGGAGCGGCTGCAGGGACTGGCGGCCGACGTGGCCAAGAGCAAGGAGGTCAGCGACGCCATCGATGCGGCGATCCAGGAGAAGGTCGGGCCGGTGCTCGGCCTCCAGGGCCTCGACGTTGACGTGGCCGCGCTGCGGGGGGACGTCGACGCCATCCGGGCGGTGCTGGATCGGCGCGTGGAGGAGCTCAGCGGCTCCATCGCGGAGCTGAGCCAGCGGGTGACCAACCTGGAGCAGCAGGCGGTCGCGCAGGGCGAGCTGGCCTCCGTCAGCAAGGAAGTACAGGCGCTTCGCACGGCCAACCAGCGCCTGACCGTCGCGCTGGTCATCGTGGGGTTGCTCGCGGTGGCGGGTATCGTCGTCAAGTAGGGGAGCCATGAGCCCTGTGCCGATGGCGGCCCGGCCTGGCCGGGCCGCCATCGGGCCCGAAGGAGGGCTTTTTTCGTGACGAGGGCGTTAGTAAATCTATCCCCTTCCGGCGGCCGGCGAGGGATAGGAGCAAGAGCGGCGGCCGCGGCGGCCGGTCTGGCGGCGTTAGTGTCGGTGGCCGCCGGGAGCGCATGGGCGGCGGAGGGTGGGGAGTTCGTCGACGTCCCGGAGGGTCACTGGGCCTGCGAAGCCATCAGCCGTCTGGCGGCGGCAGGCGTGGCAGAGGGGTACCCCGACGGGACGTTTGGCGGCTCCCGAGCGCTCACCCGTTACGAGGCCGCGGTGATGGCGTCGCGGATGTTCGACCGGCTCCGAGCGGCGCTGCAGGAGGAAGTGCGCATCTCGTCGCCCCCCATCGTCGAACGGGTCATCGTGGAAAAGCAGCCGCAGGTCGTCGAGCGGGTGGAGGTCGAGCGGCCCTTCGAGGTAACGGACGAGATCCGCGCGGCCATCGAAGCGGTGGTGGCCGGCCGGGTGGATGCCATGCTCACCCATCGGGAACGAGGGCTCGCCTCGCGGCTCGAGGCGCTAGAATCGCATGTACGGGGACTCGATGCGACCCTCCAGGAGACGCACGAGACCCTGCGCGTATCTGCCGGCACAGCGGAGCAGTTGCGGATGCGGGTCGCCGGCGCGGAGCAGAGGCTCGACGGCATGCTGGCAGCCGCACAGGAGGATGCCCGCTCGCTTGCGGTGCTGGCAGGATATGCGTCCGATTTGAGGAGCGAGAGACTGGCAGGGTCCGGCGTCAGCGCCGGCCTGCGGGTTTTCTTGCCCGGCCGGTGGGCGGACGGCTTCGTCGGTTGGACGGCGGGAGGCAGGGCAGGAGAAGCGCCCGAGACGGCGATGGCGGCCCACCTCGAGTGGCGAGGCGGGCCTCTTCTCGACGCGAGCATGGCCCTGGGCAGCCGGCTGGAAATGACAGGGTCGTCTCGAATCCGTGTAGCGGTACGCCACTTTGTTGCCTGGCGCCGGTCGCTCGTGCCCGGTGTGGAGGTTCTGGTCCGGGCGGGCGTGGGAGAGTCCCGGCCTGGCCCGAGCGGGGCGAGGCCGATTTCGCCTCTGGTCGAAATACCAGGGCCGGGCCCGTTCGTTTTGGCCGCGTTGGGTTGGCAGCCGGGGTTCGTCCCTGCCTCGCTCGCAGGCACGGTAGAGCGGGCGTGGCCTGCGGCCGGCGAGAGCGACAGGAGCGCGCAGACCCGGTGGTCCCTCGAGGCGCGGGTACCGCTGGGATGGACGGGGAAAGGGAGCGCGGCGCGGCTCCGGCTCGACTGGGACGGGGCCGGAGGCGTGCAGGCCCGCTGGCTGCTGGAGTTGCAGGTGATACGGTGGCCGGGAGAAGGAGCCCGGGCGATGTCGGGGAGCGTGTCGTGAGGGTCGTGCTGGCAGTCGACCCGGGAAGGGCCAAGTGCGGGGTGGCGGCCGTCCGGGAAGACGGGGTGGTGCTCCACAAGGAGATCGTAGCGTCGGGCGAGGTCGAAGCCCGGGTAGGGGCACTCATCGAGCAGTTCGCCCCCGCTGCCGTCGTGCTGGGCAACCGGACGGGCGCGCGGGAGGTGCGCCGCCGCCTGGAGCAACTCCCCTCCGTGGGCCGGTTGGGCGGGGTCGAGGTGGTGGAAGAGGCCCACACGTCGGAGCTGGCCAGGCGCCGGTATTTCCAGGCCCACCCTCCCCGGGGCCTGTGGAGACTCGTCCCGATAGGGATGCGCACCCCGCCGGAGCCGGTGGACGACTGGACGGCGGTCATCCTGGCCGAACGGTTCCTGCGCGAGAAATTCCAGGAATAAGGGCGCCGCCGGTCGAAGGGTCGGCGCCCCGTACCACGAACTCAGCCCTTGAGGTTCGGGGAGGGAAATGAGACCCGTCGTGCACGGCGTGGCTCGGCGCGTGGCCTGTGCGTGGCTCCTTCTCTCGTCGGTGGGAGTCCTCCCTGCCGCGCCGGCGGGCGGGGCAGGAGTGGCTCTTGCGAGCGCGCCTTCCACGACGGCCTGGCCCGGGGTGGCGGTCTACGGGCCGCTGGCCGAGGTGCCGGCCGGCCACTGGGTCTATTCGGCCCTCGAGAGCCTGATCCGCTCGGGGCTCGTGGTAGAGTACAGCCCGGGCCTGTTCGACCAGGAGCGGACCATCAGCCGGTATGAGGCGGCCATGCTGGTGGTCGACGCGTTCCGCCGTTTCGGCCTGGCCCGGCCGCAGACCCAGGGGCCGGCCGGTTCGTTCACCGTGCTGGATCCGCGGGGGTTGCTCGACAAGGCAGGGGTCGACTCCGGGCAAGAGGTCGCGCTGGCCGACGTGTTGGCCCGGTTGGGCCAGGAGCTGGCGCCCGAGTTGATGGTGCTGGGGTATGCCATCCCAGGGCAGGATGGCCGGCTCCCCGAGGGTGCGGTCGCTGCCCGTCCCCTCACCGTCAGCCCGGGAGCCGCGTGGATGATCCAGCAAACGACGACCAAGGGACCTGCGGCCGGGCGTCCCGCTGCTCCCGCGAGCGAGGGCGGGTCGGGCAGAGCGGAGTCCGGGTCCGCGCTCGCTCCGGTGACGGTCGATCCGGCAGCTCCGGACGTGGCCGCGGCAGGAAAGCCTCTGCTGGAGCCCACGCCGGCCGGCGGCACCTCCACTCCGGTCTCCCGGCCGGAGCCCGTTGTCAGCGTGACCCCTTCGTACCGACTGAGCCTCGGGTCCACGGCTCCCGGCAGGTGGGACGCGGACGCCAGGCTGAGCGTCAACCCCAAGGACGGAGCTGCGGAGGGCTACGGCGCGGTCCTGATGCGAGGTGGGGACCAGTGGCTGTGGGCCCGGGTCGGGCCTATCCCATCGCCCTTGGGCCAGTCTTACGCGCTGCGCGACGACGACGGGACCCTCAGCCTCCAGGGCATCGAAGCTCGTCTTTTGGGCAACGGGGGGCGCACGAGCCTCATGGTGGCCCGGGAGGCCACGGATGGCCTGGTTCCCTCCCCCGCCGGCGAGACGAAGGCCAGCACGATCGCCGTCCTGGATGGCAGCCTCGTGCTCAGCCGTGAGATCGTGGTGGGGGCCGCGCTCGTGCGGGCAGGCTCGGAGCCGGACGAGCTGCTGGGGCTGGAGAAGGGGCAGACCGTCACCTCCCTGATGGGCCGGTACTCTCCCCTCCCGTGGTTGTCCATCTCCGGCGAGTACGCGCAAAACCTGTGGGCCATGCCGCTCGTCTCCGCAGCCATGCGGGTCGGCGCCACGCTGCGCCTGGGCGATGTGCGCCTGGGCGCCAGCGTCGGCAAGGTCGAGCCGGGTTTCCAGAGTGCCCTCGGGCAGGTCCAGCCGGGCTCCGAGGTCGGCGTGGACGCAACGATCCAGATGGGAGACGTCCAGCTGCGGGCCGGAGCCGGCGAGCGCCGGCCGGCCACTTCGCCCGATCAGGCGGATCCCGCGCCGCAGCTCTTGCGTTCGGTGGGGATCCGCATCGGGTCGCTCCCGGGCGGCATGGTGCAGGCGGACTACGAGCTGATTTCGGTGGAAGACCTGGTCAAAGGGCGCCGGGCTACGGTCTCTGTCGGGTGGGGCGCGGACCGGACCAGGCTGAGCATGGGAGTCACGTGGGCGGGCGAGCGCGACGCGTACGCGTCGATGCCACCTTCCCTGGAGGCGAGCGCGGCCATGAGCTATACGCTCACGCCGTATGCAAGCGTGCTGCTCGGGTACAAGCTCATCGACTTCGGTGATCCGCCGGGAGACCGGCGTTCCAACGCCGCCAGCGCCCAGTTCAACCTGCGGTTTTGAGGGTCTACGACCCCCCTTCGGGGAGGCAAGAGGAGGGCTTGGCTGAGATGAGGAGCCGACGGACGGGCTCGGTGGCAGCGGGTCTCGTGGTCTTGGTCGGGGTATTGCTGGCGGTGGGGTGGGCCGGCGGGGCGCGCGCGGCGGTGACGGGCGTGCCCCTGAGCCAGAAGATCCAGCGCATCTATGCGGCCGTCACGGGCAAAGAGCCCCCGGCAGGTACGGGCTTGCGCGACCAGGTGGACGCGGTGACCACGCTCTTGTACGGGGCTGACTGGCAGCAGAAGGTCAGCCCGAGCCTGGTCGGGCGGGTCGACCAGCTCCTGCAGGTGGTGAGCCTGGGCGACCCCAACCGATCGGTCTTCAGCAAGGAGCTGGCGGTGGAGTGGACCATCAACCAGGCGTTGTACGAGTGGGAGCTGGCCAGCCGCAACAAGAGCGTGGATCTGCCGAAGTCGCCGGCAGAGCCCCCGCTCAAGTCGCTACAAGAGCGGGTCGCCTGGCTCGAAACCCTGCTCTACGGCAAAGAGCAGCCGGGCGGCATCCTCGACCGGGTCGACAGGCTGGGCCGTGAGGTCTGGGGCGGCACGGCGCCGACACCCATCCAGACCAAGGTCGTCAAGATCGCCCGCAACACGGGCAACGTCCGGGTACAGTTGCTCGGGACCCTCAGCAACGAGCGGGGGAGCGCCAGCTCCGTGGGGCAGAGGGTGCACTTCGTGGTGATGGACGATCTCCGCGTGGACGGGGCGCTGGTGCTGCCGCGGGGAGCGGTCGGCATCGCGACCGTGGACGAGGTGGAGTCGCCGAGCCTGGGCCGGGCCGGCAAGCTCAGCGCCTCCGGGCTCGTGTGGGCCATCGACGGGACGCTCCTGGGCGCCACGCTTGGCCTGGACGAGGCCGTCAGCTCCGGGCAGGGCGTGAGCATGGTGGGTGCCGGGCTGAGCGGCCCGGTGGCCGCGCCGACGGGCCTGCTGGTACAGGGCGGCGCCCGCAAGCTCGACCCGGGCACGGTCCTGGTCGCCTCCATCGGGCCGGCCCCGGGGTGGAAAGAGGCCCCCGTCATCGACGCGGTCGTCCTGTGACGCTGGGACGTACCCCGCCGCTCGTGGATCACCCCCGGTGCCTCCGTTTGGCGGAGGCACCGGTTTCTTCGAGCCTGCCCCGCCCACGGCCATCCCGCGATACCCGCTTCCATTCCCGAAATGAAGAGGGAAACGCCGATTCGGCCTGAATCTTGTAGGGCGGCAACACCCCATCTTGCCTGGCCTCCAGCGGACGGTCGCCCGTTTTGCGAGCCATGGCTTGGACTGGCACGAGCACGAAGGAGGTAAGTTCGGGCCGTGGCGGAGTACCGCCTGGTTCCCATCGACAGGATCGTGGTGGACCCCAACCAGGTGCGCCGTACGTTTCGTGACGATGCTCTCGACGGGTTGGCCCAGTCCTTGCGAGAAGTCGGCATGCTGCATCCCGTCCTGGTGACACCTCTCGAGGGCGGCAGCTACCGGTTGATCTCCGGAGAGCGCCGGTTGCGGGCGGCCAAGCGGGCCGGTGAGCACACGGTGCCGGCGCTGGTGCTGCGAGACCTGAGGGGGACCGCCCACCAGATACAGCTCATCGAAAACCTGCAGCGCGAGGATCTCAATCCCATGGAACGCGCGCTGGCCATCCACTCCTTCATGGAGCAGGAGCACCTGAGCAAGGCTGCCGCGGCGGCCCGGCTCGGGGTGCCCCGCACCACCCTGACCGACTGGTTGGACGTGCTGGATCTCGACGAGCGCCATCAGGCGGCCCTGGTCGACAACTTCGCCGGGGGAGACTCCCCGCTCACGTTATCGCACGTAGCAGAAGCCAAGGCGCTGGCCGCGCGGCTGGGAAGCCCCGGGATCGCGACCGTCCTTCTCGACGCGGTCCTGGAGTACCGTCTCAGCAAGGCGGAGACGCGCCAGGTCGCCCAGCTGGTGCGCAACGGGCCCAACGTCAACATCCAGCAGGCAGTACGCATGGTCCGGGGCCATGCTTCTTCCGACCGCCGGCACAAGATGCTCGCCGAGCCGTTGATGGCTTCGGTGGGCGACGGCGCGGCTGCGGCGGCCGATGGCCAGCCGGCTGGCCGGAACGCTCCGGGCGGCGCGGAGGAGAGCGCCGGGGCCGGTGAGGTGCCCGCGGGCTTTTCGAAGCTCTTCGCAGCGCTCGATCGCTTCCGCCGGGTGCTCGCCGCCCTGGCAGGCGGCGCCCTGGTCTCGATCACCCCGCAACAGCGCCGGGACCTGGTCGCCTACCTGGAGACCCTGAGCCGGTGGATCGCCGAGGTCATCGCCTTTGCCCGGGAGGTGGACGACCCCTCTCTGGCGGCGCGGCGCCGGGAGGCGATGCGTCGGGCTGCCAAGGAGCTTGCCAGGAGGGCGAGACGCAAGAAGCACAAGCATGGTACCCACCCCCCGGCCATGCTCCAGGACGGGCGTCAGGTCTCGTCGGGCTGGCCTTTGACCCCTCCCGGCGCCGGGGCCAACTGAGCGGGGCCACCGGCCTGTGCGGGGCTCGGCCCCGAGGAGACCCGGACGACCGATAGCGCCCAGGCGAGGGCGGCCAGGGCAAGCGCCGTGCCGGCGAAGACGGCGAGCCTGGCCGTAGCCTGCGTCGCAAGGCCGAATAGCGGAGGCCCCACCGCGACCCCACCGAAGCGGACCGTGCCGTAGAACGCCGTGACCACCCCCCTGTGGTCACGGGAGACGGCACCGGTGATGAGCGTGTTGACCGCCGGCAGCGTCAGGCCCGTCCCGAGCCCGAGCAGCGCCGATAGCGCAATCGTGAGCCACAACGGCCGGCTGACGAACGCCAGCGCCCCCAGGGCCGCCGCGGCGCAGATCAGCCCGATGACGGAGAGGGGCTTGAGCCGCTCGGGACGGGTCTGCAGAGAGCGGCCGCTCGTGAATGAGGCGATGGCCATCATCCCCACCGGGATGGCGATGATGCCGCCCCGCGCGAGCTGCGAGAGGCGATGGCGGGCCTCGAGCTCGTCGCTGAGCAAGCTGAGCAGGCCGAACAGCGCGAACAACAGCAGCATGCCGGCCCCGTAGGCGGCCGACAGGGCGGCACCCCGCCGCCGGGCGATCTCCGGGATCTGGCGCAGGTAGCGGGCAACGCCGCCCTCCTCCCGCCGGGGCGCCTTCTCCCTGACTGCCCGGTGCACGCCGAAGGCGACCGGCAGCGCCAGCACGCCGTACAGGAAGAAGGGCAAGAACCAGGAGGCGAGCGCCGCCAGTGCTCCCAGAAGCGGGCTCACCACCTTGCCGAGCCCGTTGGAAGCCTCGAGCCAGCCCAGGGCCTGGCTGCGCTCCGTGCTCTGGAACATGTCTCCGACCAGCGCCATCGACAGCTGGTACGTGCCGCCGGCACCGATGCCCTGGAGCACCCGGGCGCCCACGATGGGCCAGAACCTGCCCGGCAGCAGCCAGGCGCTCAGGCCCGCCAGGATGCCTCCGATGCCGTACAGCACCAGGGCGGGCACCATGACGGCCTTTCGGCCCACCCTGTCGGACAGGGCGCCGGCGAACGGGATGGTGACCGCGGCCGGCAGAGAGAAGGCGGTGATCACCAGGCCGGTCTGGACCATGGTAAGGTGGAGGTGAGAGCGGATCGCGGGCAGGACCGGGATCAGCATGGAATTGCCGAGCACCATGATGAACGGGACCAGGCTCAGGACCGCGAACCACCGGATGGTGTCGGGGCGCACGTGCATGCCCTCCCGGGCGATATCTTGCCCCGGAGCGGCACGCTACGGGCTATAATCGAGGCAAGCATCGAGAGGGGACGTGGGTGAGGCCGGTGGCAGCTCTTCCGGCGCCATCAGCGCCCCCCGCACCGGCGCCTGGCCCGGCAAAGGCGCCCAGAGCTGTCCGCGGCCGCACCCGGGCCAGACCGGCGGCCGGGGCCAACCGGTGGCGGGTATGGTGGATCCGGTGGCGGGCCCTCCTGTGGGCCCTGGTGGCCGCCGCGCTCTACACACGCTGGTACTTCCTCGACCCGGGCACCACGCTGGCGTGGACCCTCACGGTCGCCCGCCAGGTCTTCAGCATCCTGCTCTTCATCTTCATGGCCATCATCCAGTTCGTGGCCATCTTCTGGTTCCTGGGCCGGGCCCAGATCTACTGGATCGAGCCCGGAGAGACGGGCGTCACGTTCGACGACTACCGGGGCAACCCGGAGGTGCTCGAGCAGGCCCGGCGCGTCGTCACGCTCCTGAAGGGTGTGACGGGCTTCAAACAGATGGGTGGCGAGGTCTCCCGCGGGATGCTGCTGGTCGGACCCCCGGGCACGGGTAAGTCTTACCTGGCCCAGGCTATCGCCTCGGAGGCGGGAGTTCCCTTCGGCTACCTCTCGGCTGCCAGCGTGCAAAACATGTTCTTCGGGGTCTCCAACCTGAAGATCATGAACATGTACCGAAAGGCGCGCCGGCTCGCCCTCGAGCACGGCGCCTGCATCGTCTTCCTCGACGAGTTCGACGCCATCGGCGTGAGTCGCACCAACCAGCGGGCCGGGGCGGCGTTTCCCATATTCGGGGGCATGGGGCTGCTCAACGAGCTGCTGCTCCAAATGGATCCGCCGCGCCTCGAGACCCGGTGGTGGGCGCGGCTCCTGCGGCGCCTGGGGTTCCGGCCGGCGCCTGGCCCCCAGCCCATCGTCTTCACCATGGCGGCGACCAACGCCCCGGAGGTGCTGGACCCTGCCCTGCTGCGGCCGGGGCGCTTCGACCGGCAGATCGTGGTGGGGCCGCCCGACTTCGAGGGGCGCAAGGAGGTCATCCAGTATTACCTGGGCAAGGTCGCCCACGACCCCGGCTTGGAGCAGCGTCTCGACGAGCTGGCGGCCGACATGGTGGGCTACACGCCGGCCAAGATCCGCCACGTCATCAACGAGGCAGTGGTCAAGGCCCACTTCGACGGCCGCAGGCGGGTCACGTACGACGACATCACCTACGCCCGGGAAGTGCACGAGTGGGGCCTCAAGCAGCCCCTGCGCTCCATGCTGCCCGAGGAACGCCGCCGGGTGGCATACCACGAGGCGGGGCACGCCGTCGCCCAGCTGCGCCTGTTGCCTCACGAACGCATCGTGAAGACCACCATCATCCGCCACGGCGAGGCGCTGGGGTTCTCCGCCACGCGCCCCGTCGTCGAACGCTACTCCACGACCCAGGAGGAGCTGCTCGCCAATATCCAGGTGAGCCTGGCGGCGCGGGCCGCCGAGGAGCTGTTCCTCGGCACCCGCCTCTCGGGCGCTGCGGGGGACCTCGAGACGGCCACGCGCCTGGCGGCCTCCTACATCGGCACCTACGGGATGGACGGCACCCTCTACTCGTACCGGGCACTGGGCGCCGGCGCCCCCGACGACGAGCTGAAGGCCCGGATCAACCGCCTGCTCGAGCGGGAGAAGGCCAAGGTCTCGGAGCTGCTCGCCGCCAACGCGCCCCTGGTACACGCCATCGCCCGCCGGCTGCTCGATCGCCACGAGATCACCGGCCCTGAAATCGCCGAACTGGCCCGGCTGTTCGACGACGGGCAGCTCGACGGAGCGGACGGGCGCTCCGGGGCGCCGCCACAACAGATACCTGCAGCGGTCGGCTCAGACGGCGCCTCGCTGCCGCAACGCCTGGATCGCCCGCCGGACGTCCAGGTCTGACCCGTCGTACCAGGCACGCAGCCACTCATCGTCCATGGGCACCGTGACGTCGGGCACCACCGGGCCTACCAGCGGGCGGCCCCGGGAGGAGAAAAAGCGCCCCGACGTCACCTGGATGAGGCCCCCGCCCGGAAGCTCCCAGCGCTGCTGGGTATCGCCCGTTGCGGGCTGGGTGGGACGTCCCACCAGCACTGCCCGCCCCATCTCTTGAAGCGCGAACGCCAGGATGCCGAACGTGGTGCTCTCGTCGATGAGGACGGCCACAGGCCTGGCGTACGCGTCGATAGCCGTGGGAGCGGGCACGAGGGGGTTGGAGGAGCTCTCGGCCTTGACCGCCGGCAGTGGGAAGACCTCCTCCCGGCTCGTCAGGATGCCCAGCGCCTGCCCTTCGGCCAGCAACCCCGCGATGTGGGACAGGGTCCCGAGCGACCCCCCGGAAAAGCTGGTGCGCAGGTCGAGGATGAGCGCCCGGGTCCGGATCAGCTTGCGCAGTTCTGCCAGGAACGCCGTCTCCATCCCTTCGTGGAAGTGGGGCAGGTAGATGTAGCCGATGTTTTCCCCCTGCAGGAGCCGGCCCGACGGCTGAGGGGCGCTCGAGACGGCTCGCCGGGTCAGGGTCAAGGCCTGGCGAGCGCCCCCGGGAGCCATGACGACCAGGCGGACCTTCGTACCCGCGGCGCCCCGGATCCGGTCAGCCACCTGGGTGATGGACAGCTTGCGCACGTCCTGCCCGTCCACTTCCAGCACGAGCATCCCCTGGCGCACGCCCGCCTGCTGGGCGGGCCCGCCGGGCAAGACCTGGCGCACCATAGGAGTGCCGCCGGGTCCGGCGCTGAGCAGCACCCCGATCCCCACCACGTCGACCCGGAGCCGGCGTTCCTCTTCGTCGAGCTTCGCCCGTTGTTGCGGCCGCAGGACGTAAGTGCCGGGATCCTTCAGCAGGGCGACCATCTCCGACGCGAGGGCATATCCGTCGGCGCCGGGCTCGGCGGCCCGGCGTAGGTAGGTCGCCCGGGCTCGCTGCCAGTCGACGCCCCCGTACGTGGAGTCGAAGTAATGGTCCGCGACGGCCTGCCAGGCGGCCTGCACGACCTGCTCCGGCGCGGGAGCCGGCGGGGCGCCGGCCCGCACTCCGGGAGCGAGGGCTTGTGCCATCGCTCCGGCGAGCGCCGCCACGGCCGTGAGTACGACTTTTCCACGCGGTGCCATATCCGGTGGCCGACCCTCTCCACGCGAAACGTTGTCGATGTCCTTTCCCGGCGCGGCTTCCGTACTCCTCGCAAGCTTTTTGCAAGCGCCGCGCAACGGTCTGGCAAGCGCCCGGCCGTATACTCGCCTCGGCGGGGGGCGATGAGGCAGTGACGGAGGTCAAGCGCCGGTTCTGCGGTGCGGTCTGTGCCGCGATTGCGACGGCGATTTCGGTAGCGTTCGTGGGGATGGCGCTGGCGGCCGCGGGGCTTTGTGCGGCCTGCGCGCTAGGACTGGTCGGAGCGTTCTAGCACCCCTTCATTCTTGCGCTGCGCGTACGGCAAGCCCCCCGTGCGCAAGGCAAAAGCGGCGGGCCATTGGGCCCGCCGCCCCTTTTTGTCTCAGGGCTGTCCGGCAGCAGGCGACATGACCCACGCTCGCTCTGCCGCCGCCTCCACCTCCTGCTGCGTGAACGGGATCCGGTACGCCTGGTTGGAGAGCCAGGCGGGCAATAGGTCGGCGAAGTGCGGGCCCGCTCCTGCACCGGCCGCCTGCCCGCCGGGGATGACGTTATAAGCGGTGACGGCGCCGGGTCTCATCTCCACGACCAGGCGCATCGACGGCCCGCCGCTGAAGCGGAACGCCTGGGGCGTGGTGGCTCTGGGGTCGAAGCCCGACGCGTCGACCACCTCGAATCCCCCGTCCACGGGAAGCCCGGCGGCGTACTCCGGGGCGTCGAAGCCTCCCGCGGGCGGGATGCCGAAGGTCCCGCCGAGAGGATGCGCCAGCACCAGGCGGTGCAGTTTGCCCCACCGCAGATCCGACAGATCCCGTACCTTGCCGAAGGCGGGCTCGAAGACCGGCCCCGTCAGGAGCCCGAGCGCTCTGTCGAGGCTGCTCAAGAGCAGCAGATCCCGCTCGTCGGCCGGGTCGAGGGCGAGGTCGGGCACGTCGAAAAACTGGAGGCCCGAAACGCCCTTGCCCCGGGTGCGGTCGAAGTGCTCCAGCTGGTAGAGGATCGCCTTGACCGCCATCGTCCCGTCGGGCAAGGGAAGGTCCGGGGAGACTCTCGTCACGGCCGCATCCACGGTGGCCCGGATGAGCTGCCCGACCCACACGTTGAACAACGTGGCCGCCACGCTGGCCCGGACCTCCTGCACCGACGGCTCGTGGGCGGGGCGCACCGCCTGTCCCGGGCCATGGGAAGCAATGGCGACGCCGGGCGAGCCATCCCACCCCTCCGGCAGTCCCGTGGGCGTCGAGCCGTCCCAATCCTGCAGGTAACCGATGGCCTCCGCCATCCGGGAGGAGCGAAGGGCTGCCAGCTGGGGCACCGCTTTCTCCCCGAGGCCGGCCCGCTCCCAGGCTCGCAGCAAGAAAGGCAGCAAGCGCTTCGCCTCGAGCTCCACGACGTCGCTCTGGATGGCCATGGCGTCCTGCACCGTGAGCTTGCCCGCCTGCCGGGCCCGTTCCCGGATGCGCTCGGTGATGCGCGCCGCTCGGAAGCCGGGGCTGAACGCCGGCCCCAGGTAGTAGATGCCGCCGGAGGCTCTGCGCCACGCCAGCGGGTCTCCGCCGGCCGTCACCCCTACGGGGTCGTTGTTGGCGGAAACGATGAAGCCCTGGGCGGGATTGACGACGTGCGGCATCTCCGACTCGGGCAGTACCCGGAAGGGGATGCCCTGGTCGCCCGGAAGCGCCTCGCCCGGCGGCCAGGCGATCCAGTCATGACGGCGCAAACCCGTGCCGTCCCGCAACAGCCACGGCGCGAACGATGGCCCGCCGTCCACCGCGCCGGCCTCCAGGTCCTCCCGCAGGGGCAGCTCCGCCCCGGCAAAGTAGGCGATGTTGCCCTCCACGTCGGCGTACGCCCAGTTCTGCGAGGCGGCGTCGAAGTAGCGCAGCCCCTCGCGAAACTCCTGGAGATTGGAGGCCCGGTTCCACCGGTAGAAGTTCTCGCCGTCATGCGTGGCGTACAGCCCCGTCCACTGCACGCTCAGGGCCTCCTGCCGCTCGGGGTTGATGCGGACGATGGGGCCGTGGCGGGGTACCTCCAGCACCGCCTGCGGCACCTGGCCGGCCGGGGCCGGCTGCAGGTCGTCGGGCGTGCCGTTGCCCACCGCGTTGACCAGGAACTTCTGGGGCAACACCCGCACCGGCTCCCAGTTGCCCCGGTACAGCGCGTACCATTGCCCGTCCCGCTGGGTGAGCCGTTCGAGGTACATGTCGGTCTGGTCGATGGGGTTGGTGGTCGCGCCCCACGCAATCCGTTCGTTGTGGCCCAGGATGACCCACGGCACCCCCGGGAAGGCCACCCCGTACACGTTGAGCGACGGCCGGGCCGCGCCGTCCGGCTGCACGGTCAGATGCTGCTGGTACCAGACGGGAGGATGAGTGAGCGGAAGGTGCGGGTCGTTGGCCAGCAGGGGATAGCCGCTCGCGGACAGGCGCGGCCCGATGACAAACCAGTTGCTGCCGGCGCCTGCCCACGGGGCGGTCACGGCCGCCATCTGCGAGAGCCAGCCTGCCAGCATCTCCTCGACGCCGCGTCCCTGGACGTCCTGGGAGATCGCGCCCGCCAGGGGCGAGCCGGAGGCCGGCGCGTAGCCCACCGCGTCCGGCACGACGAATGCGTTTTCAGCGGGGGCCAGCGGCCACAGGTCGTAGAAGACGGCCTGGATCCCTCGCTCGGGCCCCATGGCCCGCACGTACGCCTGCAGGATGGTCGCGTACTGGGCGTCCATACTGAAGGAGAGCCCGAAGCCGACGAGCTTGAGCACCGATACCGAATCGACCGGCTGCCAGCGGCGCACCCGCGTGAGCTCGAGGGCGCGGTACTCCGCCGGCAGAGCGCCGGCCCGCTCCGCTTCGTCGATGTAGGCGTTGACCCCGGCCGCAAACGCCTCGAGTTCGCCCCGGGCGCCGGGTGAGAGGCGCTCGAGCGACCTGGCTGCCGCCCGGGACAGGCCCAGGGTGCGCATCTGGACGTCTTCGGAAAGGGCCGCGCTCCCCACGAGCTCGGCAAGCGTCCCTTCGGCACGCCGCCGGCTCACGTCCATCTCGAACAGGCGATCCCGGGCCTGCAGGTAGCCAATGGCAAACGCAGCGTCGTGCTCCGTCCGGGCCACCACGTGGGGAATGCCCAGGGTATCCTCCACCACCCGCACAGGCCCGATGAGACCCGGCAGGCGCAACTCCTCCGGCGCCGGAGCGGCAGCGCGCGCCTCGACGGGTGCGCCTGGCTCGGCAGGCATCGGGCTCGCCGGCGGCTGCTGGGCCGGTGCCGGCGTCGTGACCCCCAGCAGCAAGGCCAGCAGCACGGCTCCTGCCGTTGACCCGCGCCGCCTCCACGCCCTCGACAATCCCGCCACCTCCCGTAGCAGGAGTCCGGCTGCTACACTACGGCGGGGCCCGGGGAAACTCCTGGCAGGCGATCCTCGGCCTTCCTGACGACGGTCGCCGCCTGGCGCTGCTTAGGGGGACGTCATGGGGACGCCGGCGATGCCGGGCCGGCGCCGAACCAGGCGAACCGCCGCATCGGGATCAGGTCGCGGGCCAGCAGGTTGAGGGGTTTGGCGGCCAGCATGAAGTGATCGCCGAGGGTGACCATCACGTCCGCCAGCCCGGACTGGCGGGCTGCCTCGTCCTCGGCCGCGCGGTGGTAAAACTCCGTCCCGATCTCCGCATAGGCCTGCTGGTCCCTGGCAAACCGCTGGGACCTCGCCACCGCGCTCCACCAGGACCGGCCCGCGCTGCGGCGCCCCGAGACGTGATCGGGGAAGATGCCGACCATGAACAAGCTCACGTCTGCGACCCGCTTGTAAATGGGGAAGCGCTGCGGGGGGTCGAGCAGCTCGGCTGCAGAGAGCAGGTCGTCGACGTTCATGTCGTTGAACACCCTCCGCCGGTACACCGCGCCGTGCCGCACGAGGAAGGTGCGCGACTCGGTGCGCACGAAGCTGGCGAGCATGCTGGCCAGGTAGTCGAGCACCCGGGGCTGCTCGACCAGCTGTGCCGCTTTCGAGGCGTCGAAGACGGGTACGTCCCCCTCCGGCCGCGGCTCCATGGTGAACGACGCCTGCTTGAGCAGGCGGCGCGCCCGGCGGAGGAGCACGGCGAACAAGAGCTGGGGTGAAACCTTGAGCATGACATCGTCGTCCGACGCCATCTTCTGGAAGACCCGGTCGTCTTCCAGGAGCACCTCCAGGAAATCGGGCTTGTCGCGGACGATCTCCCGGATCCGGTCGTAGTCGGTGCGGCGGGACGAGGTGGCCCGGATGACGAACTCCAGGTCACGGTCCGTCAGCTGGCGAGAGAGATCGAGCAAGGCGGGTTTCATCCAGTCCCATGCCACCGCGGGATGATCCCCCTTCGCCATTATATTGTAGACTATTACCCGGCGCCCGCCCCCATCCGGCCGGCGGACGCCCCACCCGGCGATGGAAAGGAAGGCCGGCGCGGCCGGCTGCGGTCTTCCATGCACGAGACTCCTGCACAGCGCTTCAGCGCGGTCACGGGATTCGAACGCACGAGCGCCCGGGACGGCCGCTCCGAGGTGCGGCTGCGCATCGCCCCTCGCCACCTCAACGAACTGGGCATCGTACACGGCGGGGTGCTGATGGCCCTGGCCGACGAGGCCATCGGGATGGCCGCCTTCTCGGCGGTGCCTCCCGGCACCGCGGTCGTCACGGCCGAACTCCACGTGCACTTCCTGCTGCCGGCCCGTTCGGGGCTCCTGGTGGCGCAGGGCGTCATCTGGCGGGCGGGCCGCCGGCTCGTGACGGGCGAGGCCACCATCGACCTCTACCCGGAGGAGGGCACCCCCATCACGGTCGCCAAAGCGACCGGCACCTGGGCCACCGTCACGCAGGACGTCCCCCTGCCGTAGCGGGCGGCTCCCGGCCGCTTGCGGCGGCCTCCTGCACTGGTGGGGCCTCTTCCCGCAGGGCCCGGCGCAGCACCTTGCCCACGAGGGTCTTGGGCAGCTCGTCGCGGAAATCGAAAAGCCGCGGCACCTTGTACGCGGCCAGCCTCTCCCGGCAAAAGGCCTCCAGCTCGGCGGCAGTGACGGCGTGCCCCTCCTTGAGCACGACGTACGCCTTGACGGTCTCCCCGCGGTACGGATCGGTCACTCCCACGACGGCCGCTTCCCGGACGGCCGGATGCTCGTAAAGCACCTCCTCGACCTCCCGGGGGTAGATGTTGAAGCCGCCGGCGATGATCAGGTCCTTCTTGCGGTCGACGATGCGGAAGTAGCCGTCGTCGTCCATCTGAGCCAGATCCCCGGTGAGCAGCCACCCGTCCCGCAAGACGGCGGCCGTCTCCTCCGGGCGCTGCCAGTACCCTTTCATCACCTGGGGGCCCCGGACGGCCAGCTCTCCCACGCTGCCGGGCGGCAGGGGCTCCCCCGTCGCCGGGTCGACGATCCTGGCGTCGGTATCGGGCCACGGCAGCCCGATACTCCCCGTGCGGCGCGCGCCCCAGATGGGATTGGCGTGGGTCACGGGAGAGGCTTCGGTCAGTCCGTACCCTTCCACCAGGCGCCCGCCCGTGAGCCGCTCGAAGCTCTCCTGCACGGCCACCGGGAGCGGAGCGGCCCCGCTGATGCACGCCTCGACCGAGCTCAGGTCCCGCCGGGCGATGTCGGGAAGCTGCGTGATGGCGACGTACATGGTCGGCACGCCGGGGAAAAGCCGCGGGCGGTGTCGCTCGATGAGGCGTACGACCTCGGCGGCCGAAAAGCGCGGCGTGAGGATCATGGTGGAGCCGGTCATCACCGAGAAGTTGAGCACCGTGGTCAGGCCGTAGACGTGGAAGAAGGGCAGCGCGGCCAGCACCGTCGTGGGACGGCCCTCGAGCTTGTAGAGCCAGGCCTGGATCTGGGTGCAGTTGGCGGCCAGGTTGAAGTGGGTGAGCATCACGCCCTTGCTCGTGCCCGTCGTGCCTCCGGTGTACTGCAAGAGGGCCAGGTCCTCACGGGCGTCGACCGGGTGAGGCCCGTCCAGGGGTTGGGAGCGTACCAGACGCGTGAAGGCATGAACCTGCAGGCCGGGCGGGCGGGAGGGGGCGACGGGATGCTGCGCCGGATGGGGCCGGCGCTGGTGACGCCTTTGGGCAGCCTGCTTGAGAGGGTACAGGAGCCGCAGAGGAGGTGGCAGGTAATCGGCCGCAGAGGTGACCACGACGTGGCGCAGGCCGACTTCGGAGGCGACTTCCAGCACCCGGGGCAGGATCTGGTCGAAGGCGACGACGACCCGGGCTTCCGCGTCGGCAAGCTGGTGGCGAAGCTCCCTCGGGGTGTACAGCGGATTGGTCATCACCACGACGCCGCCCAGCCACAGGACGGCGTAGTAGGCGATCACCGTCTGGGGCAGATTGGGCAGGATGATCGCCACACGGTCGCCGGGGCGGACGCCCAGGGCACGGAGGCCTCCGGCCAGCCGGCGCACCTGCTCGAAGAGGCGAGCGTACGAAAGGCGCGCGCCGAAGTAAAGCGTGGCGGCCCGGTCCGGATGGCGGCGCGCGGATTGCTGCACCCACGCCGCGAGATTGATTTCCGGGTACTCCAGGTGGCTCGGTATCTCGGGCGGGTAGTGCTTCAACCAGGGACGCGCTCTGGAACCGCTATCAAGCTCCATGACGGCAAGCCCCCCACGCTCCACCTCGTCCGGGGGAGACACCGCCCCCGCCCTTGATTCGATGCATGATAGCCATTATCCTTGCCAGCGGCGGGCCCCGCTGCCCGGCGCGCGGTGTCCTACCTCGCTCCGTCCTGACCCTCCGGTGCGTCCCGCGGGGCAGGGGCCGGTTCCGGGGGTGGCGGCGCCGGTGCCGGCGCCGGCGCGGGGGAGGGTGCCGGTGCAGGGCCCGGAGCCGGTCTGGGCTCTGGCGAAGGGGTCGGGGAGGGCGCGGGGGACGGCTCCGGCGACGGTGCCGGAGTTGGCGGCGGGGCAGGAGAGGGGCCCGGCGGGCCGGGCGGGCCAGGGGGTCCCGGCGGGCCTGCCGGTCCTGCAGGCCCTGCAGGGCCTGCAGGACCGGCAGGCGGAGTCGGTGCCGGCGCCTGGGCTCGGGGCGGCTCAGGAGGTCGGGCCGGAGCCTGCGGAGCCGTCGGCGCGGGGCGCACCGTAGCCGGTCGTACCGTGGGTACGACCTTGGCGACGGTGCCGCCGGCCCGGGCCGGGTCGACGGCCGGCGTGTTGACCACGAGCTCGTAGTGCAGGGCCGGGTCGTCGATGGTGAGCCCCCTCACGGTTACGGTCGTGGTGTCGCCGGGCCCGAGCGACTCGATGACGGTGCTCTGGCGCTGGATCTGCGGCGGCTTGGACGGGTCCCGAGGGTCAGTGGCGATGAGCAGGGCATAGACCGGCTGTTTCAGCGTCCGACTGGTGCGGTTGGTCACCGTCGCCTGCACCGAGATCGGCCCCCGGTCGAGCGCAGGGGCAGGGCCGGAGACCGGGCGCTTGGCCGGGACAGCAAGGGGCTGCTTGGCCCCGGCCGCGGCCGGACGCCGGGCCGGCCCTGCTGCCGCGCGGCGAGGAGGTGCCCCGGCGCCTCCCTGCGACGTCGTGGGTGACCCGGGCGACGTCGTGGGCGACCCGGCTTGCCCGGAGGGAGCGGCCGGCGCGCTCGTCGACTCCTGGACCACCTGCACCCGGGTGAAAGCGACCGGTGAGGCGGGGCTCTCGGGGCCGGGCGGCGCCGGCGACGCCTGCGCTGCGGGCCGGCGCTCCAGGGCGCTCAGCTCGTTGCGCAGCCGGGCCGACTCCTGGGAGGAGCGCAACTGACCTGCGATGGCCGCTGCCGCCACCACGAACAGGAGCACCGCGGCAGCGGCGGCGATACGAAGCCAGCGTTCGTTGGACACTGCCTGCCACACCTCCATCCAGGAGTCTTCCGGCGCGACGCGGCGTGCAGTCGCCAACTCGCTGGCGGCGCTGGAGCCGGGCGGACCGCCTTCCACGCGGCGGAAAGCCAGGAGCGCTCGGATCCGATAGGATAGGAGCGATGGCCTTCGGAGGGAATGTTGGCATCTGCAGGAGGCCGGGGGCGGCCGGCTTCCCGGCCGCGGCACCCGGCAGAAAAGGGGGGCATGCACCAGATGGCCGTCGCGCCGGCGCAAGAAGAGTCTCGCCGCTATGACCTCTGGATCGGAGGCGAGTGGGTCGCTCCCGCCTCGGGCCAGCACTTCGAGTCGGTCGACCCGGCGACCGGTCACGTCCTCGCCTATCTCGCCAGGGGCGGCAAGGCGGACGTCGATCGGGCGGTGGCGGCGGCGAGAGCCGCGCTGGAAGGCCCGGGATGGAAGCGCATCGAGCCCCGCCGCCGGGTCGAGTGGCTCTACGAGGCCGCCCGCCGCATCCGGCAACGCTCCGACTCTCTCGCCCGCCTCGAGAGCCTCGACACGGGCAAGCCCCTGCGCCAGGCCCGTACCGACGTCGCGGTGGCGGCCCGCTACTTCGAGTACTACGCGGGCATCGCCGACAAGATCCTGGGCCATACGATCCCGCTCGGCCCGGGCTTCCTGGACTACGTGCTGCGGGAACCCGTCGGGGTCTGCGCGCTCATCATCCCGTGGAACTATCCCATCCAGATCGCCTCCCGCGGGCTGGCACCGGCTCTCGCCGCCGGCAACACGGTGGTGCTCAAGCCCGCCGAGGAGGCCTCGCTCACCACCCTGGAGCTCGCCGGCATCCTCCACGAGGTGGGGGTCCCGGCCGGAGTGGTCAACGTGGTGACGGGTTACGGTGAAGAGGCAGGCGCAGCCCTGGCCTCTCACCCGGACGTCGACCACATCACGTTCACCGGGTCGGTCGAGACGGGCAGCATCGTCATGCAGGCGGCCGCCCGGGGCATCAAGCCCGTTCTCCTGGAGCTCGGGGGCAAGTCTCCCATGATCGTGATGGGCGACGCGGACCTGGACCGCGCCATCCCCGCGACGGCCCAGGCCATTTTCCAGAACGCCGGCCAGACCTGCTCGGCGGCGTCCCGGCTCATCGTCGACCGGCGGGTGCACCGGGAGGCGGTGGAGGCCCTGCAGCGCATCGTCTCGCAGATGCGCCTCGGCCCGGGCGTCGAGGACCCGGACATGGGGCCCATCATCAGCCGGCGCCAGCAGCAACGGGTGCTGGGCTACGTCGAGGCCGGCCGCTCGGAGGGGGCGCGCCTGGTGGCGGGCGGACGGGTGCCCGAGCAACCGGAGCTGAGCGGCGGGTATTTCGTGGAACCGACGCTGTTCGACGAGGTGTCGCCGATCATGCGCATCGCCCAGGAGGAGATCTTCGGGCCCGTGCTGGCCATCATGCCCTTCGACACGCCGGACGAGGCCGTCGCGCTGGCCAACGGCACGGCCTACGGGCTGGTGGCGGGGATCTGGACGCGGGATCTGTCCACCGCGCACCGGATGGCGGCCGAGTTGCGGGTGGGCCAGGTCTTCGTCAACACCTACGGTGCCGGGGGCGGGGTGGAGATGCCCTTCGGCGGGTACAAGAAAAGCGGCTTCGGCCGGGAGAAGGGGTTGGAGACCCTGCAGCACTACACCCAGGTGAAGAACGTATGCGTGCGCTACGAGTGACGCGCCTGGCAGAGTCCGCACCGGCGCCGGGAGAGGTGGCGGCCTGGGAACGTGGCGCGGCGGGGCACCCGCTGCGGTGGCGGATTCTCTCCGCCATCTTCGTCGGCACGCTGATGGGGCCCGTCGACGGCAGTGTCGTCGGGATCGCCCTGCCCGTGATCACCCAGGATCTCCGCACCACGCTATCCGTCTCCGAGTGGGTGGCCATGGCGTACCTGCTGGTGATCAGCAGCCTGCTGCTCACCTGGGGGCGCCTGGGCGACATGTACGGCCACCGCCGTACCTATCTGTCGGGCTTCGGCCTCTTCACGGGCGGATCGCTTTTGTGCGCCGCCTCCCCGGGCATCGGGTGGCTCATCGCCTTCCGGGCGGTGCAGGCGGTGGGGGCGGGCATGATGATGGCCGCCGGCCCTGCGATCATCACCGACGTCTTTCCTGCGAGCGAACGGGGAAGGGCGCTCGGCACCAACGCGGTGGCGGTAGCGGCGGGACTCGCCATCGGGCCGGTGCTCGGGGGCTTGCTCGTCGAGCACTTCGGCTGGCGCTCGATTTTCTCCATCAACCTGCCGATCGGCCTCGTCGGCACCCTCTGGGCCGCCCGGGTGCTCCCCGGGCCGCGCCGGGTGGTGCGGGAGCGGTTCGACCTGGCGGGCGCGATGCTGCTCTTCTCGGGGTTGCTGCTGGTGCTGCTCGCACTCAGCCAGGCTCCCCGCTGGGGCTGGGCGAGCGCCGCCACGCTGGGCTCGGCCGGGGCGGGCGCGGCGCTGCTCGGGCTCTTCGTGGCGGTGGAGCGGCGCATCGACCACCCGATGGTCGAGCTCTCCGTCTTCAAGAACCGCACCTTCGTGCTCGCCAACTTGAGCAGCCTCGCCAACTACCTGGCGCAGTCCTCGGTGACCTTCCTGCTGCCGTTTTACCTGCAAAACCTGCGGGGGATCCCGCCCGACCGGGCGGGGGTGCTCATGCTGGGTTTCCCGGTAGCCCTCACGGTCATAGCGCCCGCCGCCGGGTACCTCACGGACCGGTGGGGCTCGCGGTGGCTGGCGGCCGGGGGCATGGCGCTGATGGCCGTGGCGGTCGCCAACATGACCCGGCTGGACGGCGCGACGCCCCTCGCCGGGGTCTTCTGGGGGCTGGCCCTGCTCGGGCTGGGCAGCGCCCTCTTCCAGACGCCCAACAACAGCACGATCATGGGGAGCGTCCCGAGAGAGCGCCTGGGCATCGCGGGCGGGATGCTCGCGAGCATGCGCAACATCGGCATGGTGCTGGGCATCGCGGTGTCCGGCACGGTCTTCATGGCCGTGGCAGGCGCCCAGGTCGAGACGGCCGCCGCCGAGGGCGGGCGTTTCCTTGCCGGCTTGCACGGGGCCATGGCGGCGGGCGCGGGGATCGCGCTGCTGGGGGCCGTCGCATCGGTGGCGGCCTTGCCGTGGACAGGCAGAAGGCGCCGGGCGGCCGTACGAGTGCCGCGGTTGGACGCGGACGAAAGCCGGTGGTGAATGCGATGACCGAGGCTCCTTACGGGCTATGGGAAAGTCCCCTGTCGCCGGCGCGCATGGCCGGCGGCGTCACCCTCACCGACGTGGCCTGGGACGACGAGACCGGGCAGCTCGTCTGGCATGAGGAACGATCGGGCGTGGGAGTGCTCATGGCCGCCGGCGCCGCCGGCGAGGGGGCGCGGCAGCTCACCGTCGAACACTCGGTGCGGGCCGCGGTCGGGTACGGCGGCGGCGACTTCACCGTGCAGGGCGGCCAGGTGTACTACGTCTCTCGGGAGGGACGGCTGTACCGTAAACCCCTCGGGAAGGGCGTGGCCCGGGCCCTGACCCCCGCGTTCGGCGCGGCGGCGTCTCCTCAGGTCTCCCCGGACGGGCGCTGGGTGGTCTTCGTGCACAGCTATGAAGGCCGCGACGTGCTGGCGATCGTCGACGTCCGGGGGGAGCGCTGGCCGCAGGAGCTGGTGGACGGCGCCGACTTCTACGCACAGCCTGCGTGGCATCCTTCGGGCCGCATGCTCGCCTTCGTCTCGTGGAACCATCCGCGGATGCCGTGGGACGGGAGTGAGTTGCGCCTGGCTCATCTGGAGGAGGGCCCCCGCGGCCTGCCCGTCGTCTCACGGGTCGAAACGGTCGCGGGCGGCGACGACGTGGAGGTGTTCCAGCCTGCCTTCTCGCCGGACGGGCGGTGGCTCGCCTACGTCAGCGACGAGACGGGGTGGGCCAACCTCCACCTCTGCGACCTCGAGACCGGACGGTCGGAGCTCGCCCACCGGGAAGAGGCCGAGCACGGACTGCGCAACTGGCGCCAGGGCATGCGCACGCTGGGGTGGAGCCCCGGAGGCGGCGCGGTCTACTTCCTGCGAAGCCGCGAGGGGAGGGTCGAGCTTTGGGCTTACGATCTCGCGGCGCGCAGGGCCCACCCGGTGCCCGTCGTCGAGGGAGAGCCCCGGGAGGGAAAGGCCGGAGAGGAGCGACCGGGCGGGCATCCGGCCGGCTACACCGTGTTGCAGCAACTGGCCGTGGATCCTGGCCGCGGCCGGATCGCGCTCCTGGCCTCATCGCCGGCCGTTCCGCGAAGGGTCGTGGTCATGGAGCCCGGCAGGCCCGCGGCGGTGGTGGCCCGTTCACAGGCGGAGGACGTCCCGGATGGGTATTTTTCGTGGCCGGAACACCGGCGCTGGATCGCCCCGGACGGCGGGGAGGTCCATGGGCTTTTCTACCGCCCGGCCAACCCGCAGTACACGGGCAAGGGGCGCCCGCCGCTCGTCGTACGGGTGCACGGCGGCCCGACCTCCCAGGCGACACCGGGATGGGCGCCGGAGGTGGCGTTCATGACCAGCCGGGGATACGCCGTGCTGGACGTCGACTACCGGGGGAGCGCGGGGTACGGGCGAGCCTACCGGGAGGCGCTGAAGGGCCGCTGGGGCGTGCTCGACGTGGAGGATGCCGTGAGCGGCGCGGCCCGGCTCGCGCAAGAGGGGCTCGTCGACCGCGAGCGCATGGTGATCATGGGCGGCAGCGCCGGCGGGTACACCGTGCTGAGGGCGCTGGCCGAGCACCCGGGCTTCTTCCGGGCGGGCGTCTCGGCCAGCGGGGTCACGGACCTCTTTCTGTTGGCCAGCCAGACGCACAAGTTCGAGGCGCACTACACGGATTCCCTGGTGGGCCCGCTTCCGGAGGCGGCGGCCGCATACCGGGAGCGTTCGCCGCTTTTCGCGGCCGACCGGATCCGGGACCCGCTGGCCATCTTCCAGGGCGACGAGGACCGGGTCGTGCCGCGAAGCCAGGCGGATGCCCTCGTCGAAGCGCTGCGGCGCCGCGGTGTGCCGCACGAGTACCACGTCTACCCGGGCGAAGGGCACGGGTGGCGCAAGCGGGAGACCGTGGAGGCGTACTACGCCGCGCTCGAGGCCTTCCTGAGGCGATACGTCGTCTTTGCCTGACGGTGGCCTGCCCGGGCGTGCCCTGCGCAGGGCGGCGGGCCGCGCGACCGGAGGAGGTGGGTGCTCCGTCCGAGAAATGGGCCGGTGGGGGCGCGCGGGCGCGGCGGAGCAAGGCGGAAAAGGCAGGGAGGGCGGGGGTGACGGGATGGCGCTGGTGTGGCGGGGGGTCGTCGAGGGGTTTTACGGGCGTCCCTGGACCCACGAGCAGCGGCTCGACACGATCGACTGGCTGGGCAGGCATCATTTCAACGCGTACCTGTATGCACCCAAGGACGACCCGCTGCACCGGGACCGGTGGCGCGAGCCGTACCCGCCCGAGGCCATGCGGCGGTTCGAGGAGCTGGTGCGGGCCGGGCGGGCGAGCGGAGTCGAGTGGATGGTGGCCATCAGCCCCGGGCTGTCCCTGGTCTACTCCGACCCGGCGGAGCTCGACCGGCTGTGGGCCAAGCTCGAGGCGTTCGTGGGGATAGGGGTGCGGGCGTTCGGGCTCTTTTTCGACGACATCCCGCCGGCGCTGGGGCACGAGGAGGACCGCCGGGCGTACGCGACTCTGGCGGAGGCTCAGGCCGACTTCGCAGGGCGGCTGTGGCGGCGGATGCAGCCCCGGGGGCTCCAGTTGATGGTCTGCCCCACCCATTACTGCGGCGACCCGGACGTGCCTTACCTGCGGGAGCTCGGGGAGCGGCTGGACCCGGCCGTCGATCTCTTCTGGACGGGCCCCGCCGTCTGCTCCCGGGAGGTGCCGGACGAGCACGCCCGCCGGGTGGCGGAGGTCATGCGCCGGCCGCCGCTCTTGTGGGACAACTACCCCGTCAACGACGCCCACATGGCGCCGGAGCTCCACATCGGCCCTTACACCGGCCGTGGGGCTCACCTGGACGGGATCCTGCGCGGCATCTTCGCCAACCCCATGAATCAGCCGTACGCCTCGCGCCTTGCGCTCTTCACCATCGGGCGGTACTTGCAGGCGCCGTCTCGTTACGACCCGGAGCAGGCGTGGTCGGAAGGCGCTCGGCAACTCCTCGGCGGAGACGAGGCGCTCGTGCAGGCGCTGGGCACGCTCGCCCGGTGCGCCAGCATCACGCCGCTCGCCCCCGAGGAGCCGCCGTGGCTGGTCGGCCTTTTCCGGCGGTTCGAGGAGCTGACCGGGAGCTTCCACTTCGAAGAGGGCCTGCGCGAGCTCCAGCAGGGGATCGCCGAGCTGCGCCAGGCGTATGCGGCGTTGCGGCAGGGGGCGGAGCGCCACCCCGTGCTGGCCGACATGCGGCCGTGGATCGAGGACATGGGCCGGTGGACCGAGCTGCTGGAGGCTGCCGTCGATCTCATCGTGACCGATGGCGCGCTCTCGTGGATGGGCGATGCAAGCGCAGACCGGCAGGCGCTGCAGCGGCGGTTTGCGGAGCTCCGGGAGCGGGTGCGAAGCGGCCTGAAGGAGTCGGTCGACTGGCCGACCCGCACCTGCGGCGACACGGCCCGCGCCTTCGTGCAGCACGTCCTGCGCCGCAGCGTGGCCCGCTCCGGCTGAGAGGGAGGCCGGTCGAGCGTACCCGGGGGCAGGCTTCCTCGCTTCCTTTCAGCCACCGCTCAAGGTGCGCTCGACGGTGGCCGCCACGTCTTGCACGGGGCCGGGCATGGGGGCGGCGGGCTTGTGGACGCGCACCCGGATCCGCCGCAGCCTCCCCCGGGTACGGCTTTCGATGGCGTCGGCGACGCGGGCCGCCAGGGTTTCGATGAGCTGGGTGGGAGGCCCGCCGGCGACGATCTCCTGGACCCACGTCCAGACCTTCGAGTAGTCCACGGTCTCGTCCAGCGCGTCGGCGGCCGGCTCCGCCTTCAGCCAGAGCGTCACGTCGACCACGAACGGCTGGGGCGGGCCCGAGCGCTCCTGCTCGTAGACCCCGTGGCGCGCCGAGAAGCTCATCCCCTCGATGCTGACGGTGAGCTCCGAGGCGCGGGGCACGAGGTGCGGCCGGCCGCCTGCCCGGACGGCCGCGTCGGCGACCCGGGCGAGGCGCACCATGGACCGGACGTCGTGCACCCGCACGATGTCGGCCCCGCCGGCGATGGCGAGCGCCACCGTGGCCGCCGTACCCTCCAGGCGCTCGAGGGGCGGCGCGTTGCCGAGCACCCTCCCGATGAACGTCTTGCGCGACGTCCCGACGAGCAGCGGGAAGGGCGGTGCACCCGGCAGGCGCAGGTGCACGTGCTCGTGCCACTCCCGCAGGCGGGCGAGCAGGCGGTAGTTGTGGGCGACCGTCTTGGCGAAGCCGAAGCCGGGGTCGACCACGATGCGCTCGGGCGAGATGCCGGCCTTCAGCGCGAGCTCCACCCGCTCTGCCAGTTCCCGGGCCGACTCTTCCACCACGTCGCCGTACTCTGCGAACTTTTGCATGGTGGCGGGAGTGCCCCGGGTATGCATGACGACCACCGGGACTCCGAGGCTGGCGACGGTTTCGGCCATCCTCGGGTCGAAGGCCAGCCCGGAGACGTCGTTGACCATCTGCGCCCCCGCCTGCACCGCCTCCCGGGCAACCCGGGCCTTGCGGGTGTCGATGGAGATCGGCACGTCGAGCCGGGCGGCGACCGCCTCGATGACGGGCAGCACCCGCCGCAGCTCCTCCTCCTCGGGCACCTCCTCGGCCCCCGGGCGGGTCGACTCGCCGCCGACGTCGATGAGGTCGGCGCCCTCCTCGGCCATCTCCAGGGCCCGGCGGATGGCCAGGCGGGCGTCGAAGTACGCCTCGCCGTCCGAAAACGAGTCGGGGGTCACGTTGAGCACCCCCATGACGTAAGTCCGTGCCCCGAGCGCCAGCCGGGCGCGGGGCATCTCCAGGAACCGTGGAGCCCGGGGCTCCCCGAGCGGTGCTACAATGCCGGTGAAAGCCATGGACGATCCCTCCGTGCCGGTGTATGTCGGACTGGGCTCCAACCTGGGGGACCGGGCAGGGCACCTGGCCCGGGCGGTGGAGATGCTCGCGGCGCTCCCCCGCACTACCGTAGCCCGGGTGTCGTCCCTTTACGAGACGAAGCCCTGGGGGCTGGCCGGCCAGCCCGATTTCCTCAACGCGGTGGCCCTCCTGGAGACGGCCCTCGACCCGCGCTCCCTGCTCTTGCACGCCCTGGCCATCGAGAGCCGGCTCGGGCGAGTGCGCACCGTGCGCTGGGGGCCCAGGACCGTCGACATCGACCTCCTGGTGTACGACCACCTCACGCTCCGGGACCCCGAGCTCACCCTCCCGCACCCGAGGATGCTGCAGCGGGCCTTCGTCCTGGTACCGCTGGCCGAGATCGCGCCCGGCCTCGTGGTGGCCGGCCGCACCGTCGCCGACCACCTGGCCGCCCTGGGCGACGTGGGCGACGAGGTGCGGCCGGCGGGGGCGTTGCCGGAGGGCGGCCGGCGCTCGTTGCCCGGCCTCTGAGCCCGTTCGGCCGAACCTCTTCGTTCCATCCCGAGCGGCGCTCAGTTCCGAACGCCGCTCGACCCGGGGCGGCGTTCAGTCTCGAGCGGCCAGTTCCCGCAGGGTGTGCAGCGGCCGCCGCTGCTCCCCCGTGACCGCGTCGAACGACCAGTCTTCCCAGGGGGGCTGCCAGCCTCGCAAGATGGCGTCGGCGACCCGCGCGGCCCGCACGTTGGCCCCGACGTCATGCACCCGCACGACGTCGGCGCCCAGCGCCACCAGGGCCGCCGTGGCGCCCAGCGTCCCCTCGAGCCGCTCGCCGATGGGAGCCTCGATCAGGTTGCCGATGACGCTGGTGCGGGAATGCCCCACCAGCACCGGGTGACCCAGGCGCTTGATCTCCGGCACTGCCCGCAGCAACGCGAGGTTGTGCTCGGTGAGCTTGCCGACCCCGATGCCCGGGTCGACCAGGATCCGGGAAGGGTCGATGCCGGCCTGACGGGCCCGCACGCAGGCCTGCCGCAGGTAGGCCAGCACCTCCTCCACCACGTCGCGGTACGCCGGGTGCTCCGCCGGTCTGCGGGCCGTCCCCTGCAGGTGCATGAGCACGACCCCGGCTCCGTGGCGCGCCACCACCGGCGCCATGGCGGGATCGGCGTGCAGGCCGCTGATGTCGTTGACGATGTGGGCGCCCGCCCGAAGCGCCGCCTCGGCCACCGGCGCCTTGTAGGTGTCGACGGAGATGGCGACGTCCAGGTGGCGGGCCACCCACTCAACGAGGGGCGCCAGGCGGTCGATCTCTTCGTCGGGGGCCAGCTTCTCGGCAGCGAGGCGGGCGCTTTCGGCACCGACGTCGAGGATGTCTGCACCTTCCTCCACGATCTGGCGGGCTCGCGCCCTGGCGCGATCCGGGTCGAAGTAGCGCCCCCCGTCCGAGAAGGAGTCGCGCGTCACGTTGAGGACGCCCATGACGTAGGTGCGCTTGCCCCACCGGAAGCGCCGGGGTCCGAAGGCTACCTCCACGTCTTGCATCATCCGGGTTCACCGGGCGCAGGCGTTCGGCGCCAGAGCGACCGCCACCTTCCCGGTGGCGGTGGTTCGACATAGTGGAGGACGTTTCGAAGGAATGGTACACTGGGTCATACCGGGGGCTGCGCTGCAGCAGGTGGGGTGTAGCGAGGGAGCGCTATGATCCAACCGTCGCGCCGAGCCCTGCGGCCTGTCGCAACGTACGTCGCGACCGCCCTCGTCTGGATCCTCGTCTCGGACTGGGTGCTCACCCGGCTGCTGCACGGGACGCCTTCGCTCGGGCTCGTCAGCGTGGTCAAGGGCTGGGGTTTCGTGGCGGTCACGGCGGTGCTGCTCTACGGGGTTATCGGCCGTGACTACCGGCTCCTGTACCGGGCAGAGCAGCAGGCCCGCGCCACCAACCGCACCCTGAGGGCCCTTTCCTCGGTGCACCGGCTGGTGACGCAGCGGCAAGACGCCCACCAGCTCCTCCAGGAAGCCTGCCAGACCATCCTGAAGGACCCCTCGTGCAGCGCCGCATGGATCGGGGTGGCGGGCGAGTCCGGAGACTCTCTGACCCTGGTCGCCTGGGCCGGGCCGGCCGGGCTGCCCGCGCCCCCGGTGCCCAACCCCGACCCCACCGGTCCCGCCTGGCGCGCCCTGCACACCCGGAAAGCTCACACCATGACCCTCGCCGGGACGGGGGATGAGGACCCATGGCGCCGGCACTTGTTGCAGGCCGGCGTCACCCACGCGGCGGCCTTTCCCCTCAAGGAGCAGGGGCGCCTGTACGGCGTGCTGACGGTCTACACGGGTGACTCGGAGCTCTTTACGGGGGAGCGCTACCGCATCCTGTCGGAGATTGCCGACGCTCTGGCGCTCGGGCTACGGCTGCTGTCGGCCGAGCGGAGCCTCGCCGAGAGCGAGCGGCTGCTGGCGCTGCAGATGGCCCGGTTGGAGGCCATCACGGGCCGCGATCCGCTGACCGGGCTCTGCAACCGCCAGCGCTTCGAACGCCTCCTGGCCGAGGAGGTGGACCGCAGCCGCGGCGCCGGGCGGCCGTTCGCCGTGGTGGTCTTCGACCTGGAGCGGTTCGGAGAGATCAACGCCCGGCTGGGCCACGACGCCGCCGACCGGCTCCTGGCCGAAATCGGGCTGCGGCTGCAGGAGGCTTTCCGCCCCACCGAGCGGATCGGGCGGGTGGGGGGCGACGCGTTCGCGGTCATCTTGCCCGGCGTCACGGCCCGCGAGGGCCGGAGCGTGGCCGAGCAGCTGGTGCACGACGTGCCGCGTTGGGCCCGGACGGCCGCCGGCGAACAGGTGCCCGTCCGCATCACGGCCGCCGTGGTGGCCTACCCCGAGCACGGACGCTCCCACGCCGAACTGGAGGCCGCCATGGACTCGGCGTTGCTCCAAAGCCGCAACGCCTCCGACGGCATCGCGGTGTTCGACCAGACGTCCCACTCGCTGCGGTTGCACTCGTTCGGACAGGGCGACATGCTGCGCCGCGCCCTCAAGGACGGGCGGCTGCGCCCGGCCTTCCAGCCCGTCGTGGACCTCGGCACCGGAGAGGTGTACGGCTACGAGCTGCTGGCCCGGGTCGTGCTGGGCGAGCGCCTGGTGACGGCCTCGGAGTTCATCCGGGAGGCGGAGGAGTACGGGCTTCTGGGAGAGGTCGACGAGCGCATACTGGAGTGGGTGGCGGACGGCTGGAAGCTACCTGCCTTCCAGGGCAAGCGCCTTTTCATCAACCTGTCGCCCGACCTGGTCTCCCGCCCTGCTTACCGGGAACGGGTGATCCGCCTGCTCGAAGGCCAGCCCGAGCTTGCCCGCATGACCGTCTGGGAACTCACCGAGCGTCACTCGCTGGAGGACGACGAAGCGACCGCGCGCTTTTTCGCCAACCTCAAGCTCCTGGGAGCGCAGCTGGCCCTCGACGACTTCGGCTCCGGGTACTCGTCGCTCGGGTACTTCCGGCGCCTGGCGGTCGATTACGTCAAGATCGACGGGAGCCTCGTCCGGGGCGTGGCCCACAGCGTGCTCGACGAGCGTCTCGTGGCGGCCATCCGCCGGGTGGCCGGGGAGCTCGGGGCCCATACCGTCGCCGAGGCGGTGGAGACCGAAGAGGTGGCCAGGGCGGTGCGGGCCATGGGCGTCCGCTTCGGGCAGGGATACTACCTGGGCAAACCGGTGCTGCTCGAGCAGCTACCGGGCGTTCAGAGCCCGCACACCTTGAGCACCCGGTCGTCGTCCGGGCCGGCCGAGCCGCGCCCGTCGCGGTTGGACGTGCCCACGTAAAGGCACCCGTCCGGGCCCACAGTGAGCGCCCGCAGCCGGCCGTACCCCTCCAGGACCACCCGGTCCGAGACGATCCGCCCGTCCGCATCCAGCTGCAGGCGGTGCAGGCGGCCCTCCTTCAACGTCGCGAGGAAGAGGGTGCGGCTGTCGGAAAAGGCGATGGCGGCCGGGGCGATGGTCGGCGTCCATGCCCAAAGCGCAGGCTCGAAACCGCGGGCCTCCCGGGTGCCCCGGATCTCCGGCCAGCCGTAGTTGGCGCCCGGCACCAGGCGGTTGATCTCATCGTCCGTGTCAGGGCCGTGCTCGCTCAGGTAGATCTCTCCCGTCCCGGGACGCAGCGCCAGCCCCTGTGGGTTGCGGTGGCCCAGGGTGTAGACGGGGCTGCCCGGGAAGGGGTTGTCCGAGGGCACGGCGCCGTCGGCGCGGATGCGCAGCACCTTGCCATTGAGGCTGCTCGGATCCTGGGCCCGGCCGGGCACCGCCGCGTCTCCCATGGTGACGAGGAGCTCGCCCGCACGGTCGAAGCGAAGCCGGCAGCCGTCGTGGATGGTCGCGGCGGCCATCCCGTCGAGGAGCACGCGGTCGGAGGCGAGCCGGTCCCCCTCGAGCCTCAGGCGCTCCACCCGGTTGGCAATCTCCCCGTCGCGGCGCGTGTAGCAGACGTAGACGTAAGGGATGCGGGGGAATCCGGGATCCAGGGCCAGCCCCATCAGGCCGGCCTCACCCTGTTCCCAGACCGGAAGGCGGGCCAGTGTCTGCACCGCCTTGCCGTCCCAGACCCGGATCCGCCCGGGGCGCTCCGTGAGGTAGAGCCTGCGGTCCGGGCCCCACACGAGGTCCCAGACGGTGTCGAGGCCGCTCATGACCGGGGTGACCTCGGCCTGGCGTACACTACCGGCCGGCGCCGCCCGGCTCCATGCGGCCTGGGCCAGGACGGCCGAAGCCACCGCCAGGAAGACAGCGACTCCGTATCCCCGTGCGGTCCTCTCCACGGGCAAGCCCCCCTCGCTCTCACGCCGCGGCGGCCTCGGCCGCGAACGCGGCCAGCTCGACGACCCGCCCCTCCAGGCGCGCCCTTTCGGCGGCCAGCGCCATGAGGTGGCTTTCGACCGACTCCTCGAGCGACGTCAGCGTTTCGCTGCCGCCCTCCCCGCGGCGAGCTGCCCGGAGCCGTGCCACGAAGGCCTCCATCAACCCTTCGTCGCCGCCGGCGTGCGTGGGCGACGTGGGCACTTTCAACGTGTCGTGGCCGGCCGGCTGGAACGTGCGGAGCTCGATCTCGCCCTTGTCGAGGTGGCCCCGGATCTCCCCCGCCGTGCCCATCAGCTTGAGCGTCCGGGTGTTTTCCTCGGTGAAGGCCGTCACGGTGAACGCCGCGGTCACGCCGTTGTCGAACTCGATGCTCACCACCTGGTGGTCCACCACGTCGTTGTCGCACTTGAACACACAGCGTCCGTAGGGGCCTTTCCGCAACGCCTCGGCCCGGCCTTCGGGGGACGGGTCGTCGGTGATGACGGAGATAGGCCACCCGTCCCAGCCGGGCGGGAAGAGGCCGTAGAAGCGCACCGCCGAGAAAGGACACGTGCCCTCCGCTGGGCACCCGTCGATGCACCGGTCGGGGGCGCCGGGCGGGGCGTTTTCGGGGCGGAAGTACGTGAGCGCCCCGAAGCTGCTTAACCGGCGGCACGGGGCCCCGGCCAGCCACCGCAGCATGTCCATGTCGTGGCACGACTTGGCCAGGATGAGGGGGCTGGAGGTGCGGCTGTTGCGCCAGTTGCCCCGGACGTAGCTGTGAGCGAAGTGCCAGTAGCCCACGTTCTCGGTGTACTGCACGGTGATGAGCCGGCCGATCCGGCCTTCGTCGAGCAGACGCTTGATCGTTTGGAAGAACGGGGTGTAGCGCAGCACGTGGGAGACCGTGACGCTGCGAGCGAGCCTGCGGGCCACGTCCGCGAGCCGGATCACGTCGGATGCGTCGGGGGCGATGGGCTTTTCGAGCAGGAGGTCGTAGCCGGCTTCGAGCGCGCGGATGGCCGGGTCCACGTGAACGCGGTCGGGCGTGGCGATCACCACGGCGTCGCAAAACTTGGGACGGCCCAGCATCGCCTCCCACGAGGGGAAGCGTCGGTCGGGCACCACTCCGTGCTCGTCTGCCATGCGCGCGAGGCGCACGGGGTTGGGATCGGCCACGGCCACCACCCGGGCCCGGTCAGGGTGCGCCTTGACCCAGGCTCCGTAAGCCTCCCGCCCCCGGTTGCCGGCGCCGATGACGGCGAGTTGCACGGGCCCGTCCTCGTGGTGGATCTCTTCCGTCCCCAAGCGCCCCACCAGCCTTTCGTGCGAGGGCAGAACCGTACGGCCACGGCGCCGCAAACGGTGGCCAGCCTGGCGCCGGAAGCGTCCGATGACGCTTGTCACACCGCGGGTAGCGTAGCACGACATGGCCGTAACCCACAACACACGGCGTGGCGGCCCCGGCGTATCCTGCGAGCGGCATGGCCGGGAAAGGGGCGCCGTCCGCCGTGCAGAACTGCCTGAGGGCAGCACACCACAGGTGCCGCATGGTCTGGGCGGCGCGGCGGCACAAACGGACGGTACTGGCAGAGAAGGGGTCGCGGGAAAAGGAGCGGTAGGCGTGGGAGTAGGAGAGAACGCACCGCGAGCGGGTCCCACCGTGCTCGTGACGGGCGGTTGCGGGTTCATCGGGAGCCAGTTCGTGCGCCTGTTGCGGCGGGAGCGGCCGGCGTGGCAGGTCGTCAACCTGGACCTCATGACCTACGCCGCCCATCTCCACAACCTCGAGGAGGTCTGGGCCGGCCAGGAGAGCCGGAGCGATGACAGCGGGGCGGGGGACGCTTTGCCGGCGGATGGGCCGTTGCAGCGGCTCGATTACGGTAAGGCCGTCTCCGGGGCCGACCCGGGGCATGTGCTGGTGCGGGGGGACGTGGCGGACGCAGCGCTGGTCGACCGGCTGTTTACGACCTACCGGTTGCGCTACGTCGTTCACTTCGCCGCCGAATCGCACGTGGACCGGAGCATCCTCGACCCGGCGCCGTTCGTCGAGACCAACGTCCGGGGGACTCAGGTGCTGCTGGAGGCGGCCCGCAGGCATGGGGTCGAGCGGTTCGTGCAGGTTTCCACGGACGAGGTGTACGGGGACCTGGAGGGCCTGCCGGCCGCCGACGAGCAGGCGCCGCTGCGGCCGAGCAGCCCGTACTCGGCGAGCAAGGCGGCGGGCGACCTGATGGCGCTGGCCTACGTGCGCACGTACGGCCTGCCGGCCATCGTGACCCGCTCGAGCAACAACTACGGGCCCCACCAGTTCCCCGAGAAACTGCTGCCGCTCATGATCTGGAAGGCGCTGCGGAAAGAGCCGCTGCCGGTGTACGGCGACGGGTTGCAGGTGCGCGACTGGCTGTGGGTCGAGGACAACTGCCGGGCCATCCTGGCGGTGCTGGAGCGGGGGAGGCCCGGCGAGGTGTACAACATCGCTGCCGGCAACGAGCGCTCCAATCTCGAGGTCGTCGGGAGGGTGTGCGACCTCGTGGCCGAGCGAACGGGACGAGAGCCGGCGGCGGTGCGGGCCCTCGTCACCCACGTGCAGGACCGGCCTGGCCACGACCGCCGCTACGCCATGACGGCCGCCAAGGTGCAGCGGGAGTGTGGTTGGGCGCCGCGGGTGAGCCTCGAGGAGGGCCTGGCCCGCACCGTGGACTGGTACCTGGCCCGCTCCCGGTGGGTGGAGCGGGTCGTCAGCGGCGAATGGCGGCGCTACTGGGAAGCGGTCTACGAGCGCGGCTGGTCAGCAGGGCGCTGAACGGCGCTTCGGCCCGCTCGAAACGCGCGGTTCGCCGACAGGGTGCCTCCTGGCCGGCATCGAAAGAGATCCGCCGCCAAGCGTCACCTCTCGTGAGGCACGGTGAGTTTTCGTGAAGGAGGAGCGCCCATGACGCGGCTGCTTGGCCCAAGAAGCCGTTGGACAGGCCTTTGGTCGTGGTCCCTCGTGGTACTGGTGATCCTGGTCGCGGCCGCCCCCTCGTTCGCCTCGTCGCAGCTCGTCATCCTGGCCACCACCGACGTCCACGCCAACATCTACCCGTGGGACTACTATGCCAACCGGGCGGACGACGGTGTGGGGCTGGCCCTGATCGACACGCTGGTGCAGCGCGTCCGCAGCGAGCACCCGCAGGCGCTCCTCTTCGATAACGGCGACACCATCCAGGGCACTCCGCTCGGGTACTTCGTCGCCCGGGTGCGGCCCCTTCAGCCGGGGAAGGTCCACCCGGTCATCGACGTGCTCAACCGCATGGGATACGACGCGGCGACCATCGGTAACCACGAGTTCAACTACGGGTTGCCCTTCCTGGAGCAGGTACTGGCGGGGGCCCGGTTCCCCGTGGTACTCGCCAACGTGTACCGGCCCGGCACCAACCAGCCGTACTTCACGCCGTACGTCCTCCTGAGACGGGAGCTGGACGGGCGCCCGCTCACCGTGGGCGTCATCGGCTTCACGCCGCCGCAGATCCTGGTTTGGGACCGCAGCAACTTGCAGGGGCGGGTCGAGGCCGGCGACATCGTCGAAGCGGCGCGCCGTTTCGTGCCCGAGATGCGGGCGCAGGGGGCAGACGTCGTGGTGGCGCTGGCGCACACCGGGGCGAGCCCGGCGTCGCGGTGGGCACCCGGTAGCCTGCAGGAAAACGCAGCGTACTCCCTGGCCACCGAGGTGCCGGGAATCGACGTCGTGGTGGCCGGGCACTCTCACGTCTCCATCCCCGGCAAGGGCTTGCCGGACGCGCCGGACGGCGTCGTGGGCAAGACGGTCATCGTACAGCCCGGCTTCTGGGGCCACGAGCTCGGGATGGTGACCCTGGAGCTCGAGCCGCGGGCCGAGGGTGGCTGGCGGGTGGTGGGCAGGAAGGCGCAACTCCTGCCGACCAAGGGCGTGGCGCCGTCCGCGCGGGTCATGGAGTGGGCCAGGCAGGCGCACGAGACCACCGTGGCGTACGTCACGAGCCCCATCGGCGAGACGCTGGTGCGCATCGACAGCCGAGCCTCGCGGTGGGCCGACACGGCCCTCATCCAGTGGATCAACGACGTGCAGCGCCGGTACGTGGAGCGGGCCCTGGAGGGCACGCAGTGGGAGGGCGTACCGGTGCTCTCGGCCGCGGCCCCCTTCAAGGCCGGGCGCGGTGGCGAGCAGGACTACACCGACATCCGGCCGGGGCCCATCACCATCGCGGACGTAGCCTCCGCGTATCTCTACGACAATACCGTCAAGGCCATCCGCATCACCGGTGCCGAGCTCAAGGCGTGGCTCGAGCGGGCTGCGCTCAACTTCGAGCAGGTTACCCCGGGCAGCGGCCAGCAGCCGCTGGTGAGTGCCCGCTGGCCGTCGTACAACTTCGACCAGATCGACGGGGTCCGGTACGCCATCGACGTGACCCGGCCACCGGGGCAGCGCATCGTGGAGCTCACCTTCGAGGGGCGGCCGGTGAAGCCGGACGAGTGGTTCATCCTGGCGACCAACAACTACCGGGCCGACGGTGGGGGCGGCTTCCCGGCGACGGGCAAGGATGCCCGGGTCGTCCTCGACCCGCTCGTCGAAAGCCGCCAGCTCTTGATCGACTCCGTGGTGGAGGCCCGCACCATCGCGCCGCATCCGGACGGCAACTGGCACCTGGTGCACAACTACCTCGACCACCCGCAGGCCGGACCCGTGTACGATCTGGTGGACCGCGGCGTCTTCTTGGGGGTGGCCACGGACGGGCAGCGGCTCGGCCAACTCGACCTCGACGAGGCGCTGACGCAGTCCGCGTGGGCGGAGATGGTGGAGCGGGCGCTCGACGTGCGGATCCCGGTGAGCGCGCCGGAGGCGGTCGTGACGGGGCGCCAGGCCGTGGAGAGCCTTGCGGGGGTCGTGCAGTTACCGGGACTGGAGGTGGCCGACGTCGGCCTGACACGAGCCGATGGAGCGCAGCTGCTCTCCGCGGTGCTGGCCGTTCTTGAGGCAGTGCCGGCCCGCTGAGGGGAAGGGCCGCGAGCGGGGCCGGGCCCGGGCGGATGCGCTGAGGCCGTGGCGCAGGCCGGGGGAAGGAGGGGCCGCCGTGGCGCTCGAGTACCTCGAGGTGGACAGCCCCATGGGGTCGATCTACCTGGTGGTCAGCGAACAGGGCGTCGCCTTCGCGTCGCTTACGGCCGGGTCGGGCGACGAGCTCTTGGCGGAGGTGCGGGACCGTTACGGAGCGGCGGTGGCGGCGCAGGTGCGCCCGGCGCGTTCGGCGGAGCTGGAGAGGGCGTGGCGGCAGGCGGTGGCCGAGTGGTTCGACGCCGGGAGGGCGCCCTCGATCGACTGGCGGTGGGTGACGCCGTTCGAGCGCGAGGTCATGCGGGCGGTACAGGCCATTCCCCGGGGGTCGGTCCGTTCGTACGGGGAGGTGGCCCGGGCGGTGGGGCGGCCGCAGGCGGCCCGGGCCGTGGGACAGGTGATGGCGCGCAACCCGGTGCCGCTGTTCGTACCCTGTCACCGGGTGGTGCGCTCCGACGGCGCGCTCGGGGAGTACTCGGGCGGGGGCCCGGGAGTCAAGGCGCGGCTGCTGGCGATGGAGGGGGCGAGGCCGTCCGGGCGGGTCGCGCCCGTGGCGGCACGACGGAAAGGGGCCGGCGAACCGGCGTGATCGAAGGGGTCAAGGTCAAGCACCTGGTGCGCCACTGCGACGACCGGGGCTTTTTCCAGGAGATCCTGCGCGACGACGAGGGGCTGTTGCGGCGCTTCGGGCAGCTGTCGATGTCGAAGACGTACCCGGGGGTCATCAAGGCGTTTCACTGGCACGAGCGCCAGGACGATCTGTGGTTTTTCCCGGCCGGCAACGTCCAAGTGGTGCTGCACGACCTGCGGGAGAGCTCGCCCACCAAGGGAGAGACCAACGTCTTTTACATGGGCGAGGACAATCCCATGCTGCTGCTCATCCCGGCGGGGGTGGCCCACGGCTACCGCACGCTCGGGGAGAAGCCGGCCGTCATCGTGTACGTCACCACGGAGTCGTACGACCCCGACCACCCTGACGAGAAGCGCATCCCGTACGACGACCCGTCCATCGGGTTCGACTGGCGCACCAAGATGCGGTAGGGCGGAGCCGGCACAACGGGCACCTGAGCCTGCGGAGCAGTGACCCGAAAGAGGCGTTGAGGACGACATGAGCTCGCACCTGAAAGCGCTGGTGCTGGCGGGCGGCAGGGGGACGAGGTTGCGCCCGCTGACCTACACGATGGCCAAGCAGCTGGTGCCGGTGGCCAACCGGCCCATCCTGCACTACGTGATGGACCAGGTGGCCGACTGCGGCATCGGCGAGGTGGGCGTCATCCTGTCGCCCGAGACGGGGGAACAGGTCAAGGAGGCGCTGGCGCTCAACCCGTGGCGGCTGCGCTTCGAGTGGATCGAGCAGGACCGGCCGGGGGGCCTGGCGCACGCGGTCAAGGTGGCCCGAGATTTCCTCGGAAATACCCCTTTCTTGATGTACCTCGGCGACAACCTCATCGGCCAGCCGGTGCGCGACGTGGTGGCGACCTTCGAGGCGGAGCGGCCCGACGCCCTCATCCTGCTCAAGGAGGTGGCCAACCCGAGGCAGTTCGGGGTGGCCGTGGTGGACGGCGACGGGCGGGTGCGCCGCCTGGTCGAAAAGCCGAAGGATCCGCCCTCGAGCCTGGCGCTGGTCGGGGTGTATTGCTTTTCCCCGGCCATCCACGACGTGATTGCGACCCTGGCGCCCTCGTGGCGCGGCGAGCTCGAGATCACGGACGCCGTCCAGCGCCTGGTCGAGGCGGGGCGCCCGGTGCGGGCGGTGGAGCTCACCGGCTGGTGGCTCGACACCGGGAAGAAAGACGACCTGCTCGAGGCCAACCGGGTCGTGCTCGACGAGTGGGGGCGCCGGGAGATCATCGGCAGCGTGGGCGAGGGCAGCCGGGTCGACGGCCGGGTGCAGCTCGGCCCGGGCGCCATCGTGGAACGCAGCGTCGTGCGGGGCCCGGCCGTCATCGGCGCCAACGCGGTGGTCCGGGACAGCTTCATCGGGCCGTACACCAGCGTCGGCGACCACTGCCGCGTGGAACGCAGCCAGGTGGAGCACTGCGTGATCCTCGACGGGTCGGTCGTCGAGGACGTCGAACGCCTGGAAGACAGCCTCATCGGGCGCAACACCGTGGTGCGCCGGGCGGGCGACAACCACCGGGCACTGCGCCTCATGATCGGCGACGACGCCGAGGTGGCGCTGTAGTCTTGCGCCGGCCAGCCGGGCGGCGCCCCGGGTTACCCGGGGAGGGTCGAAGGCCCCTCCTGGCTCGAGACGTCGCCGGTCAGAAAGGCGGAGAAGGTGGCCAGTTCCCGCGTCACCCGCTCGAAACAGCCGGGTAGGGCTTCGGCGAGCTCCTCCAGGCGCTGGGGCCGCAGCGAGGATGCGTAAACGCTACGAACCAGATGCCGAAACGCCCGATACTCTTCCAGACACTCGCGGGTAGCACGGGAGAGTACGGCCGGTCGGTGGCCGGGAAACTCGGCGCTCATTTGCATGAGAAGGTCACGATGCGAGTGGGGGCCGGTCGGCACGGACCCGTCTACCTCGCGAGCGATGCTCTCCAAGATGTGCTCGATCCCCGTATAGAACCCATGTAGGTTGAGAGCGACCGCATCCCAGTACGCGTCATCGCACGTCGTCTTCGCCTTGCGACGGATCTCTCGTGCTCGCTCGGCGACCCGGCCGACCTCGTCCAACTCCTCCCTGATCCGCCCGGAGAGGGCGATGAAATCCGATGTCACAGGGGGATACCCTCCTTTTCGACGGCGGCACGCAGCCCCGCACGCGCATGGCGCAGGTCGACCAGATCCACGGGCAAGTCGGGACGTAAGCTCAGGAGCCGGCCGAGCGCCCGCAGGAACACTCCTTCGTCGATCGCGTCCACGGCAAGGTCGACGTCGGAGCCAGGCCCAAACGTGCCCCTGGCGAGCGAGCCGAAAAGCCAGACCCGGCGCACCCCGAACTCCCGGCGCAAGATGGCGGCACACTGTTGAGCGACCGCCAGGGCCTCCCCGGCCCTCCGCTTTGCGTCCGCCTGCTTCGATGCGCTCAGGCGGAGCAGCCCCCGGCGGTAGGCTCTCCTTTCTTCGTCCGTGAGCTCTCCGGCTGTGCGACCCATACGAAACGGCCCGCCCCTGTCCGGCATCTGGCTGGATTATACGAACACATGGTCGGAGCGTCAACCCGGGGCCGCAGGCCCGCTGCCTCGCGCCGGTTCGCGACCCTCCAGCCGCAGCGGCGCCCGCAGGTGGACGTCATGCTGAGGGAACGGGATCTCGATCCCCTCCCGATCGAACCGCTTCTTGATGGCGACGTTGAGCTCGTCGAGCACCTGGAAGGCGTCTCGATAATCCCCCACCCAGCACAGCCCCAGCAAGTTGAGCGATGACGGGCCGAAGTCCGTGAAGTACACCCCCGGCGGCGGATCCTTCAACACCTTGGGGTGGCTCATGCACACCTCGAGCATGACCTGCTTGGCCCGTTCGACGTCGGTCGCGTACGACACGCCCACCTTGGGGCGCACCTTGACCCGCAGGTCGGGGTAGTTCTGGTTGACGATGCGGGCGGCGGCCATCTCCTTGTTGGGGATGATGACCAGTTCGTTGTCGAAGTTGAGGATCTTGGTCGCCCGAAGGCCGATTTCGACCACGTCGCCCATGGTGCCGTCGGAGAGGCGAATCCGATCCCCGACCCGGTACGAGCGGTCGAGCATGATGGTAAACCCGGCGAACATGTTGGCCAGCGTCTCCTGGGCCGCCAGCGCCAGCGCCAGCGACGCCACGCCAGCCGTGGTCACCAGGGCCGTCACGTTGATGTTGAACCGGGCCAGCACCACCGTGGCCGCGATGAAGTAGGCCGTCACGGCGGCGACCCTGGTCACGACGGGGACGAAGTGTTCGTCGAGCTGCGTGCTGGTGCGGTGGGCCATCTCGGTGAGGTACCACCGGGCCAGCCCGTCGGTCGCCGCCACCAGGAGGCGGGTGACCGCCAGCACCATGAGCGCGTAGAAGACCCCGTCGAGGATGCGCCCGCCCGTCGTGCCCTCGAGGGCGGGCAGGCCGGCCAGGCGGTTGACGGCGGCGTACAGGACGAGAAAGGCGGCGGCCCGGGCGGCGTAGCGCTCGGTGGCCGACAGGAGCGTCACGTCCAGGGTGGTCGGCGTGCGCCGGGCGATGGGCAGCATGACCCGGTGCCACCACCAGCGCACCGCCGGCACGGCCGCCAGCGCCAGCCCCACGAGAACGGCCGTGATGACGGCCTCTCGCATCCACCCGCTCAGCCATGACAGCGACCCATCGAACCACGCCTCGACGGTAGACAGCGACATGCACGAGCCCTCCCATTGTCTCCTCGGCAATGCGGACCTGGAGCCGGCCGCAGGAAACCAGTTCGCCGAGCGCTTGCGTAGGCCTTTGGTGCACCTGGGCTCGAAAGAGCCCTGGACGCACTCAAGCCGGTGGACACCGCTCCGATGCATGGACCGGTCGGATACCGCTTTCAAAAGGCCGAGAAAGCAACTACCGGAGGTGTTTGCCGATGCGTCACTTCGCCCTCACGCTTGCCGCAATCGTCGTGGTGCTGTTGGCCGCATGGCCGGTGGCCGCCGCTTCGCTGACCCTGGCCGGCGGAACCGCTTGGAACCTACCCATGCCACTGACCATTGTCCAGAAGGGCGAGCAGGACATCCGAATCGCCCGTGCCGAGTGGGAAACCAGGCCACTGTATGAGGCTCCGTACTACGCCATCCGCATGGCGGGACAGACTTGGGGCCTTTCGGTCATCCATCACAAGCTCTACCTGTTGACGAGCCACCCGGACGTGCAGTCCTTTTGGGTCAGCCACGGATACAACCTGATTCTGGGCGAGCGGTACTGGCGTGCCGGCCGATGGATGTACAGCGCTGGGTTGGGTCCGGTACTGACGCATCCCGAAACGACCGTCAGGGGGAAAACGCTGGCCGACCCCCCGCATGCTGAAATCAGCTTCGAGGGTTACTACCTGTCCGGCATTGCAGGCTCGTGGGCAATAGCCTACGTGCTGCCCCTTACGTCCTGGTTTCAGCTCGTCGCCGAGACCAAGAGTACGGCGGCATGGGCGCGGGTCCCCATCGCGGACGGCTACGCCGACGTCCCCAACGTGGCCCTGCACGTCAACATTGGAGCTCAGTTTTCCTGGTAGTCGTACTGCGGCAAGTCCACCGGGGTGCTCGTGGTTCCATTGTAGCTCTCGTGAACGCGCCGGGCTGTCCTCCTGCCATGAGGATGGGCCAGGCGCCCGATGGAGAACGAGGTGATTCACACGCGAGCCGAGGCGAGATGCTGTTCAGCCACCGTAGGAAGACGCAGCGACCCGTGAAGCCGACTGGCGGGCCGCGATCCAGAGGTACTCCGGGTGCTGCGCCCCGGCGGGCCATGCTGCGAGCCGTGAGGCATTCACGTCGATCGCCACGAGGCATGTCCCCGGACGACTTCGTAGGCCTCGGGGGCCGCGTCGGGTGAACCGATGGCGTCCCCGCAACTGGTGTAAAATGGGTTCCCACCGGACTCCTCCCTGCTACGCGGCCACGTTGGGCAGTGACGGCATCACCTCGCTTTTGTTCTCGCTCCGGCTCGGCCGGGCGACGTCGAGCTTGGCCATCGACTCCTGGCTGAAGTACCGGCGGCTGGCCAGCCACTCGTCGTGCTGCTTCTGGAGTACGGCGCCTACCAGGCGCAACGCGGCGTCCGCATTCGGAAAGATCCCCACCACGTCCGTGCGCCGCCCGATCTCCCGGTTGAGCCGCTCCAGGGGGTTGGTGGAGTGGATCTGCCGCCAGTGCTCCGGGGGAAACGTCATGTAGGTCAGCACGTCGTCGGCTGCCTCGAGCAGGCGCTCGACGGCCTTGGGGTAGCGCCTCTGCAGGCTCTCCGCCACCTTGCTGAGCTGCTCGCGGGCCAGCGCCGCGTCCGGCTGGACGAAGACGGTGCGCACCAGCGCCGCCACCATGGGCTGGGCGTGCTTGGGCACCTGGGCCAGCAGGTTGCGCACGAAATGGACTCGGCAGCGTTGCCAGCTGGCGCCTGCCAGGAACTCCGCGATGGCCTTCTTGAGGCCCTCATGGGCGTCGGAGATGACGAGTTGCACCCCCTGGAGGCCGTGATGGACGAGGTGCCGCAGAAACTCTTTCCAGAACTCGTAGCTCTCGGCCTGGCCGATGGCATAGCCCAGCACCTCTCGCTCGCCGGTCTGGCGCACCCCGATGGCCACCACCGCGGCCATGTTCACGACCCGGCCGTCCTGGCGGACCTTCACCACCTTCGCATCCAGCCACACGTATGGATACGGCTCACTCAGGGGGCGCTCCCGAAACAGGGTCGTCATCCAATGAGTAACTTTTAGGTGGGCATGGGTGTCAGGATCCGGTAGGGGAGGCACATCCCTCCAGCCTGAGGCTGGAGGGATGTGGGAAATCGCAACGAAAAGACCCCGCCTTGAAAGTACCACACCATGGAAGGCGGGGTCTTCATGGAGCTTGGCTTCATTGTACCCAGCGACATCCGGTCGTTCAAGGACCTGGAGCGGTTCATCGTGGCCACCGTCTTGGCCAAGGTCGCCGAGCTGGTCGAAGCGGCCGTCCGGCGCATCGACGAGAGCCTTTCGCCCCCGGGTCGCGGATGGAAGTCGGTGGGGCGTAAGACCAAGCGGGTGACAGGGCTTTGGGGGCTGGAGTACCGGCTGCAACGCCGCATGTACCGGCGGCGTCGCCCCGACGGGTCCTGGGAGGAGTGCTGCCCGCTCGACGACAAGCTGGGGCTGCCCCACAGGGAGCGTTTCAGCCCCGGGGTCCAGGAGTGGGCGGTGGAACTGGCGACGCGCCATCCCTTTCGGGTGGCGGCGGCGATCCTGGCCGAAGCCGGGATCCCTGTGAGCGCCCAGACCATCCATCGCTGGGTGCAGGAGGCAGGCGCGAGCCGGGAGGCCGAGCAGCGCCGGGCGGTGGAGGCGATGGAGCAAACGGGCGAGCTGCCTCCCGGCGAAGGGCGTGAGGCGACGGCGGTGATCTGTGAGGTCGACGGGGGGTATGGGTGGCGCTGCAGCGGGAAAAGCAGCGGCGCTGGGAGTTGAAGCTCGGCGTTTTGCACGAGGGCTGGGAGCCGGAAAGCCCGGCCGGCCGGCGTTTTCGGCTGAAAGGGAAGTCTGTTTGGGGCGGGGATCTGCAGACCGAGGAGTTTTGGTCGAGGGGATTGCTACGTTTCGTCGAGCGCTACGACCCCCGCCGGGTGCGGCGGTTGGTGGGCAACAGCGACGGGGCTGCGTGGGCCCAAGAGGGTCGGGCGTGGCTGGGCATAGAAGAGTGGCACCTCGATCCGTTTCATCGCAATGCGGCGCTGGAGCGGTCCTGGGGTGGCATACGCCCCTGCTGCGCCGGGCCAAGCAGGCGGCCCGGCGAGGGGATTGGGCGAGGCTGGTGGCCGTGTTCGACCAGGCGAAAGCCGACCCGGCCTGTGCCGTGGCGAAGGAGGAGCTGGAGCGGGTACGGGCTTACCTGGAGGCGAACCGGGACGGGTTGGATGACTGGCGGCTGCGCGACCAGCCGTTACCCGAGCCGGCTCGGGGGCTGGGGGCGACAGAGCCGTCGGTCCGCCACGTGGTCGCAGACCGGCTCAAGGGGAAAGCGGCCTGGTCGCGCCGGGGGGCCCACCCCATGATGCAACTGCGCTGCCTGCGCCACGAGGGGCGGCTGAAGGGGTGGCTGGCCAACTGGACGGCCGGGAGCTGGCCGGTGCGATCGGAGCAGCCGGTGCTGGTCCGGCTGGCCCGGAAAGTTCGCCGGGGGCTGGTCGAGATCGACCCGCAAGCTTGGCTTCAGGCCCATGTGCCGATACTGAGCCACCCCGACGCCCGTCAGACGGCCACGGGCGTGGCGTTGCGCAGCCGCCTGGCCTGGGCTGCGCCGTGGGGGGCCCGGCTATAGGAGGGACTGGCGGGGTCTCACAAAACCCCACCGGGGCTTGACACATACCCACGGAAGCTGGCCCTCTCCAACAGTCATGCACGCGTGGTACAATCGCGTTGCCCTAACCCCGGCTACCCCGTATGCCGGTCAGCAGCTATGGTATCGCCTCGGCATGCGGCACGGTGGCACGTGGCTCCATTGAAGCGTAGCCTTAGCAGACGATCGTCTGCGTCGTTAGCTGCATCCGCGGCCCGTGGCCGCGGCCCCGTTGTCGTTTCGGGTAACGCTACTAAGAAGATGGTAGGACTATCGGGAGAACGTCGGGCGTCCGGGAGCCAAGATGGAGGCCATTGCCACGCAAGACCGTATCACCAGCAAAGCCGAGCGACTGCGCATTCTCGAGCAGACCCTGATCGGGGCCGGAGACAAGGGGGTCCGCCCCTCGGAGATTGCACGGCGTCTTGGGGTTAGACGGCAAACCGTCTACCGAGACCTTCGAGCGCTGTCCAACGCGCACGTCCCTCTATGGAACCCGGGCCGGGGTCGATGGGCCGTGCTGCAGGACCAATACGTCGGTACGGTGCGACTGACGATCCACGAGGCGGTTGCGCTGTTCTTCGCCGCACGGCTGCTGGTTCGTATGGCCGACGAGTTCAACCCCCACGCAGTGAGCGCTCTGGAAAAGCTTTCGCTTCGCTTTCCGGAGCCGGTTCGTACGCAGGCTCGCCAGGCCGCGCGCCAGATGGAAGGAAGCCCGCGTAATCGAGAGTTCGTTCAGGCGTTGGAGAGCTTGACGCTTGGCTGGATTGAGCGCCGAAAGGTGCGGGTGCTGTACCGGTCAGCTGAAGGACGTGCGGCCCACCCCTATGTACTACACCCGTATTTCCTCGAACCGATAGCCCCTGGATTGGCCGCCTATGTGCTGGGGTACGAGGAGACCTATTTCCGGTCCATCGTCACCCTGAAGATCGAGCGCATGACCGGAGCACGGCTCTTGGACGAGCGCTTCGAGGAGCCCGCCAACTTCGATCCCGCTGCCGTCTTGCAGAACGCGTGGGGGATCATGGGGTCGCCCGATCCGGTAACCGTGAGGCTGCGCTTCACCCCTGACGTGACCCGTCGGGTCAAGGAAAGCCACTGGCACCCTTCGCAGCACATCGAGGATACTCCGGACGGGGGGTGCATCCTTACCCTGCGGGTCGGGCACACTCTCGAACTCGTGCCTTGGATACGTTCCTGGGGCCGGTCCTGTGAGGTGCTGGAGCCGGCACCGCTTCGGGAGCAGCTCGGCGCCGAGTACCGGGCTGCAGCTGCGCTCTACCACGCGGGCTGAGGGAAAGGCGGCGACGCCCCGAACCCTCGCCGCAAAGGCCCACCGCTCGGGAAAGGCCCGGAGGAGGCGGAGGCGAGAGTTGGTCATGGACCGGCGAGCAGCCCGCCTGGATGCATGGCTGCAGCGGTGGCTGCTGGTGTTCGTCGTGGGGGCCATCGGCGCGGGGATCGCGGCAGGGGAGGCGATTTACCGGTACAAGGGGCTCTCGCCGTATTTGCTTGGCGTCACTATGGCGGTGGCGACCACGCGGTGCCGCTGGGAGGAGCTGCGGATCCTCTCCCGGCGGCCGTCGCTTGCGCTCGGGCTTCTCGTCACCGGCTACGGGGTGACCGGGCTACTGGGAATGGCGGGCGCGGCGGCTGCCTTCGGGACGGAGGCGGTGTGGTCTCGCTCCTTCGGTCTGCTCTGGTTTGGCCCGGCCGCAGCGGTCTCATCCCTGTGGACGCAGATCGCCGGGGGCAACGTGGCGCTCGCCGTGGTGTTGACCACGGTGAGCGTGGCGGTGACCTCGGCCTGGATCACGCCCGTCTTCCGGCTCCTCGTCACCGCGGGGGACGGGGGCGGGGCAGGGACGACCGCGCCCGAGGCAGCAGGGCTCTTATGGCACATGACCGCCACCGTCGCGGCCTTCGTGCTCCTGCCGGCGGCAGGGGGCCTGCTGGCGGGTCACCTCTGGCCCCAACGTGTCGCCCGTGCGAGGCCCTATCTCGGTCTCGCTGCGAAGGCCGGGATGCTCAGCATCGTCTTCATCAACACGGCCGGCGTCCGGCCGTACCTGGGCGGCGCGCTCACCGAGGCTGCCGTCATGGCGGCCCTCGTCGTCGGGGCGCAGGTGGTAGGGTACTCATCCGCCTTCGCGTGGAGCCGGTGGATCGAGCGCACAGGCGCCGAAGACGGCGTTGCCCTGGCCTACGTGGCCACCACGCGTAACACCGCGCTCGCCATTACCCTCGCCGCGCTCTACCTGCCGGCCCCGGCCCCGCTTGCGCCCACGGTGGCGTTCATCGTGCAGGAACCTCTGGCGGCGGTGGTGGCGAGGATGGCAGCAGCAGCCATGCGGCGTCGCGCACTCGCATTCCCGCAACCAGCCCGCGAGCTCGAGCTGACCCCTCCCGAGGCGCTTCCCGGCCCGCCGCCTCAGCGCATGTAGCTGCCGCCGTTGACGTCCAGCGTGTGGCCGGTTACATAGTTGGAGCGGTTGCTGGCCAGGAACAGTACTGCCCATCCTCATTACCCCATCACGAGTCGCGGCAGCCACAACGTGATTTCCGGTACGTACGTGAGCAGCAGCAAGGCCGCCACGGAAACGGCCACGATGGGCCACACCCGAGACGCCAGGCGGTCGAAGGGAACGCCCGCGATATGGGCGCCGACGTACAGATTAATCCCTACGGGCGGCGTGACGAGCCCGATGGCGAGGTTGACGGTGACCACCAGCCCGAACCAGACCGGATCCCACCCGAAGTGCCGTGCGACCGGGAGCAGGATGGGAAGGGTGATGTACATGATAGAGATGGCGTCCATCAGCATCCCCAGGATGAGCAGCAGCAGGTTGATCACGAGAAGCGCCGTCACCGGGTTGGACGCGATCGAGAGAAGCGCCTGGGCCATGCGGTCCACGATACCCTGAGTGGCCATCACCCATGCGAAGACGCCGGCGAAGGCGACCACCAGCATGACCACCGCCGACGATGTGGCGGCTTCGACCAGAATGCGGTAGAGTTTGGCCACGGTGAGAGTGCGGTAAATGACGCCGCCTACGAAGAGCCCCCACATGACCGCAACCACGGCCGCCTCAGTGGGGGTTACGACCCCGCCGTACACCCCGCCCAGGATGATGGCCGGGGTGAGTAGACCCCAGAAAGCGTCCTTTCCCGCTATCCACAGATCCCGCCAGGAGCCCCGCGTGCCTCCCCGCCATCCGTGTTTGCGCGACAGCCATACCGCGTAGCCGATGAGGAAGAGCCCCACCAGGACGCCCGGCACGATACCGGCCAGGAAAAGCCGGGCAATGGACGTCTCCGCGAGCACCCCATAGACCACGAGCGCGATGCTGGGAGGGATCACGATGGCGAGGGCCGCCGCCATGCACGTGATGGACGTTGCGAATGACCGCTCGTAGCCCTCCTTGCCCATCGCCGGGATCAAGATGGGGCCCAGGGCGGCCACCGACGCCGGCCCCGATCCGCTCACCGCCCCCCAAAACATCCCGACGAGCACCGTGACCACCGCAAGGCCACCTACCGCCTGTCCCACGAGCAGCTTGACGAACCGCACGATGCGCTCTGCGATGCCCGTCTCGCCCATGATGACGCCCGCCAGGATGAAGAAGGGGATCGCCAGCAGCGAGAACTTGGCGATGTTGGCGAACATGAGGTCCGCCAGCATCCTGAATCCCATCTGCGTGGTGTACAGCACTGCCGCCCCGCTCAAGCCAAGAGCGAATGCGATGGGCACCTGCAAGGCGACGAGGAGGCCGAAGCTGCCCAGGAGCACCAGAAGGGGATCCAGGCCGACCAGGCTCATGACGACCTCTCCCCTCCCGCGCCGCCCTGGTGTGCCGCACCGTCCCGCAGCTCCTTCCAGGCTGCCTCGACGATGCGGATGGCGATGACGACGCCGCCGACCGGGATGCCGAGCGAGAACCACCACATCGGGAGGGACATGGAGTACGTCTCGACGCCCATCGCGCGCTGGTAACTCACGAGTGCCCACCCCTGCATCACCATCAGGCCCGTGGCGAGAAGCGACAATCCGTACGCGGCGACCCGAACCGCCGGCCGAAAGGGCGCGGGCAGCCGGTCCACCAGCATCGTCACGGCGGCGTGCGCCTTCCTGCGAACCGCAATGGCTGCTCCGAATAGCGAGAGCCACACGAAAAGGTTGATGAGCAGCTCTTCCGAGAAGGCGAGCGACGAGGTCGTCAGGTACCGCACCACCACGTTGGCAAAGGCAAGGATGACCATGAAGCCCAGCAGGCCCGCAACCACGCCTTCCTCCAGGTGGTCGAGCGCCCGCGCCAGGAGAAGCGTCGCGGCGTGGGGGCGGGGGGCCGCCCTGGCGCTACCCCTGGCAACGCCCTGCTCGGCCGAGACCCGGCTGATCATCGGGCTTCCCGTGCCTGTTCGAACAAGGCGACGAGGTCGGGACCCACCCGCGCCGCCCACTTGTCAAAGGCCGGCTTCGCGGCATCCCGGAACGGCTGGATCTCCGCGGGCGTGGGCTCGTAGACCTCCATCCCCTGCTTCCGCAGAAAATCGACCCCGCTTGCGGTATCCTGCCTGCTGATCTCGACCTGATACTGCATGGCCTCTTTCGCCGCCTGGCGGATGACCTGCTGGATGTCGGGCGGGAAGCTGTCCCACGTGGGCTTGCCTACCGCCAGGAAGAGCGCGTCGTAGGAGTAGTGCCAGACCGTCATGTACTTCTGGACCTCGTAGACTCGCTGGGGAATGATGACGGCGCCGATGGGGTTCTCCTGGCCGTCGATGACCTTTTGCTGGAGCGCCGTGTAGACTTCGCCCCACTGCATCTGGATGGCGTTCGCCCCGAGCGCGTTGAGGATGTCCACCTGGATGGGCACCGCCACACGGATCTTCAGGCCCTTCAAGTCGGCCGGCGTGCGGATGGGGCGCACAGAGTTGGTCAGCTCGCGAAAGCCGTTTTCGCCCCAGGCGAGGTTGACCAGGCCGTACCTGGCCATGATCTCGTCCAGTCGCTTGCCGGCAGGCCCGGAGAACGCCCTGTCCACGTCGGCATACCCGTTGAAGAGGTAGGGGAGCGACACGACGGCGAACTGCGGGATGAGCGGCGTAATGTTGAGCGTGGAGGTAAGCACGAAGTCGATCACGCCCCGGGCCGCCATGTCCGCCTGGCGCATCTGGTCGCCGCCCGTCAGGATGGCGTTAGGGTAGACCCGGATGTTCACCTTGCCGCCTGTCCGTTCGCGCACCAGCTCCGCGAAGCGGACCGCCCCCTTGTGCCACGTCGTGGTGTCCGCGGTGTTGTGGGTCAGCCGGTACTCCGCCTTCAACGCGGCCGCCGCGGCATCTGCCGCCGCCGGGGACAAGAGTGCGATGAAGAGCACTACTGAAAGGACGCCTGCGAGCAGGGAAACCCACCGCTTCATCGATCTCGCCTCCTACCGGTCCCGTGTGGGAGAAACGAGTTCACGTGTCCCGGAAAGATTCCTCCGGGCGCTCGACCAGGCCGATGAGCTCATGATGACACTGTCTCACGCCCCTTGTGGGAAGCCTGTGTGTTGGTGGGAAACGTAATTCGTCCCCTTACGTTTGTTCCCTCCACCCGCTTGCATCATCTTGCCGGAATCGGAGTCGGCACTGCCCCTGCGGGGCGACCCCGGGGTCACGGAGGGCGAAGCCGCGCAGGGGACAAGGCTCGAGAGGATTGGTTCCGACTCTGTTGAAGCCCCTGTGCCAGAGGACGGTCGCAATGGGGCTGCGGAAGACCCCCGGCTCTCCGGGAGGCGGGAACGAGGGGCGCTTACGCTGGCAGGCCGGCACGCCGGGTGTCGCGTCGTACCGGGCATTGGCCTCGTCCCTGACCGATGCGAGCCGGCGGCCGGTCTTGCTGTTGCGGATTCTCACCATTACGATTTCAACTTGCTTGGTTGGAGCCCTTTTGTCTTTGGTCCTCCTCGGCTATGTTCACCGCCGCGAGCTCCTGCGGGTCAATCTGCGCTCGGCGGAGACCGTCGCGCGCCTGGTCGAGGCCAGCCTCGAGCATGCCATGCTCCGCAACGACCGCGCCATGGCCGCCCGTATCGTAGAGTCTCTGGTGAGCGAAGGTAACCTTGAAAAGGTTCGCGTGCTGGACACCGGCGGGGCCGTCAGGCTCAGCTCGGTACCGGACGAGGTGGGCACGATCCTGGACAAGACGGACGCGGGCTGTCGTGAGTGCCATGGCACGCCGGGACCACCGGGAGCCGGGTCGGTGCTGGTACCCACAGGGCAGCGCCACGACCGGGTGGTGAGCGTCAAGCCCATCCTCAACGCGCCGGCCTGCCGGTCGTGCCACGACCCCGGGGCACCCGTACTTGGGGTGCTCATGGTGGAAAGCTCGGTAGAGGGCCTTCTGGCCCAGGTCGGCGCCGGGCTTCCTCCGCTGGCGGCGGCCGCAGGGATATCGGTCCTGTTGCTGGGCGGGCTCCTGGTGTTTGCCCTCGACGGAATGGTGACGCGGCCGGTGCGGCGACTCGCCCTGGCGGCTCGAACGATCGGGGCGGGAGACCTCGAGCACGAAGTGCCCCTTGCGGGCGACGACGAGGTGGGTTTGCTGGCGCGGGAACTGGAATTCATGCGGCGGCGGTTGAAGACCTTGCTCGAGGAGAGGGAGGGGGAAAGCCGGCGGGTGGCAGCCCTGCAGGAGCGTGACCGCCTGGCTCGGGAACTCCACGACCGGCTCGCCCAGGTGCTCTCCTGTGTCAAGCTCGACCTGGCGGTCCTGGAGGGTCATCTCGCGGCCGGGCGGCGTGACGAGGCCCGGGCCGAGTTATGGGAGATGAAAGAGCTGGTACAGAGTGCACACCTCGGGCTGAGGGAGACCATCTTCAACCTGCGCCTGTCTGCCACGCCGTCCAGGGGCCTGGTGGCGGCCGTCCGGGAGTGCCTGGACGCCTGCCGCACCCGGTACGGCGTGGAGGTCGACCTGGTGGAGCGAGGCGGGGTTGTGCCTCCACTCCCGCCCGAGGTGGAGGCAGAGTTGCTCAGGGCGATTCAGGAAGCGCTTTCCAACGCGGGCCGCCACGCAGCCGCCCGTCTCGTCCGGGTGGTTTTCGAGATCCCGAGCGAGGGAGGCCTCCGCATCACCGTCGAAGACGACGGACGGGGCTTCGATCCGGCCCGAACTGCAGGGAACAGCGGCCACGGGTTCGGGCTACGGATCATGCGGGAGCGGCTGGAAGGCATCGGCGGGCGGCTCGAAGTGCATTCCCGGCCGCGCGAGGGAACCCGCATCGTCATGCTCGTTCCCGGAGCGGGGAAAGGATGATGGGCATGGATTCAGCGGAGCGCGCGGGAATCCCCGCTCCCACCGGGGCGGCAGAGGCGGTATCACCTGCACAACCCGTCAAAGTGCTCCTGGTGGATGACCACGTGTTGTTCCGCAAGGGCCTCGCGGCCCTCTTCAACCGCCGTCCCGGTTTCGTGGTCGTGGGGGAGGCGGGGGATGGCAGCGAGGCGATTGCGCTCGCCAGTCAGACCATGCCGGACGTCATCCTGATGGATATCGGGCTGCCCACCGTGAGCGGGATCGAGGCGACCCGCGTCATCAAGCGCCACACGCCCCGCGTCCACGTCGTGATGCTCACGGTTTCCGACGACGACCGGGACCTTTTCGCCGCCATCAAGTGCGGCGCGGATGGCTACCTCCTCAAAGACGCGGAGCCGGAGGAGCTCTATGAGGTCATCGAGGAGGTGCACCAGGGGAAGCCCCGGCTTTCCGGGCCCATCGCGGCGCGGATCCTGGACGAGCTGCGCCGGCGCGACGAAGCAGGCCCCGACCAGACCCAGCCTCCGCCCGAGGCGCTGACGCCACGGGAGTCGGAGGTCCTTCGGCTCGTAGCGCGGGGACTGACGAACAAGGAGATTGCCGCAGGGCTCGGGATTGCAGAAAACACCGTGAAGATCCATCTGCGCAACATTTTAGAGAAACTGCACCTGACCAACCGCATCCAGTTAGCGGTGCACGCGGTGCAAAAGGGGCTGGTCAACGAGGGGGAAGGAGACGGGAGAGCAAGCCGGACCCCCGGGCCGGCCTCATAGGAGACAGGGTCGACCCGTTCGGGTACCCGGTTCGGACATGGGCTAGCCCGATCGGGTTAGGCGGCTCCGGTTCCTTGGTTCAAGGGGGCTATCCCAGAGTAGCTCCCTTTTTCTGTCCACCTCCGCCGGTGCGGTGTGGTGGCCGGGCCCCGGAAATGCTACAAGGTCCTTGATTGGCATGGGCGCGTCGGCGGGGGAAGAGGCGAGTCCGCCTGGTACGGGTTATCATTTGTTCAAAGCGCGCCCTTTTCCGCAAGGGCCTCGAACGCCTGCTTGCGGAGGCCTCCGGCATCGAGGTCGTGGCCCAAGAGTCCGACGTGGAGCAGGCCCTCGAACGCGCGCGTAAGACGGGCGCGGATTGCCTCGTGGTGGATTGCACCGATTCCAGAGTCGACCCCGCCCAAGTTGCTGCCCGGGTGATGAAGGAGCACCTGTCGGCCACCGTGGTTGGGCTCAATTTACGGGACAATACGCTGCTCGTTTTCCGTGGGCGTCGGCGCGTCGTGGGAGGGGTATCAGACCTGATGGAGAGCCTCAAGGGTAACGGTGCCGGCAGGACAAACGGTGTCGACGAGTGCGGTACAGGGGCGGGGTGCGGCGCAGCAGACAGCGTCCCGCCCACACATGACGAGCTGGCCAAGCTGGCCGAGAACCGCAGCCGCATTTACGGGTTTCTCGCCTCGGTTTACAACCAACTTCCAGACGACGGGTTCGCCGCGAAGCTCCGTGACCCGGCCCTGGTCTCGGAACTCGAGGGTCTTTCGGCGCAGGAAGGGATCTGGCCCGAGGTACGGGAAGGCGCGCGGCTGGTGGCGGAGTTCGTGCGGGCTGTGCAGGGACAGGAGGTGGAGGGGCTCAAGACCGCGCTGGCGGTGGACAGGACCCGGCTCTTGCGCGGTATCCGGCCAGGGTATGGGCCGCCACCCCCCTATGAGTCGGTCTATGTGGGCTCTGACCACCAGCCCCGGATGCAGGCCACCGTGGATGTGGTCAAAGCGTACGCCGAGGCCGGCGTTGGCCTGCCGGAGGCGGCCCGCGACCAGCCGGACTTCATCGGCTACGAGCTTGATTTCCTGCGGTACCTGGCGGAACGCGAGGCTGAGGCATGGAGGGCGGGGGATGCCGACAAGGCCATCGAGGCTCTGGAGATGCAGGAGGGATTCTTGAGCGCGCACGCGGCGCGCTGGATACCGCGTTTTTGCGAACTCATGGAAAGAGAGGCGAAGCTGGATTTCTACCGGGGCATCGCCCTGATCACCAAAGGGTTCGTCGGGCAAGAGGTGGAGTCTCTTCCGCTCGAGAGGGAGTTGTTGCGAAGCTCGGGTGAGACCCAGACGTCCAACCGGGGTGGCCTGAAGGAACGGACACGCTGATGGTTCGGAGTGCATTCGTAAGGGCAATACGGGGAGACGACGTAATCGGCGGCCGGCGTGCCGGTAGAGCAAGGGAGGGCCGGATACATTGACGATGGCTACTGTGACTCATCGCGTCTCGAGACGGAATTTCGTCAAGGCGACGGGAGCGTTGGCTGCGGTCGCGGGCACCCTGGGTGGTGGTACCTACAGGCGCATCGTCTCCGCAGCCACGGGTGCTCCGGTGCAGCCACAGAGTGAGGAAGTCAAGTACGGAGTCTGTCGCATGTGCCACACGTATTTTTGCGCCACGCGGGTGCATGTGCAAAACGGGATCGTCACCCTGGTCGAGGGTGCCAAGGATTGCGACGTGAACCAGGGCGCCCTCTGTATTCGGGGCCACGGCCTCATCATGAACCTTTATGACCCCTACCGATTGAAGAAGCCCCTGGTGAGAACTAATCCAAAGAAGGGGCTCAACGTGGATCCCCAATGGAAGGAGGCATCCTGGGAGGAGGCCCTCGATCTGGTGGGGAAACGCATCCGCGACATCCTCGCCCGGGATCCCAGGAGGATAGCGATCTTCACCGGGTTCGGTGCGGATGGCTCGCAATACGCGCGACTCCTTGCAGGGGCGCTCGGGACGCCGAATGGGATCACTACCAGCGGCTCCATATGCTCTACGCACTTCCACAACTTCTTCGGCCACGGCACGATGATGGACCGGGCCGATGTCGAATACTGCCGGCTCCTCATCGCCGTAGGTCGTGGCACGGGCGGTAACTTCGGAGAGGCGCAGGGGACGCAGGGACCCTTCTTCCGGGCCAGGGAGCGCGGGATGCGTTTCGTCGTCGTCGACCCGAGGCTTTCGCCGGAGGCAGCCAAGGCCGACGAGTGGATCCCCATCAGGCCGGGAACCGACCTGGCTTTCTTTCTAGGGATGATGCACGTCATCCTGTTCGAACGAAAGGAGTACGATATCGAGTTCCTGAAGCACCGGAGCAATGCTCCGTATCTGATCGGGCCGGATGAACTGTACGTGCGGGACCGGACGAGCAACAAGCCGCTCGTTTGGGACATGGCGGACGGTCGCCCCAAGCCATTCGATGACCCCGGCCTGAAGGATCCGGCTCTCACCGGGACGTACGACGTGCGCGGCGTTGCGGCTCGCCCGGCCTTCCAGCTATTGATGGACCACGTGCAAGACAAGACCCCGGAATGGGCCGAGGGGATCACGACGGTGCCGGCCGCGACGATTCGTCGCCTCGCCAATGAATTCGTGGACCAGGCGAGCATCGGAGCCACCATCACCATCGACGGCGAAACGTTCCCGCTGCGCCCCGTCGCCATCAACGTCAACCGAGGGGTCACGAACCGCAAGAACGGCCACCTGTCTTCCTGGGCAGCAGTCGTGCTCTGTGAGCTCGTGGGAGCGATGGATGTCCCCGGAGGCCGGCTCGGATCCGGGTTCGGGCCGTTCAATAGGCCAGACGAGGATGGTACCGTGGCCCTGTACAGGGGACCGGGGTTGCAGCCGGGTCCGTTTCCGTGGAAGTTCCCCCCTGACTCGTACGATCTGGCCTCGCTGTATCCGCACCGGCACAACATCGGGTTCAACGTGATCAAAGCCCTCGAGGATCCGTCCAAGTACGGCCTCGATTACCCGCTGGAGCTGGCCATCTTCTACGGAGGCAGCCACTTCAACAAGGGCGGTACTCCGGAAAGGATCGAATCCGCTCTCCTCAAGATTCCTTTCATCGTATCCATCGAGGCGACGATGGGCGAGAATGCAATGCTGTCGGATGTCATCCTTCCGGAGCACGCCGTTTTGGAGCGACACTTCGCCAACATCAACGAGCCGCACAGCCCCGAGATGAGGCCGAAGATCGTGGACAGTGGCAACATCGGCTTGACGGGCGTGATGGTGAACATTCCTGCTGTGAAGCCTCTATACGATACGAAGAACGCTGACGATATCATCCTGGACCTGGCGGAAGCGGCCGGCGTGCTGACCGGTGAGAGAGGGCTCAACGGAATGATCAACCGGCAGCTGAAGCCGGAATACCGGATAGACCCAAACAAGCGCTACAACTACGTGGAGCTGCTGGAGCGCCGTCTGAAGTCGGTCACGGGCAAAGGTTATGACTTCTGGGAGCAGCACGGATTCGAGCTGGAGAAGGCGCCTGCCAGGGAAAGCTATAACTACCATTACAATCCCATGGGCAAGACTCGTTACGTCTTGTACCGAGAAGTGCTGAAGCGCACGGCCCACACCATTCGGGAGAATTTCGGCAAGCTGGGTATCACCATGCCCGGATGGGACTTGGAGGACTTCCTGTCCTACTATCAGGCTCTACCCGTATGGAGGCCCAGCACTGCTGCGGCCGCACCGGCGGAGTTCGATCTCTATGCAGTCGTGTGGCGAACGCCGCCATACATGTTCGATCTGAGCTGGGTGCAGAGCAACGCGCTGCTCTTCGACATCGCCAGGCACGTTGATCCGTACCAGTTCGTGGTGCTCTTGAACCGATCCACCGCGAAGGCGAAAGGCCTCCAGGACGGCCAAGTGGTTTGGGTAGAGTCTCCATACGGACGCACGCAGGCCCGGGTACGGCTAACCGAAGCGATCCATCCCGAAGTCGTCGGGTTCCCGGGCGGACTGAAGCGGAGCTCTTCCGGCCTGAACCCCATGGCTCTGGAAGGGACCAATTTCAACAGGCTGGTTCCCATCGACGACGGTACGTTCGAACCCATGACAGGCGGGCTAGACACGGCAGTGAAAGTGAAAATCTATGCGGCCTGAGCAGGGGAGGTAGCTACCCATGAGATACGGGATGGTCATTGATCTGGCGAGATGTATCGGCTGCCAATCATGTACGGCCTTCTGCAAAGTCAAGAACGGAACCCCTCCAGGGGTCTTCTTGAGCAAGGTGCTCGTGCATGAGGTGGGGCGATATCCGAACACTCAGGTCGTCTACCAGCCCATGCTGTGCATGCACTGTGAGCAGGCGCCGTGCGTGCAGGTCTGTCCGACGGGGGCCAGCTACAAGCGGCCGGACGGGATCGTCGCCGTAGATGCCGACAGGTGCATGGGCTGCCGGTACTGCGTGGCAGCATGCCCGTACGGGGCCCGAAGCTTCGTGGAGTCCCTGCAGCCGTACTACCCGGGTTTCGAGCCGACTCCCTACGAGAAGGTCGCTCATGCCAACCACCAGGCCGGCGTGGTGGAGAAGTGCAACTTCTGCATGGATCGGATCGAACGAGGGGAGGAGCCAGCCTGCGTGCAGACCTGTCCGGCGAAGGCCCGCACCTTCGGGGACCTGGATGACCCCAACAGCGAGGTTTCGAAGCTGATCGCCCGCCGGCATGGCTACCAGTTGCTGGCGGAGCTGGGCACTAACCCGTCGGTCTACTACCTGCCGGCGTGAGGGAAAGGAGCTTGGGCGATGGGCCTGCAGAGCACATGGGGGCCGCTGGTGGCCTGGGATTTCTTCCTGGGGGGCGCCGGGGCGGGCGCCTACCTGATGGCCGTGTGGCTGGGGTGGACGGACCGCCGGCACGGGTGGCTGGCTCGGACGGGCATCGTGCTGGGGCCGGTGCTGGTGGCGTTGGGGGCGCTGCTCCTGCTGATGGACCTGGGGGAGCCCCTGCGCTTCTGGCGAGGCTATAGCCGGCCCGGGTCGTCGGTGATGTCGGTGGGGGTGTGGCTGGTCAGCCTGTTCTTGGTGCTGGGGGCCGTGCACCTCGCCCGGCAACTGCGCGCATGGCGCGAGGGTGTGGTTCTAGGCTGGCTGGCGGGGCTCAACGGGGTATTCGCGCTGGGCGTGATGCTCTACCCGGGACTGCTGGTGGGCGTGGTAAAGGCGGTGCCGTTTTGGAACACCCCGCTTTGGCCGGTGCTGTTCGTGGTGGCGGGTCTGTCGGCGGGGGTAGCGGTGCTGGTAGGGGCAGCGCAGCTCAGCCGGCGGTCGGGCGGACGACCGGATGCAGTCGAGGAGGCCATGGGGGTGCTGGCGCGGGCCATGGCGGTGCTGGTGGGGCTGGAGGCCCTGGGGCTTCTCGCGGTGCTGGTGGTGGCCTCTGGCTCCGGGCTGACGGCCGCAGCCTCGGTGGCGTACCTGGTAAGCGGGGGGTACGCGTGGGCCTTCTGGCTGGGGCTGGTGGGTCTGGGGCTGGTGGTGCCGCTGGTCTGGTCGGTGCTGGCCTGGTCGAGCCGATCGGGCGGCGGCGTTGGCAACCTGGTGCCTTGGGGGACGGTGGCGGCGGTGTGCCTGCTGGTAGGAGCTGTGGTGCTGCGCTACAGCGTGCTGGCCGCGGGGCTGGCCCGGCCGGTGATCCCGTGAAGGAGCGCCTGCCGCCCTTGCAGGGTTGAGGGTCTGGCGACGTCTCCGGGGCAGCCTGCCTGCCAGGGCACGCAGGCTGCCCCGCACCTCTCAGGGTGGGGTGCCATGGCGGTTCGGGGCTTTCAACCGTGGGCAGATGAGCTGGCAGCTCTTCAAACGGATAACTTCGAGGTTCATCCGGAGCAGTGCGTGCGGGTGCGGCACCGGCAGGCCAGGTGCACGCGGTGTGCGGATTTCTGCCCCACCGGAGCCATCCAGATCGGCACGGCCTTGAAGGTGGTGCCGCTGCGCTGTGCCCAGTGCGGCCTCTGTCTGGCAGCCTGCCCGACAGGCGTCTTTGGGCCGAAGCGACCCGGTGATGCCGACATCATGGCCGGCCTGGAGCGGGCCGCCCAACGTAGCGAGCAGGTAGTTTTCGCCTGTTCGCTTCTTCTTCGGAAGCACCGCCGGATGCGCTCGCATCCCGGGCTGGTCGAGTTGGACTGCCTCGGCAGGCTTCACGAGTCGCTGCTGGTGGGCGCCGTGGCGGCCGGCGCCCGTGACGTCGTGCTGTCCGACGGACTTTGCGAGCGATGTACCTACGAGGTGGGCCGCAAGCTTGCCAATGATCGGGTCGCCACCACCCGCACGCTGCTGGACGCGCTGGGCATGGAAGCAGCGGTCCGTTTTTCCGAGCAGGCGTTACCGGGGATGCCCGCACTGCAGGACCGCGGTACAGAGCGTGCTGCTGCGTCAGCCACCGGCCCGGCAGGCTCGTGGTCCAGAGGGCAGGCCGATGGTCCGCGACGTTGTCCCAGGTTATGTGGAATTTGAATAGCGCCTCCGGGATCCTTTTTTCAACCGGTAGCGAGTACAGGCTCGCTCATGGCCACTTCGGCTCCGATGGCTCGGCGCAGAGCGGCCTGAAGCATGGGGATCAGGCGGTAGCCGCGAATCCGCCGAAAGCGGGATTCAGCCGCCAGAAGCCCTATCCCCACCCACCGCTCGGCGTGCTGACCAGAACGCCAGCGCTTCACCCGCCCCGCCTTGGCGCGCACCACCGACAGCGCCGACTCCACCGTGTTGGTGGAGGCCAGCGACAGCCGCAGCAGGCCCGGGATGCCCAGCCGGTGCAGCGTCAGGGTTTCGTCCAACCCCTCCCGCAGGCTGTCCGCTGCCCCCGGGTGCTCCACCTCGAGCCGGTCGGCCAGGCGCTCCAGGGCCTCCCTGGCGACGCTGTAGTCCGGCTCCCCGTAGGCCTGGTCCAGCTTGCGGGCCACCCAGGCCTTCGCCGACTCCGGCAGGTGGTCCAGCACGTTCGCCTTCTTATGGACCTGACACCGCTGGACGAGGGCCTGCTTTCCGAAGACGGCTCGGACGGCGGCCCGCAAGGCCTTGGCCCCGTCCATCACCACCAACAGCCCCTGATCGGAGGACAGACCCCGCTCAACCAGGTCTTGCAGCAGTCCCTTGACCACCGCTTCGTTTTCCGTCGCCCCTTCCCGCAAGCCCAACAGCCGCTTGCGCCCGTCGGCATCGATGCCCAAGGCCACCACCACCGAGGAGTCGCCCACCCGCACCCCATCGACGACCAAGGCGACGATGGACCCCTGATCGAGCCGCTGGGTCAGGCGCTCCTCCAGCAGCCGACCCATGGTCTGGGTGAAGCGGGCACTGATCCGGCTTCGGGAGACCCCCTTACCCGGGAGCGCGTCGGTCCCGTCCAGCGTCTCCCGATAGCCCCGGGTCGACACCCCGTGGAGCAGCCGGGCCACCACCGCTTCGGTCAGGCTGTCCTCCTGCTGGGCCCACAGGTAGGTGTCGAGCACCACCTCCTGGCGGTCTTTGGAGCGGGCCCGAGGACGCTGGACGCTCACCTTGCGGCCCAGCACCACCACCCAGCCCTTTGCCTGGCCATGGCGGTAGGCGGGACGCTCCCGGCGATGCCGCCCCTTGGGTCCGACCCGCTCGGCCAGCTCGGCTTCCATCATCTCCCCGAGGGCCGCAACAGCCAGCTGCAGCACCAGCGCCGTCAGGCCCCCCTTCACCTGCTCCCCCAGCCGGCGCAGGGGAAGCTGGATGCTTTCGGGCAAAAACGGTACCTTTCGAGCCTTCCGGCGGTCGACCTTCTGAACCTTCCCATTCGGGCTGACCACGTGATATGCTGGCATCGGCGGCTCCTCCCATCCGCTGGGTTTTGCCAGCCCCTCTTCTACCACAGGGGCCCCGGAGCCGCCACTTCATTTTCCACAAACCTCGGGACAATCTCCGGTCCGCCGGGTCTTCTCACCCGGCTGACCGGCGGCAGCGGACGCGGAAGGCCGGACAGAGCGGCCGTTCGCCGGTGGGAGGCCATCCTGGCGGGTAACGGCCCGGGCACCTCGCGACCGCGGCCATCCTTCGATACGTCCGAGCGGGAGCCTGGAGAACCAGGAGACGATGCGAGGCCGGCGTTCGGCGGCGGCGCTCGGCAGCTTCCGGTTCGGATGCCGCCCAAGCGACGCCTCCTCCTGCATTTCCTCCGGTCGTTCGGAGCCCGATCGGAGCCCGGGCCTGCTCTTCCGGCTTCACGGCCCCGGCTCGCCGCGGGTCAGGGCCCGTTTGGGGCCATCGAAGCATCGAAAGCCTGCACGGGGTGTACGATGTGCGCCTACTTTTGCCCGACGGGCGCTCTGGAGCGGCGCGAGGAGGATGGCGAAATCGTCCTCTCCCATGACCCCTCCTCGTGCACGGCATGCGGGCTGTGCGTGGATATCTGCCACCGCCATGCCCTTCGCTTCGTGGAAGTCGACCCTGTCCGGGCCGTTTCCGGGGCCCGGGACGTGCTGTGGCGGGGCCGGTTCAACTCCCCGGAAGAACGCTTGAAGCAGGCTGTGCTCCAGAGATTCTCCACGTCCGTCTGAGGCGATTGGGGAGTGGAACAGGCCCTCCTCCGGGCTTGCGATGCCCCGGTCGACCCCCTTTCGGCGCTCACCCCGCCACGGCCTGCCGTGCGCCGGCGGTCGTCACCTCGATGGTCGCTGGAAACTCCATGGCCCCCTCGCTCCGGGCTACGGCCGTCGTGCAAGCCAGGTCGCCCGTGACATTCATCATGGTGCGGACCATGTCGACCACCCGGTCGACGCCGATGATGATACCGATGGCCTCCACGGGGATCCCCACCGACTGCAGGACCATCGCCAGCATGATGACCCCTGCTCCCGGTACGCCCGCCGTCCCGATGGACGCCAGCGTGGCCGAGAGCACGATGATGGCCATCTGCGACACCGTCAGGGGGATTCCCAGGATCTGTGCCAGGAAGAGCGCCGACACGCCCTGGTAAAGCGCTGTGCCGTCCATGTTGACGGTCGCCCCGAGCGGCAATGTGAAGCTTCCGATCTCCCGCCGGATCCCGAAGTTGCGCTCGCTGACCTGCATCGTGACCGGCAGCGTGGCATTGCTCGACGCCGTCGTGAACGCCACCACCATGGCCGGCGCCGCCCGCTTGAAGAACTCGATGGGGCTGATGCGCCCGAGCCACCCGACGATGAGCGAGTAGAGCCAGGCGGCGTGCAGGACGCACCCCACGTAGACGATGACGATGTACTTCCCGAGCGGCAAGAGCACGCCCGCACCCTGCGCCATGACCATGCGGGCCATCAGGGCGAACACCGCATAAGGGGCCAGTTCCATGACCCACATGATGAGCTTCATGACCGCTTCGTTGGCCACTTCCAACAACTGCAGGAGCCCTTTCGCCCGTTCGCCGAGTGCCGTGAGCGCCAGCCCGAACAGGATGGCGAAGACGATGATCTGGAGCATCTCGCCTTTCATGAGCGCCTCGAACGGGTTGGTTGGAATGACGTTGAGCAGCGTGTCGACGACGGAAGGAGCCGGCTTGGGCTCGAACGTGAAGCTGGCAGGCACCTGATAGCCCCGGCCCGGTGCCAACACCCCCGCCAGCACGAGCCCGAGGATGACGGCCAGGGCGGTCGTGATCATGTAGATGGCGATGATCTTGGCGCCGACCCGCCCCACTTTACGCGCGTTGCCCATCCCGGCCGTGCCCACGATGAGGGACAGCAGCACGAGCGGCGCCACGAGCATCTTGATGAGCCGCAGGAAGATCTGGCCCAACGGGTTGAGGACGTACGCATCGAGCCCCTTGACCCATCCGGCCTGTGCTACCCCGTTGAGCACCAACCCCACGAGGACGCCGACGACGAGGCCGAGCAGGATCCGGTTGACGAGCCGCACCGTCCTCGCCTCCTTCACGCGCAGGCGCCGGTTGGCAAGGTTTTAATCATGCGAGACCTCTCCCCAAGACCCCACACCTGCGCGAGGTTTTGTCGGGCCGGATTCGAGGTCGAACTTCCCACCCCTGCCGCACCCGGGTGTATACACGGCGGCGCCGTCCGCAAGTGCGCGACGAAGGAGGCTATCGGAACCTGCGTCCACTCGTCATAGCAGGCCGATGTCCGACCGGTACTGCATCCCATCGAACGAGATGCGGCTCAGCCGGTCGTAGGCGCGCCGGCGCGCCTCGTCCCATGTAGCGCCGAGCCCGACGACGTTCAAGATCCGCCCGCCCGCCGTCTCGACCCGCCCGCCGGCCCTCCGGCGGGTGGCCGCGTGGAAGACGAGGGTGCCGTCGTCTGCGGCTTCCAACGCTCCGGCAGCCTCTTCCAACCCTTCCACGAGGTCTCCGGTTCGCGGCCGCTCCGGATACCCCGCCGACGCCGCCACGACGCATACGGCGTGGCGGCCCTCGAGACCGGCGAGAGGGCCCGGCCACAGCCACCCCGGGTCGTCCGGTAGCGTGGCGCCGGGGACGCCGGCGACGGCCAGCAGGGCCTCGGTGAACCGTCGCGCGTCCAGGAGCGGTAGCTGCGCCTGGGTTTCGGGGTCGCCTGCCCGGCAGTTGAACTCCAGCACCTGCGGCCCCTCGGGGGTCAACATCAATCCCGCGTACAGCACACCCCGGAAGGGGGAGCCGGCCGCGGCCAGCTCGCGCAGCACCGGGTAGAAGATGCGCTGCAGGACGTCCTGCAGGCCGGTTTCTCCTTCGACGGGAGCCACTGCTCCCATCCCGCCGGTGTTGGGGCCTCGGTCGCCGTCGAGCAGGCGCTTGTGGTCCCGGGCCGGCGGGAGCAGCAGCGCTCGCTCGCCGTCGGTCAGGATCATCACGGAGAGTTCCCGGCCCTCGAGGCGCTCCTCGACGATCACGACGCCGCCGGCGTCTCCGAGGGTTCGTTGGACCATGAGGGATTGCACGGCCTGTTCGGCCTCGCGGGGCGTGTCGCAGACGATGGCCCCTTTGCCGGCCGCCAGCCCGTCGGCTTTCACCACCAGCGGCCGCCCGGCTTTGCGCACGTACGCGAGCGCCCGCTCGGGGTCGAAGAAGATGCGAAAAGGAGCCGTGGGCACGCCCGCCCGTGCCATGACCGTCTTGGCGAACGCCTTCGACGACTCGATGCGGGCGGCCGACCTCGACGGCCCCACCACCGGCACGCCGGCCTCCCGCAGACGGTCGGCCAGGCCCGCCGCCAGCGGCGCCTCGGGCCCGACGACCACGAGCCTGGTGTCGTGCTCCCGGGCGAAGGTCACGAGCGCCTCTGCGGCCTCGGCCGCCCCCGCCGGCAGCGGCACCGGGTGAGGCGTGCCGGCGTTGCCCGGCGCCGCGTAGACCCTGGCAAACTGCCCGCTTCGCTCGAGCGCCCAGGCCAACGCGTGCTCGCGCCCGCCCCCGCCGACCACGACCGCCGTGCCTTTCACGACCGATGCCCCCATCGCCGGGCTCCGTGACCTGCGTCCCCTAAGTGCCCTGACACGCGCCGCCGGGCACGATGCGCACCCGCCGCCCCTCGAGCTGCAGCCGCCCGGCGGCATAGAGCCGGATGGCTTCGACGTAGAGCCGGTGTTCGTGCTGCAAGATACGCTCGGCGAGGCTCTCTTCGGTGTCGCCTTCGAGCACCGGCACGGCTGCCTGCAGCACGATGGGGCCCGTGTCGACCCCCTCGTCCACCAGGTGCACGGTGCAGCCGCTCACCTTCACCCCGTGCTCGAGCGCCTGGCGCTGGGCATCCTTGCCCGGGAACGCCGGCAACAGCGACGGGTGGATGTTGAGGATGCGGTGCCGGAAGCGCTCCACGAAGGCACTCCCCAGGATGCGCATGAAGCCGGCCAGGCAGACCAGCTCGACGCCCGCCTCCTCGAGGCGGTCGGCCAGGTGGCGGTCGTACGAGGCCCGGCCGGGGTGGATCCGCGGGTCGTGGTACTCGGCGAGCACCCCTGCCGCCCGGGCCCGCTCGAGCGCCTGCGCCTGCGGCTTGTCCGAGATGACCAGGACGACCCGCGCCGGCACCTCCCGGTTGACGCACGCGTCCAGGATGGCCTGCAGGTTGGTGCCCCGGCCGGAGGCGAGCACGCCCAGCCGCAAGGGCGATGTCCCGGTGGCCCTGCGCCCCAGCGCCACCGGCTGCAGCGGCTCCGGCCGTGCCGGTACGTGCTCGGTCACGTCAGGCCCTCACCGGCCGACAATCTCGACCCACCCGCCGGTTTGGGCCTGCTTGGCCGAGGCCGTGAACCGGATGCCCCTGGACAGCGTCGTGGCCGGGTCGAGCCCCGGCCCCTCGACCCTCCCGACGACCCAGGCGGCATGCCCGGCCGCCGTCGCCAGCGCCACGGCGGCCTCTACGTCGGCCGGCGCCACCGCGGCCACCATGCCGAGCCCCATGTTGAAAACCCGAAACATCTCCGTCTCCGAGAGCCGCCCCGTCTCTTCCAGCCACCTGAAGACCGCCGGTTCCGGCCACGACCCCCGCTCCACGACTGCCCGTGTCCCGGCCGGCAGTACCCGGGACAGGTTGTCGGGCAAGCCCCCGCCCGTGATGTGGGCGAGCGCGTGCACTTCGACGGCGGCTCCCATGGCGAGCGCTGCCCGGGCGTAGATCCGGGTGGGCTGGGTCAACGCCTCTCCCAGCGTGATGCCGGGTGGGGGTGGAACGCTGCGCTCCCCGAGAGAGCCATGCTCCCGGAGCGTGCTGGTGCCCGGGGGCGCGCCCGGCCCCTGCCCGAACGGCGCCGGCGCTCCCAGATCGGCTCCGGCTTGCTCCAGGATCCGGCGCACGAGGGAGAAGCCGTTGGAGTGCAGGCCCGACGAGCCCAGCCCCACCAGCACGTCGCCGGGCCGGGCCATCATGCCCCGTTCGATGGCCGCCCGGTCCGCCACCCCCACACAAAAGCCGGCGAGCTCGTACATGCCCGCCCCGTAAAACCCGGGCATCTCCGCCGTCTCGCCGCCGAGCAACGTGCACCCCGCTTCCCGGCACCCTTCGGCGACGCCCTCCACGACCTCCGAGGCCACCTCCGGGTCGAGCCGGCTCATGGCGAGGTAGTCGAGAAAGAAGAGGGGACGCCCTCCCGCCGCCACCACGTCGTTGACGCACATCGCCACACAGTCGACCCCGGCCACCCGGTGGCGGCCCAGCCTCGCCAGGAGCTCCAGCTTGGTACCGACCCCGTCGGCGCCGGCGACCAGCACCGGGTCCTCGAAAGCGCCCGCCGCATCTGCCAGCGCCAGCGCCCCCGCAAACCCGCCGATGCCCTGCAGCACTCCGGCCTGTGGTGTGGTTCGAGCGATACGGGCGAGCTGCTGCACGAGCGCCCGCTTCCCCTCGAGGTCGACCCCGGCGGCGCGGTAGCCCGGCGCTTCGCGCGCTCGGGCCCCGCCGTGGGGAGCGCCCTCAGCAGGCGGCTCCATGGTGTCCTCCTCCAGCCCCACGGGCACTCTCCTTTCCGCAGGCCGTTGCGCTACCTGGCTTCCCAGGGCCCGTCTCCTCGCCCGCATCCACCCGCTCCAGCGGTGCCTCCAGCGCCAGCTTGTCCGCCGGATCCTCCACCGGCACGGGGTAGACACCCGTGAAGCAGGCCACGCACGCCGGCCCTTTCAGGACATCGAGCATCGTCTCCAGCGGCAAAAACGCCAGGCTATCGGCCCCGATGGCCGCCCGGACGGCCTCCACGTCGCGCCCTGCGGCGATGAGTTCGCTCCTGTGCGCGGTGTCGACCCCGTAATGGCACGGGAACCGGTACGGCGGCGAGGCGATGCGCACGTGGACCTGAGCCGCTCCCGCCCGGCGCAGCAGTTCCACGATGTGCCGGGCCGTCGTGCCGCGCACGATGGAGTCGTCGACCAGCACCACCCGCCGCCCTTCCACCACCTTGCGAACCGCGTTGAGCTTGGCGTGCACCGCCAGGCGCCGTTCGCTCTGCCCGGGCTGGATGAACGTCCTGCCGATGTAGCGGTTGCGGATCAACCCCATCTCGAAGGGGAGCCCCAGCTGCTCCGCGTACCCCATCGCCGCCGAGAGGCTCGAGTCGGGCACCCCCGTGACCAGGTCGGCCTCGGCCGGGTGACGCAGGGCGAGCGCCCGCCCCATCTCCTTGCGAAGCCCGTGCACGCTCTGGTCGAACAGCACCGAGTCGGGGCGGGCCAGATAGATGGCCTCGAACGCGCACAGCCCCCCGCCGGCCTGAGTGCCCCGGGCGCCCGGCGGCAGGTCCATCCGGGCGACGGTGCGCACGCCGTCCGGCCCCAGGTGTACGACCTCCCCCGGCTCGACCTCCCGCACGACCGTGGCCCCGACCGAATCGAGCGCGCACGTCTCCGACGCCACGATCCAGGCCGGCGCCTGGGCGTCGGAGTACCGGAGGAGACCCAGGCTCAACGGGCGGATGCCCAGGGGATCCCGGGTGGCGATGACGCCGTCGGGGTCGAGGAAGACCAGGGCCCAGGCCCCGGCGATCTGCCGCAGCACCCAGGGGAGCGCCTGCCGGGTGGTGCCGCCGTGGCGGGCCACCAGGTGGGCGACGACCTCGGTATCGGTGGTGGTCTGGAAGATGGAGCCCTCCTCCTCGAGGCGGCCGCGCAGCTCCACCGCGTTGACGAAGTTGCCGTTATGGGCCACCGCCAGGAACCGCCCGCGAAAGCGGGAGAGGATGGGCTGCGCGTTTTCGAGGCGCGACGCACCGGTGGTCGAGTAGCGCACGTGGCCGATGGCCGCGTGCCCTGCGAGCCGGGCCAGGTGCTCGGGCTGGAGCACGTCGGCCACGAGCCCCATGCCCCGGTGGATGCCCACGCGGCCGTGGCGGTCGAGGGAGGCGATCCCGGCACTCTCCTGGCCGCGGTGCTGCAGGGCGAGAAGCGCCCATCGCACCACGGCGGCCGCCTCGGGGTGCCCGTAAACCCCCACCACGCCGCACTCGTCGTGGGCCTCGCGGTATGCACCCGCCTGGTGCGAAGATGCCGCCATCGCCTCACGCTCTGGAGCCGCCGCCATCACCCTCATGGACGGGCTGCCTCCTCCAGGGCCTGTCTCCACGCGCGGCGGAGGGGGTCGACCGGTTCGTCGAGCACGGTACCGGCTCCCTCGACCGCCAGGCGAATGCGCTCTGGCATCACCGTTCCGAGGACGTGGACGGGAACGAGAGGAGGCCCGAGCTCCTCGGCCAGCGCCAGCAGGGGCTGCACGTCGCCGGGCGCGACGCTCGCCACCCAGGCCGGGCCGCCCCTGCCGAAGAGGAGCGCTTCGAGGGAGCGCGCAAGCAAGGGCAGCGTCACCTCGCACCCGTCGGCTCCGGGCTTCCCGCCCAGGGCCGCCTCGCCCAGCGCCTCGGCGATCCCGCCCTGCCCCAGGTCGTGGCACGACCGCACGAGTCCTTGCCGGGCCGCTCGCACCACCAGCTCGATGGCCCGGCGCTCCAGGTCGAAGTCGGCGCTCCACTGTTCGGGGGCCTCGAGGAAGGCCGGGCGCCCGACGAGGACCACCACGTCCCCCGGGTGCTGGAAGAAGGAAGGTACGGGCCGGGGGGCCTCGACCAGCCCCACCATCCCGACGATGGGAGTGGGGAGGATGGCCCGGGCTCCCGCCGTGCCGGCGGGAGCCTGCGTCTCGTTGTAAAGCGACACGTTGCCGCCGGTGACGGGGATGCCGAGTGCCCTGCAGGCGTCGGCCATGCCCTGCACGACGTCCGCCAGCGCCTGCATGACCTCGGGGCGCTCCGGGTTGCCCAGGTTGAGGCCGTCGGTGATACCGGCGGGCCGGGCGCCCACCGCCGCCACGTTGCGGGCCCCCTCCAGCACCGCCTCGCACCCGGCTGCATACGGGCTCCACCCGGCGAGCCACTCCGCCCCGTCCAGGCTCAGCGCGACCATCCGGGCGGGCCCGGCCGGCGGCCCTCCGGGCACCGCCTCGTCGGGCAGCACCCGTAGCACCGCGGCGTCATGGCCTGGGGGCAGCACGGTCCTGAGCCCCACCATGTGGTCGAACTGCTCGTAAATCCACGCCCGGGCACCCCCGGCGACCGACGCTCCCGCCTCTCGCAGGCGCCGGCCGAGCGCCTGTCCTGCTGCGCCGGCGGCGCTTGCCGCCGGCGGTCCGGTCGACGACGGTTGGGTCGACGGCGCATCGCCGGGAGGCAGGGAAGCGGAGGAGGGGGTTGGCGGTCCCAGCGGGCGCACGGGCTGCGGCACGTCGTAGCGGGGTGCTCCGCCGGCGAGGAAGCGGGCCGGCAGGTCGGCGACGAGCCGGCCTTCGCAGCGTACCCGCAGCCGGCCCGAGGCATCGACCACTCCGATCGGGGCCGCCTCCAGCCGGTAGCGCCGGAAGATCCGTTCGACCTCGGCTTCCCGCCCGGCCTGGACGACGAGCATCATGCGTTCCTGAGACTCCGACAACATGAGCTCGAACGGGGTCATGCCCTCTTCCCGCCGGGGCACCCGGTCGAGGTCCAGGTCGATGCCCGTACCCGCCCGGGCCGCGAGCTCGGACGAGGCAGCCGTGATGCCGGCGGCGCCGAGGTCCTGGATGCCCACGACGGCACCCGTCGCCAGCGCCTCGAGACACGCCTCGATGAGGAGCTTCTCGGTGAACGGGTCGCCCACCTGGACCCGGGGCCGCTGCTCGCCCCCTTCGCCGGCCCGGAACGTCCGCGATGCCAGCAGCCCCGCGCCGTGGATGCCGTCGCGCCCGGTGCGGGAACCGACGAGGTAGACCCGGTTGCCGGGGCAATCGGCCCGCGCCCGGGCGATCCGGTCGGCCCGCACCAGCCCCACGCACATCACGTTGACCAGCGGGTTGGTGTCGTAGCTTTCGTGGAAGGCCACCTCGCCGCCCACGGTCGGCACCCCGATGGCGTTGCCGTACCCGGCGATGCCGGCCACCACCTCCCGGAAGAGGTAGCGGTTGCGAGGCTTGCCGGGTAGCCCGAAGCGCAGCGAGTCGAGCAGGGCCACGGGGCGCGCCCCCGCCGCCAGCACGTCCCGCACGATGCCCCCCACCCCCGTGGCAGCTCCCTGGTAGGGCTCCACGTAAGAGGGATGGTTGTGGGACTCGAGGCGTACCGCCAGCGCCCAGCCGCCGCCGATGTCGAGCACGCCGGCGCTCTCGCCGGGCCCCATCAGCAACCGCTCGCCCTCCGCAGGCAGCCGGGCGAGAGCCTTTCGAGAGTGCTTGTAAGCGCAGTGCTCCGACCACGCCACCGAAAACATGCCGAGCTCGGTCCACGTGGGGGCGCGGCCGAGGGTTTCCCGGATGAGACGCCACTCGCCGTCGGTCAGCCCGAGCGCCCTCCACCGGCACTCCGCCTCGATGGCCGGGGCGGGCGGATCGGAAGGCCAGTCCACCGGGACGGCGGTCTCGATGCTCACGGCGCCCCTCCTCTCCCGGCGGGGAGGCCGGCCGCAGCCCGGCGCTCCGCGAGCCACTGGCCCAGCGACAGCCACACCCCGAGCCCGTCGGTGCTCCCGAGCCACTCCTCCGATGCCCGCTCCGGGTGGGGCATCACCCCGACCACGTTGCCCGCCGGGTTGGCGAGCGCCGCAATGGCCCCCGCCGCCCCATTGGGGTTGTATTCCGGGAAGATCCGAGCGTCCTGTCCGTCGGGCCCGCAGTAGCGGAGCACCACACGGCCGGGCGCCGCCTCGTCGGCTGCCTCGATGGCCCCGAGCTCCTCCGGCCAGGCGAAGTAGTTGCCCTCGTAGTGGGCGATGGGCAGCCGCAGCACCTGGCCTTTGCGGTACGCCCGGGTGAAGGGCGTTTCGACCGACTCGACCCGCACCGGCACCGCCCGGCAGATGAAAGAAAGGGTGCGGTTGCGCCGCATGGCCCCCGGCAGCAGCCCGGCCTCCAGCAGGATCTGGAAGCCATTGCAGATCCCGAGCACCGGCATCCCCTGCCGGGCTCGGCCGGCCACCGCCTGCATCACCGGCGCCAGGGCAGCGATGGCGCCGGAGCGCAGGTAATCCCCGTACGAAAAGCCCCCCGGCAGCACGACGGCGTCGATGCCGCTCAAGTCCGCCTCCTCGTACCAGACCGGCACGGCCCGCAAGCCCGCTCGGTCCCCGGCGGCCCGGTTGATGGCGTGGACGACGTCGCGGTCGCAATTGGTCCCGGGGAACGTCACCACGCCCACGACGGCAGCGCTCATCGCCCGGCGCTCCCGTTCGCTCTCTCCGGGCTCCCGCCTGCCGCCAGCTCGAACTCCTCGATGACCGGGTTGGCCAGGAGCCGCTCGGCCATCTGGCGCACCCGGGCCTCGGCTTGCGACGGGTCGGCGGCCTCCACCTCGACCGCGATGCGCCGCCCGATGCGCACCTCCCGCACCTCCTCGAAGCCGAGGGCGGAGAGAGCCGCCCTGGCGGCCTCCCCGGGCGGGTCCAGCACGCCCCGGCGCGGCATCACGTGGACGAAGACGGTGTATCGAGCCACCGGAAGGCCTCCTCTATGCGCCGGAGCACCTCGGCGTAAGTCTCCTCCACCTGCCCCAGGTCCCGGCGGAAGCGATCCTTGTCCTTGCGCTCGCCGGTCTCGACGTCCCAAAACCGGCACGTGTCCGGCGAGATCTCGTCGGCGACGAGCAGCCCCTCGCCGGTGCGTGCGCCCTGAGGTCCCAGCGGCCGGCCCATCTCCAGCTTGAAGTCGATGAGTTCCAGGCCTGCCCGAAGGGCCAGGTCCCGCATGGCCAGGTTGGCGGCGAAGGCGAGCCGCTCCATCTCGGCCAGTTCCTCGGCGCTGGCCCATCCCAGGGCCTCGGCGTGGTGAGCGTTGACCCACGGGTCGTGCAGCGGGTCGCTCTTGTAAAAGAGCTCCCACACGGGGCGGCGAAGCGGCGTGCCCTCGGCGAGGCCGAGGCGTTTGGCGAGGCTGCCCGCCACGCGGTTACGCACCACCACCTCGAGCGGGATGATCTCGACGGCCCGTACCAGCATGACCGCCGGCGACTCGAGGCGCACGAAGTGGGTGGGGACGCCGGCGCGTTCGAGCGCCTGGAAGAACGCCGCGGAGATGCGGGCGTTGGCTTCTCCTTTGCCGGCGATGACCGCCCGCTTGGTGCCGTCGAAAGCGGTCGCCTCGTCGGTGAAGTCGATGAGGCGCAGCCCGGGGTACCCGGCGACCGCGTAGACCCCCTTCACCTTGCCGCGGTGCAGCCGCTCTCCCCGCACCGCCGGTCCCGGCGGGACCTCCACCCGGCGGTGGGCGCCCTTCATGCCTGCCCCGGCGTGGCCCTGGCCAGAGGGGTGCCCCTGGCCCGAACCGTGTCCCTGCCCCAACGATGAGATGCCCACGGCCTCATCCCCCGTCCGGCGCCGTTACCGCCCGGGCGCCCCGCTCCCGGCGTCCTGGATGCCCTGCGCGGCCCCCTGGCTCTGCCGGGCCCGTGCGGGGCTCTCTTGCGTGAGGCGCTCGATTTCGAGCCGCTCGAAGATGGCGTCGACCTTGCTGAGGAAAGGCTCCAGTTCGAAGGCCCGCTCCAGCCGCTCCCGGCCGGCGACCGCGGCCAGATCCGGGTCGGTAAGCACGCGTTCCTTGAAGGAGGCGGCCCCCGCCACGCCCGCTGCGGCCTCGTCCCGGGCGGCCATGGCGTGAGCCTGCACCCGGCGGTACGCCTCCTCCCGGCTCATGCCGGCGTCGACCAGCGCCAGCAGCACCCGTTCGGAGAAGACGAGCCCCCCGGTGGCCTCGAGGTTGGCCTTCATGCGGGCCTCGTACACCCGCCACCCCCTCACGACGCGGGTCAACAGCGCCACCACGTAGTCGGCGAGGGTGGTGGCGTCCACGACCCAGATCCGCTCGGTAGAGCTGTGCGAAATGTCCCGCTCGTGCCACAGCGCCACGTTTTCCATGGCGACCAGGGCGTAGCCCCGCAGCACCCGGGCGAGGCCCGCGATGCGCTCGCTGCGCATGGGGTTGCGCTTGTGGGGCATCGCCGACGAGCCCCTCTGGCCCGGCGGGAACGGCTCTTCGAGCTCCCCGACCTCGGTCTGCTGCATCAGCCGGATCTCGGTGGCAAACTCCTCCAGACTCGCCCCGAGGATGGCCAGGGCGGCGGCCGCCTCCGCGTGGCGATCCCGGGAGACGACCTGGCTCGAGACGGGGGCGGGGCGAAGCCCGAGCCGCTGGCAAACGTACGCCTCGACGAAGGGGTCGACGTGGGCGAAGGTGCCGACCGCGCCGGACAGCTTGCCGACGGCGATCGCGTCACGAGCTCGGAGCAGGCGTTCCAGGTCGCGCCCGAGCTGGTCCCACCAGCGGGCCAGCTTGAGGCCGAAGGTGATCGGCTCGGCATGTACCCCGTGGGTGCGGCCGATCATGGGGGTGCGACGGTGACGGATCGCCTCCGCGGCCAGGGCCTGGCGGAGCTCCTCGACGCCGGCGATGACGTGCCCCATCGCTTCGGCGGCGAGCGACGCCAGAGCGGTGTCCATCACGTCCGACGACGTGAGGCCCAGGTGCAGGTAGCGGGCGTCGTCGCCCACCGTCTCCGAGACCGCCGACAAGAACGCGATGAGTTCGTGGTCGTTGACCTGCTCGAGCTCCCGGATGCGCTCGACGCGGAACGTGGCTCGCTCCCGCAGGCGGCGGGCGGCGTCGCGGGGGACGCGGCCCAGTTCGGCCCAGGCTTCGGCGGCCAGGAGCTCGACCTCGAGCCACCGGCGGTACTGGTTCTCCTGGGACCACAAGGCGGCCATGGCCGGCCGGGTGTAGCGGGCGATCATGGACGTTCCCCCTCCGGAGAGTGCTCGACGGTCTGGAGCAGGCGCTGTTCCCGCTCCGCCACCTGGTCGGCCTGGCGGCGGCGCAGCTCGTGCAGGCGGCCGGCCAACTCCGGGTCGGAGAGGGCCAGGATCTCGGCGGCGAGCAGGGCGGCGTTGCGGGCGCCGTTGATGCCCACCGCGGCGACGGGCACGCCCGGTGGCATCTGAGCGATGCTCAGCAGGGCGTCGAGCCCCTCGAGGGAGGCGGCGATGGGCACGCCGATGACCGGAAGGGTGGTCCAGGCTGCCATGACGCCGGGAAGATGGGCGGCGCCGCCTGCCGCCGCGATGATCACGCGCAGGCCGCGCTCCGCGGCGGTGCGGGCCCAGGTCATGGCCCGCTCGGGAGTACGGTGCGCGGAGGCCACGGCCAGCTCCGCCTCGATCCCCAGTGCGTGGAGCTGGTCCCAGGCCGCCTTCATCACGGGCCAGTCGGAGTCGCTGCCCATGACGAGCCCGACGCGCGCCGTACGGCGCGGCTCGCCCTGCATCGCTCGTCTCGCCCCCGCCCGGAGCCGCCCGGGCCCTGCCCCAAAAAGCAGAGCCCAGGCGGGTGCTTCACCACGGCGAGGTGAAACCTACCCACCTGGGCTTTTGTCCCACCGGTGTAGCGCCCCCACGGGCCCGGCGGCTCCCGTGGACTCCGAGGAGAGCCGCCCCGTCCGTGGAGCGCCCGTGCCGCTTGGACCTGACCGGGCAGGCCCGCCGGCCGGAGCCGAGCTCCCGGCCGTCGTCGCCCGCGGAACCCTAGGCACGCTTTCCCTCGCTCAGCAACCTGAGCTATGTCCAGACATCCCCATGCTATCCGCCTGCCGCGCGGCGGTCAAGGGAAGGGGGTGGACAGGTGCAAACGTCCCCGTATGGCAGGGCGGTCATCCCTTTCCATGAGGATGTGCGGCATGTATCGTGCTAGTGGGCACAATCACAGATCCTCGCGAGGGGGCGTTTCGAGTGGCAGTAGCCCAGCAGCCCAAGCTGTTCACCATGCGGGCGCGGGGAGAGTGGAAGGGCGGAGTCCGCACCGAGGTGCGGGTGCGCCACTTCGTGCCCATCGTGCTGGACGAGCCGGCAGATCTCGGCGGCTCCGACCAGGGCCCCAATCCCATGGAGTACGTCCTGAGTTCGCTCATCGGGTGCGCGTCGGTGATGCTGGCGGTCGTCGCCAAGGAGCAGGGGTTGCAGTATTCCGGGGTCGAGTTCGACGTGCGAGGCACGCTCGACGTGCGCGGCCTCGAGGGCGTCGAGGGCGTTCGCCCGTACTTCGACACGGTCAAGGGCAGCATCCGGGTGCACACGCAGGCGGCGCAGCCGGTGCTCGATGCGGTAGCAGCACAGGTGGAGCGGCGCTGCCCGGTCTACACGATGCTCCAGGCGGCGGGCGTGGACGTCCAGATCGAGTGGGTCGCCACGGGCGAGGCCTGAGCGCCGGGCGGCCGTAGAGGGAAGCAGCACGAGAGGTAAGAGTGCTATGGCCCGGGAACCTCCGTTACGGAAACGGGTTCTTCGGGCCATCCCACGCCCCGCAGGACGAAACGTGCGAGCTCGGGCGCAAGCTCAGCGAGCGGCCGGCTGCGGGGGGCGTTCAGCCACTGGACGACCACCTCGTTGATGGCGCCGAGTGCCGCGCTGGCGGCCACGCGGGTGTCGACGACCGCCAGCGGGTGCCGGCGAGCGGCCTGTTGGAGGTAGAGCTGGATGAGCGTCGTGAACCGGTCGACCAGGGCCCGCCGCCTGGCCTCGAGCTCGGGACTCACCCCCACGGCCTCTACCAGGAAGACCCGGGCGAGCTCCTCGTGGGCGGCGAAGAGCTCGAGCGCCGCCTTCACCGCGGCCTCGACACGCCCTGCCCCCGGCACCGGCGACGAGCGAACGGCCTGCTCCACGGCGGAGGCGAGCCGGCCGGCGAACTCCTCGAGGAGGTTGACGAAGAGGGCGTCCTTGCTCTCGAAGTGAAAGTAAAACGCGCCCTTGGAGCTGCCGCACTCGGCCACGATCTCGTCCACCGTGGCCTGGTGGTAACCCTTGCGCGCGATGACCCGGATAGCGGCGTCGATCAGCCGCCGGCGGGTGGCCTCGCCGTTGTGTCGCGACGACATCGCAGGTGGCATAGGACGACAGACCAACCGGTCGGTCTTTGGGGGCATGATACGGTTGCCTCGGAGCGCAGTCAAGGCTCGGGGTTAGCGGCACGGCTTCGCCGGGCTCAGGCGGTCGCGCTGTCTGAGCCGCTCTCCAGGACGATCTCGCCCACGCCCGCGTCGACCTGGAGGTGGATGTTGACGGGCGCTTTGCCGAACCACTCGTTGAGGAACGACTGGTCGCCTTCCTGGCGCAGCCCCCTGGCCTCCACCCTCCCCAGGCCCTTCGACACGTCCACCCTCACCCCGACCTGATCGGGCAGGCGCACGATCAGGCGGCCGACCCCGCCGTGGACGTAGCCGGACAGGTCCTGGCGCCACGGGCCCCGCAGATCCAGGGTCACCTCGCCGGCCCCGACCCGCACGTCCAGCCGGGATAGCGTCACGTTACCGAGGTGAAGGCGGCTCCCACCGGCCCCCAGCCGCACGTCGAGCTCGGTCGGCACATCGTCGTTGAGCCGGATGGCCCACACGTTGTGAACGTCGAGCGTCCACGGCCACCGCCACAGCGGCGGCTGGGTGATGCGCACGTCTGCCCGGGAACCGTACGTCTGGTAGGCCACCTCCGGCCGCCAGTGCTCCGGGCGATACTCGAAGCGGCCCTCGAGCAGCCCGGCCGCGCCCCCGCTGACGCGCAACTCTCCGGCTCCCATGTCGAGCCGCACGTAGGCCTGGCGTGCACCATCCCTGGGAACGGTCTGGGTCAGGGTGAACGGCTTGTCCTGCGCCATGGCCGGCCATCCCAAAACCCCGATCACTGCGACCGTCGCCACGGTCGCGGCGAGCCAGACCGGGCTCTTTCCCGCCGCCTTCGATGCCGCGGCCCCCATCACCGCATACCCCTCTCCCTTCCGCAGGGCTGGAGCAGAAGAGACAGCCCTCGACTCTCCTTCTTCACCGCCGAGAGATCTTCGTCACCGACGCGTCGATTCCCGGAGGGAAGTGGCCGGCAGGGAGCACGCGGCGACCCGGCACCGCCTCGTAGCCTCGATCGACCTGCCGCCGGTGCGGGCCTCCATCCTCACCGAGGCCCCATCCGCAGGGCCCCGTCCAGGCGGATGACCTCCCCGTTGATCATGGGGTTCTCGATGATGTGCTGGACGAGCGCCGCGTATTCGTCCGGCCGCCCCAAGCGGGGCGGGAACGGCACCTGCTGCGACAGCGAGGCCCGGGCTTTCTCCGGCAGGCCGGCCATCATCGGCGTGTCGAAGATGCCGGGGGCGATGGCCACCACCCGGATCCCGTGCTCGGCCAGCTCCCTGGCGAGCGGCAGCGTGATGGCGGCCACGGCGCCTTTGGATGCCGAGTAGGCCGCCTGCCCGACCTGCCCCTCGAACGCCGCCACGGACGCCGTGTTGACGATGACGCCCCGCTGTCCCTCGTCGTCGGGCGAGTTTTGCGCCATCGCGGCGGCGGCCAGCCGGACGCTGTTGAACGTCCCGATCAGGTTGACCTGGATGACCCGTACGAACGACTCCAGATCGTGCGGTCCCTGCCGGCCGAGCACCCGCCTGGCGATGGCCACCCCCGCGCAGTTGACCAGCGCCGAAAGCGGCCCCATGGCTGCCGCGCGGTCGACGGCGCGCTGCACGGAAGCCTCGTCGGTCACGTCCGTGGGCACGAAGGCCGCGCCGTGGCCCAGCCGCTCGGCCAGCGCCTCTCCGGCGGCTGCGTTGACGTCGGCGATGACCACCCGGGCGCCCATGCGGATGAGCCGCCGCACGGTTGCCTCTCCCAGACCCGAGGCGCCCCCCGTGACGATGGCGCTGTGCCCCTGGAGATCCATACTCCTCGACCCTCCCCCTCGTCTCGTCTGGCCGCTTGCGCGGCTTTGCGGCCCTTTGCGCGGGCTCCGGAGCCGTTCAGAGTCCCGGCTGCTGGAAAGAGACTCGGGCAGTCTCACGTACGCCGAAACCACGGCAGGACCTTCCGCCGGCGGGCGCGCCGGTGCCCCCAAAGAAGCGCCGGTGGCGCCGTCCCTCCCGGACAGCCGGCCGCCCGGGCGAGACCTTTAGGGCGGGTGGCGGCCCGCGTGGGCGGCCCGCGAGGTACGAATGTCCAGTAGGGAAAATGACAGGTATACCTACTCGCTTTGCGTCCGGTTCCGCTACAATGCAGTCGACAATAACCGGAGGCGTTCCTAACACAGAACTGGTTTCCGCCCGGTACGGTTCCCGCGACGAAGGACCGGTGAACGCCTCCGGCCAGACGGGCTCCCTACTCGAAGGAGGTTCGGCAGAGTGGTCAAGGTCGGTACCCCGGCACCGGACTTCACGGCCCAGACGACTCAGGGCCCCATGCAGCTGTCGCAGCTGAGGGGACAATGGGTGCTGTTGTTCGCGCATCCCGGGGACTTCACCCCGGTGTGCACGACCGAATTCATGGACTTCGCCCGCAAGCACGACGAGTTCGTCAAGCTCAACACCAAGCTGATCGGGCTCAGCATCGACACCATCTTCTCCCATATCGCGTGGCTGCGTGACATCGAGCAGACGAGCGGCATCAAGATCCCGTTCCCGGTGATCGCCGATCCGGACAAAGTCGTGGCGCGCCTGTACGATCTCGTGGACGAGCGGACCGGCCAGACCATCCGGGGCGTCTTCGTCATCGACCCCGAGGGGATCCTCCGCTTCGCCGCCTACTATCCCATCGAGCTCGGGCGCTACATCCCCGAGTTTCTGCGCATCATCAAGGCGCTGCAGACCTCGGACAAGTACGGCGTGGCCACCCCGGCCAACTGGCAGCCGGGGGAGGAGGTCGTCGTGGGCGCGCCCAAGACGCTGGAGGAGGCCGACCGGCGGCTGCAGGAGGGCGCCTCCACCTGGTACATCCTCAAAAAGCGCGTCGACTGACGGGATCCGCTGAAAGGAAGAGCGCGGGCCCGCCGCCAACCCTGAGCCCGGGGGGCGGGCCCGTGGCTACGACGTCGCAACTAGCTCCAGGCACGCGGCCGCCGGCGACGGTCGGCGCCCGGGATGTCGCGGCAATGCTGGGCCGATCCGGCATCCTGCGCGTGCTGCCCTACGAGCGCCTGCTGGAGCTGGCGTCCCACATGCGGCCCGTCGACCTCGAGTCCGAGGCGTACCTCTTCTTGCAGGAAGAGCCCGGAGACTCCCTGTACCTGGTCGAGCGGGGCCGGCTGCGGGTCTTCCGCACGACCCCCGACGGGCGGGAGGTGAGCCTCGCCCACCTGTCCGCGGGGGACATCATCGGGGAGATGGCCCTTCTCGACGGGCTGGAGCGTTCTGCCTCGGTGCAGGCCCTCGAGCCCTCGCGCCTGTGGCGGCTCGACCGGCAGGCGTTCACCCGGGTGCTGCAGGAGGACCCGCGGCTTGCCGTGGAGCTCCTGGAGCTGCTGGCGCGCCGGCTCCGGGAGGCCGACCGGCGCCTCGAGGAGGCGGCCGGCGGCCCGGTGGTGGTGCGTCTTGCCCGTCTCCTGCAGCGTATGTCCGGCGGGTCACCCGCCTCGGCGGCCGTCGTCTCCCTTCGCGTCACCCAGCAGGAGCTCGCCAACCTGGCGGGTACGACCCGCGAATCCGTCAACCGGGGCTTACAGCGCCTGCAGCGCCAGGGGATCGTGGTACGGCGGGGCCGTGGCCGGCTCTGGGTGGATCGGGGGCGGCTCGCCGCCGCCCTGCCCGCCGACCCGTGGGTGGGGTGAGGCCGGTACTCAGCGGGAGGCCTCCTGCTTGCGGCGTAGGTAGTCGAGCATCTCGCGGCTTGCGTCCGGTGCTGCGAGGTAGTGCACCACGAACCCCCAGTAGTTGTGCTGCCGCAGGTCGATCTGGCTCAGGATCAGGTGCGCGTACTGGTTGCCCCGATCGACCGCCAGCGCCCGCTCGGCGCTCGCGCGCGCCCCGGCCTCGTCGCCGCCGCTGAGCTGGGCCAGCGACATCAGCACGAGCGGCCACGGGTTGGACGGATCCAGCTCGATGACCCGCCGCAGATGGGCCAGGGCCGGCCCCGTCTCCTGCAGCGTGAAGTGGCCGGCGGCCAGGCAGTAGAGAGCGGGCAGATCCGCGGGGTCGGTGCGCAGGCGTTCGGCGCACGAGGCGAGCACGGGCGGTACCATCTCCCGGCCGCCCATCCGGCCGAGCTCGTCGATGATGGTGACCGCCTGGACCACGCGCCCGAGGTTGAGGTAGGCCGTCGCCTGCATCAACAGGCTCTCGGGGTCCTGCCGCGAGCCGGCCGCGCGGAGCAGCGCGGCCCAGTCGTAGCCTACCCGGGCGTGGGTGGAGGCTCCTGCGCCCAGCACGGCCAGGAGCACCAACAGGATTGCGATGGCCCTCGGGCCCAACTCGTCGTGCGACGTGCGCCTGTCCATCCCGCTCGTCGCCACGCTTCCGGGACGCTGCTTCACAGGAGGGTTCGCCGCCGGGGAGAGCCTCGTCCTGCTCCCGGCGGCAAACCCGGACCTTCCGCTCTATTTCATCGGCGGCTCACGGCCGGGTTCATCGGCGGCTTACGGCCGGCCGTCGAGGGCGGCCGGCGCCGCTGGTCGAGCGCGGCCGGCTGCCACGGGTCGGCGGCCGCTGCGTCAGGCCTCGAGCAGGAACTTCCCCGACCGGTAGATGAGCCGGCCGTCGCCGTAGATCTCGCCGCCGTCCCGCATGTCGCACAGCATGTCCCAGTGAACGCCGGACTCGTTCTTGCTGCCCGTCTCGGGGTAGCCGGCACCCACCGCCAGGTGCACCGTGCCCCCGATCTTCTCGTCGAACAGCATCTCCCGCGTGAAGCGCTGGATCTCGAAGTTGGTGCCGATGCCGAGCTCGCCCAGATACCGGGCCCCGGGGTCGGAGTCGAGCAGGGCGTGAAGCAGCTCCTCCCCCCGGCGGGCGGTGGCCTTCACGACCTTGCCGTCCTGGAACTCGAGCCGGATGTCCTCGATCTCCTTGCCCGCATAGATGCCGGGGAAGCTGAAGCGGATGTACCCGTTGGCCGAGTCCTCCACCGGCCCGGTGAACACCTCGCCGTCGGGGAAGTTAGCCTTGCCGTCGGCGTTTTCCCACTTGCGGCCGCCGACCCGCAGCGTCAGATCCGTGTCGCGGGCGACGATCCGGAGCACGTCGAACCGCTCCAGGAAGCGGCATATCCGCTCCTGGTCGCCGTGAACCGAGCGCCAGGCGGCGACGGGGTCGGGCCGGTCGACCTTGCACGCCGCAAAGACGAACTCCTCGAAGTCGGCGAGCGACATGCCCGCCTCCTGGGCGAGCGCGTTGGTCGGAAACTCGGTGTAGACCCAGCGGAGCTCGCCCCGGGCGGCCCGCTGCATGAAGAGGGTGTTGAGAGGAGCCAGCGCCTTGCTGCGTACCGCCTGGCGCTTGGGGTCGACGCCGGCGAGGTGCTTGACGTTGTGGGCGCCGCCGATGCTGACGTGCACCTGGTACTTCTCCACGCTCAGCTGCGCCAGCGGCGAGACGTGCTCGAGTTGCGCCTGCGACGCTTCCTTGTAGAAGATCTCGCTGAGCCCCGGCACGCCCGTCACCACGTCGGGGTGGCCGCCGGCCCGCAGTACCTCGCGGTACACCTCGGCGATGAGGGGTGAGGCCAGGTCGCTGCCCTGCACGAGCACGAGGTCCCCCGGCTTCACCTCCACGCTGTAGCGGACCAGGACCTCGGCCATCCGGGACACTCTCGGATCTCTCACGGGCTCCGTCCCCTTCCTTCGTCGTGCCAGGCTCACGAGTCCGGCACGAAGCTCTTCGGCACCTTCTCGATGGCGCTCGCCGGCACTCCCCAGATGGTGGGGGGAGCGTGCTGCAGGACTTCCGGGTCGCCGAGCAGCACGATGGCGAACCGCTCCGGATGGAAATACCGGCGGATGGCCGCGTTCACCTCTTCGGGCGTGAGCTGACTGACCTTGACCGGGAACTGCGAAACCCACTCGAGCCCGCGCCCCAGGTACAGCGCGCTGTCCACGCTCGCCGTGAGAGAGCTCAGTGTCTCCAGGCCGGACGGGTAGCTCAGGATCATGAACTGCCGGGCGTCGTCCAGCTCTTCCGGCCGCACGCCTTCCCGGGCGAACCGCTCGAGCTCGGCGCGGATCACCTCGAGAGTCTTCCACACCTCGGCGTTGCGGGTGTAGGTCGACAGGACGAACGCGGCCGGGAAGCGTTGCCGCTCGTAGTATGTGTGGATGTCGTAGGTCTGGCCGAGCTCGGAGCGTACCGTCCGCATCAGGCGAGAGGCGAACCCCCCGCCGCCCAGGACGTAGTTGTACGCGCTGAGGGCCAGCCAGTCGTCGACGGTCGCCGGCGGCCCCGGCTGCCGCAACTCGATGCGCACCTGGGTTTGCCCGGGCCACTCGACGAACCGGATGCGGCTTTTCTCCAGGGCGGGGAGGACCGGAGCCATTCGGGGCTCCGAGGCCGCGGCTGCGGAAGCGCCGTTGCCGGCGGCCCGTGCCGCCGCCTCCCAGTCGCCAAGCCACCGGCGCGCCAGCTCCAGCACCTCGGCGGGCTCGACGTCGCCCGACACGAGCAGGCGCGCACCTTTCGGCGAGTAGTGCTCCCGGTGGAAGGCGATCAGTTGCTCGCGGCTGACGGCGTCGACCTCCGCCGGGGTCGTGAAGTGCCCCAGCGGGTGGCGGTTGCCGTAGAGCAGCTCCTCGGCGTGCAGGCCGGCCAGCGTCGCCGGGTCGTCCCAGGATTGCTTGATGCTCGCCTCGACCTGGCGGCGGTAGATGACGAGCTCGTCCTCCGGGAACACGGGGTGGCGCACCACGTCCGCCATCAGCTCCAGGGCGAGCGGCAGGTGGCGGGCGAGCGTGGCCGCGTACACCTGGGTCCGCTCCGGGCCCACGGAGGCGCCGAGTCTGCCGCCCACCGACTCGATGGCACGGGCGATGTCGAGAGCAGTGCGGGTGATGGTCCCCTTCGTCAACATGTCCCCCGTGACGGTGGCGACGGCCGGGTTGGATACGGGACTATCCACGTCGCCGACCGGCAAGGAGAGCAGCGCATAGGCGAGAGGGCGCCCGTGGCGCTCCACCACCACGACCTCGAGGCCGTTGGGCAACGTCTCCCGGGTGATGGGCGGCAGCGACACCGGCTCGACCGCCTCGGGAAGCGTGATGGGCGGGATGGGCGGCAGCTCCACGGGGGCCGGGGCAGGGGAGGACGGCGAAGGAGCGGCGGCCGGCTGCCCGGCTGCTTCGAGGGCCACGCCCAACGTCAGGATGGCAGCCAGCAACCACAGCGACCGGCGCCGGAGCGCCTCGCGGATACGGCAGGGCTGGTTCATGGCCGAGCAGCACCCCCTTGTGCGGGTACCAGGGTCACCACGGTCGCATGGGCCGGCTGCAGATAGCGCCGGGCTACCCGCTGCACGTCCTGGGCGCTCACCTGCAGGTACGGCTCGATGCCCCGGGTGAACGCCCCGAGATCCCCCTCGACGACCACGGCCCCGCCGATCAGCCCGGCCACGCCGTCCAGGGAGTCCATCTGGAAGGCCATGGCGGCCGCCACCTGGTTGCGAGCGGCGGCGAGCTCCTCCGGGGTCGGCGGCTCATCGGCCAGCCGCCCGATCTCCGCCAGGAGCGCCTCCACCTCCTGCTCGGGCGTGTGGGGCGGCAGGAAGAAGCTGATGCCGAGGAAAGCCCCGGCGTGTGCGTAGTCGAGCGGCGCCCCGCCCGCGTACACCGCCAGCTGCCGCTCCTTCACCAGCCGCTGGTAGAGCCGGGCGCTCTCCCCGCCGCTCAGGATGCTCGACGCCACCGCCAGCGCGTACCGATCCTCGCTGCGGGCGCCGGGCACCGCGAAGCCGGCGAGCACGCCGGGCACCTGGACGGGCAGGGCGAGCTGCTCGCGGCGCGGCTGGCCCAGGGCCGGCGCGGCGAAGCGGATGGCCTGCCGCTCGGGCACCTCGCCGGGCGGGATGGGCCCGAAGTGGATGCGGGCGAGCCGTTCGACCTCCGCGAGGGTCGTATCGCCGGCCACGACCAGCACCGCGTTGGACGGGACATAGTGGGTGCGATAGAAGCGGTCGAGGTCGTTCACGGTGATGCGATCCAGGTCGTCCAGGAAGCCGGCGGGCGTCCACGCATACGGGGTGCCCTCGAACATGAACGAGTGGAACCGGTCGAAGGCGACGCCGATGGGGTCGTTTTGGAGCCTGGCCCGGTACTCTTCTTTCACGACTTCCCGCTCGGAGGCGAGCTTCTCAGGGGTGATGGCCAGGTGCGCCATCCGCTCCGCCTCGAGCGCCAGCGCCAGCTCCAGCTGCGACGACGGCACCTTCTCCCAGTACACCGTGGCGTCGGTCGTGGTGAACGCATTGGAGATCCCGCCGGCGGCCTGGATGAGCCGGGCGTGCTGCTCCGGCCCCACCCGGGTCGAACCCTTGAACATCATGTGTTCCATGAGATGGGCCATGCCCCGCAAGCCCACCGGCTCGTCGCGGGAACCTACCCGGTACCACAGGTTGACCGAGACGAGGGGGGCGGTATGGTCTTCGTACACGTAGATGTCCAGGCCGTTGGGCAGGCGGCTGTGCTCGACTTTCGGAGCCTGCTCCTGGGCCAGGGCGGGCAGGGCCGCCAGGACGAGCAAAGCGGCGAGGAGCGCCCCCGTCGCAAGGGCGAGAGCCCCCCGCAGCCTGCCGGCCCGCCTGGTCCGACGATCCCACAGCATGGCGGTCACGACACCTCCCGGTCCACGACAGGTTTTTCCCTCGCCGGTGAGTAGCTCAAATGTCGCGAAAGGTTCTGGGCGGGGCAAGGGGATGCCGCACGCAGCGGCCGGAGGCGATTGCTGGATGGTACCATGCACGTGAGCGGAGGTAGAGGCATTTGGAGTACACGATCCTGGACGGCACGGGGATTCGCGTCTCCCGGGTGGCGCTCGGCACGTGGGCCATCGGTGGGTGGCTCTGGGGCGGCACCGACGTGGGTGACGCGGTGAGGGCCATTCACGAGGCGCTGGACATGGGCATCACCACCATCGACACCGCAGCGGTCTATGGGTTTGGCCTGTCGGAGGAGATCGTCGCGCGGGCACTGGCGGAGAAGAAGGTGGCGCGCGACCAGGTCGTCATCGCCACCAAGTGCGGCATGGAGTGGGACGACAAGGAAAACGTCTGGCGCAACTCCTCCCCTTCGCGCATCCGCAAAGAGGTGGAGGAGAGCCTGCGGCGGCTGCGGGTGGAGACCATCGACATCTACCAGGTGCACTGGCCGGACCCGAAGACACCCATCGCCGAGACGGCCGAGGTCTTCGTCCAGCTGCAGCGGGAGGGGAAGATCCGGGCGCTCGGCGTGAGCAACTACGACGTGCAGCAGATGGACGAGTGGCGCAAGGTGGCGCCGCTCCACTCCAACCAGCCGCCGTACAGCCTCTTCGACCGGCGGATCGAGGCCGACGTGCTGCCCTACTGCCGGCAACACGGGATCGGGGTGCTCGCCTACAGCCCGCTGGCCCGCGGGCTGTTGACGGGAAAGTTCACCGAGGCCACCACGTTTCCGCCCGGCGACAGCCGCGCGGACGAGCCCCGGTTCCAGGGGGAAGCGTTCCGGCGCAACCTGCGGAAGGTCGAACAGCTCAAGTCCCTCGCCGCCGAGCTCGGCAAGACGGTGGCGCAGCTGGCCGTGCGGTGGGTGCTCGACCAGCCCGGCGTCACGGTGGCGCTGTGGGGTGCGCGGCGACCGGGGCAGATCGCCGAGGCGGCGGGCGTGGCCGGGTGGACGCTGACCGACGACGTACGCCAGAAGATCGAGGCGATCATGCGACCGGAGTAAGCCGGAGGGGGCGGACCTGCCCCGCCCCGCAGGGGGATGCGTTCCGGGACGTTCGTCGGGTCGATTTCGGGATGAACGCGCGGTGGACACGCAGGAGCCCCGCGGCCTATAATCCGGGGGGCTGAGGTTTACGCACTTTTCCTCAGGTTTGCGTGGCCTCGGCACTCGCCTTGCGGCACGAAGGGGCTCATGCGGAGCGTGCGGGACGATCGTTTCGTACGGGCGTGCCGGCGAGAGCCGGCCCGGCCCACGCCCGTGTGGTTCATGCGACAGGCGGGGCGCTACCTGCCGGAGTACCGGGCGGTGCGCGCCCGCCTGTCGCTGCTCGACATCGTGCACCGCCCTGACGTGTGCGCCGAGGTGACGCTGCAGCCGGTGCGGCGGCTCGGCGTGGATGCCGCCATCCTCTTCTCCGACATCAGCGTGCTGTTCGAGGGGCTGGGCGTGGGCTTCCGGCTCGAGGAGCGCCGGGGCCCCGTGGTGGACGAGCCGGTGCGCTCGGCGGCGCAGGTGGAGGCGCTGAGGCCGGAGGAGGTGGCCGAGCGCCTGCCCTTCGTCGGCGAGACGATCCGGCTCCTGGTCGGGGAGCTCGACGTGCCGCTCATCGGGTTCGCGGGCGGCCCCTTCACGCTGGCCTCGTACCTGATCGAGGGCGCCCCTTCCCGTACGTTCGTGGAGACCAAGCGCTTGATGCACGCCGATACGGGCCTGTGGAGCGCGCTCATAGACCGCCTGGAGCAGGCGGTCGCGTCGTTCCTGGAGGCCCAGGTGCGGGCCGGCGCCTCGGCCGTGCAGATCTTTGACAGCTGGGTGGGGGCGCTGTCGCCGGCCGACTTCGACGAGTGGGTGGCGCCGTCTTTGAGGCGCCTCGTGGGGCGCGTCAGGGCTCTCGGCGTGCCCGTCGTCTACTTCGGGGTGGAGACGGCGGGGCTGCTCGATCGCCTGGCAGGATTGGGGGCCGACGTCATCGGCGTCGACTGGCGGGTCGAGCTGGCCGAGGCCTGGCGGCGCGTCGACCCCGCGCGGCACGGCATCCAGGGCAACCTCGACCCGGCTCTGCTGCGGGCGCCGTGGCCGCTGGTCGAGGCCAGGGCGCGAGCCATCGTGGAGGCGGCCGCGGGCAGGCCGGGGCACATCTTCAACCTCGGCCACGGCGTGCCGCCGGACGCCGACCCGTCGCACCTGGAGCGGCTGGTCGAGCGGGTGCACGCCTGGACCGGGGATGCGGGGGGCGACGGCCATGCCTCTTGAGACGCCGGCGGGCGGTACGGCCGGCAGGGCGGCGCGCCGTGGGGTACTGCTGATGGCGTACGGCAGCCCCGAGCGCCTCGAGGAGATCGAGGCGTACTATACCCACATCCGGGGCGGGCGGCCCCCGGCCCCCGAGCTCCTGGAGGAGCTGAAGGCACGATATCTCGCCATCGGGGGCGTCTCGCCCCTGGCCGCAATCACCCGGCGTCAGGCCCGGGCCTTGGAGCGCAGGCTCGGGTGGCCCGTCTACGTCGGGATGCGGCACTGGCACCCCTGGATTGCCGAAGCCGTGGAGGCCATGGCCCGGGACGGGGTCAGGGAAGCGGTGGGCCTGGCGCTTGCGCCGCATGCCTCTCGCATGAGCAGCGGGGCTTACGTGCAGGCGGCCCGGGAGGCGCTCCAGGCGATCGAGCCGTCGAGGCGGCCCTCCTTCCGGTGGATCGAGAGCTGGGCGACCCTGCAGCCCTTCGTGCTGGCGGTGGCCCGGCGCGTGCGGGAGGCGGCGCGGCGGCTGCCCGGGGATGCCGTGGAGCAGACGGCCGAAGGCACGCTGGCCCTCGCTCCGGACACCCGGGTGCTCTTCACGGCCCACAGCCTGCCGGAGAGGATCCGGACGTGGAACGATCCCTACCCGTCTGAGCTGGAGCGCACGTGCCAGGCGGTGGCCGGTTCGCTCGGCCTGGCCGCCGGCCGCTGGGAGCTGGCCTACCAGAGCCGGGGCCGCACCGCTGAGCCCTGGCTGGGGCCCGACGTGAGCGAGGCGCTCGAGCGGCTGGCCGGAGAAGGCGTGGGCCGCGTGGTGGTCTGCCCCGTGGGTTTCGTGGCCGACCACCTGGAGGTGCTCTACGACCTCGATGTCGAGGCGGCCGCCCAGGCCCGCCGGCTCGGGATCGCCATGGTGAGAACCGCCTCGCTCAACGACGCCGAGGACTTCATCGAGGCCCTGGCCCGGCTCGTGATCGAGGCCGGGCCGGAGGACGGCGGGTGGACATGACGGCCAGGGGTGGCGGGCCCGTATGAGGGTGGCGATCATCGGCGGCGGGATCACGGGCCTTGCGGCCGCCCATGAGCTGGTGCGGCAGGGGCGGGCCGAAGGGCCCGGCGCCAGCGTGGAGCTCTTCGAGGCGGCCGGCCGTCTGGGCGGCAAGGTACGCACCGTGCGTCTGGACGAGGCCGGCCCGGCCTTCGAGGGCGCGATGGTGGAGGCCGGCCCCGACTCGCTTTACACGTTCAAGCCCTGGGCGCTCGAGCTGGCCCGGATGCTCGGGCTCGGCGACCAGGTGGTGACCCCCGACCCGGCCAGGCGCAAGACCCTCGTGATGCGGGGCGGCCGGCTGGTGGAGCTGCCCGACGGGTTGTTCGCCCTGATGCCGACCCGCGTGGGGCCGTTCTTGCGCAGCCCCATCGTGAGCTGGGCGGGCAAGGTGCGGATGGGTCTGGACGTCGTGATCCCGCCTCGTCCCGGCGATTCCGACGAGTCGCTCGGCGCCTTCGTGCGCAGGCGCCTGGGCGCCGAGGCGGTCCGGTACCTGGCCGAACCGCTGCTTGCCGGCATCCACGCCGGCGACCCGTGGGAGCTCAGCCTGCTCGCGACCTACCCTTCGTTGCGCCAGGACGAACTGCGCTACGGCGGGCTGGTGCGGGCCATGCTGGCCCGGCGCGACGGAAGGCACCCGGGGCGAGGCACGCCCGCTGCGGCAGGCCGCGGCACCTCTCCCAACGGTGCGGGGGTTTCCTCTCCGTTCGCCACTTTCCGGGGCGGGCTGTCGCAGCTCGTCCAGGCGCTGGAGGCATATCTGCGGCCGCGAGTCCTCCTTCACACGGGCGCGGCGGTCACGGGGCTCGAGCCGCCGGGCAGCGCGGGCGGATGGCGGGTGCTCCTGGCAGGCGGGCGGGCCTCGGGGCCGTTCGACGCCGTGGTGGTCACCGTGCCGCCCCCGGCGGCCGCCAGGCTGGTCCGGCCCTGGGATCCGGGCATGGCCGCGGGGCTCGATCAGTTCGTCTTCGCCTCGACGGCCGTGGCCGCCCTGGTCTACCCCGCGGGCGCCGTGGAGGAGGGGTCGGCGGTGCGCCGCACGTCGGGGGTGCTCGTGCCCTCGGTCGAGGCGCGGCGGATGGGCCTGCACCTGACCGCGTGCACGTGGGCGTCGTCCAAATGGCCGCATACCAGCCCGAGGGGCCTGGTGGTGATCCGCTGCTTCGTGGGGCGTCACGGGGACGACGCGGCGCTCGAGTTGCCCGACGATCGGCTCCTGGAGGCGCTTCAGGAGGACCTCGCGAAGATCGCAGGGATCGAGCAGCCACCGCTTTGGCGGCAGCTGTTCCGCTGGCCCCGGGCCATGCCCCAGTACCGGGTCGGGCATCTGGGGCTGGTGGAGCAGGTGCAGCGACAGGTCTCGCGGTGGCCCGGGCTCTTCGTCACGGGCGCCGCGTGGAGGGGCATGGGGATCTCGGACTGCGTGCGCCAGGGGCAGGAGGCGGCGCAGCGCTGCCTCGCCCGGGCGAGCCACGCGGTCAGGAAAGGGGCATGAGTGCTGGCGATGGCCGAGCAACAGGCGGACACCTTCGCTTACTACACGATCTGGAAGGGAGCGCCGGGCTGGAGCGCGCTCGCAGAGGCGGACCGGCAACGGGCCGTGGAGGCGGCCGAGCCGCTGCTGGGCCTCGAGCACGAGCCGGCGCCTGGCGGGGTGAGCGTCCGGGGCGTTTACTCGACGGCGGGCTTCCGGACCGATGCGGACCTCATGATGTGGTGGACCGGGCCGTCGGCCGAGGCGCTACAGGAGGCCTTCGTGCGCTTCCGCCGCAGCCAGCTGGGCCGGCACCTCGAGCTCACGTGGGCGTTTCTCGGGCTGCACCGGCCGGCCGAGTTCAACCCCGAGCACATCCCGGCCTTCGTGCAGGGGGAGCCGCCGCGCCGGTTCCTCTGCATCTATCCGTTCGTCCGCACGCCGGAGTGGTACCTGCTGGCGCCGGCCGAGCGGGCGGCGCTCTTGCGGGAGCACGGAGAGCTGGCCCGGCCCTATCCGGACGTGCGGGCCAACACCGTGATGGCCTTCGGGCTCGGGGATTGGGAGTGGATCCTGGCCTTCGAGACGGACCATCTCCCGCGCCTGGTGGAGATGATCCGGGCACTGCGGGCCGCAGGGGCCCGGCGCTACGTCAAGGTCGAGACGCCGTTCGTGACGGGCGTGCGCAAGAGCCTGCGCGACGCCGTGGCGGACATGGGGTGACCCGGTTGGCCGTGGACTGGGTGAGCGTCAAAGAGGCCTGCCAGATCCTGGGCGTCCACGAGACGACCCTGCGGCGGTGGACCGACGAGGGGCGCATCAGCGCCTTCCGCACCCCTGGTGGCCACCGGCGCTACCGGCGGGCCGATCTCCTGGCGTTTTTGGCCAGGGGGCAGAACGTGCCGGCAGAAGGCGGAGTGGACCATCTGGCCCGCCTGGCGCTGTCTGCGACCCGGCAGGAGCTGGGGAGGAGGCTGCCGGGCGAACCGTGGAGAGCGCGCTACCGCACCCGGGAGGAGGCGCTGCGGGCGAGCGGCCGGCAGCTGCTGGGGCTGCTCGTGCACTTCGCGGCGCGACCGGGCGACGGGGAGTCGTACCTGCACAGCGCCCGGCAGATCATGCGGCGCTACGGCGAGGAAGCCGTGCAGATGGGGCTGTCGGCCGCGGAGACGGCGCGGGCCTTCCTGGTCTTCCGCCAGAGCATCATGCAGGCGCTCGCCCAGTCCCTCGACCGGCCGCCGGCCGGAGACCCCGAAGGGTGGCAGATCCTTCAGCGGGCGGGGCGCTTTTTCGACGAGCTCCTGGTCGCGACGCTCGAGCGCTACGGTCCTGGCGGGCATGCCCCGGCGCTGCCCGACAAGGAGGCGACCGGCTGATGCGCGCTGCGTACCGGATTGCTGCCGCCGGGCGGAGTGGCACCCCGGGAGCGGGCGAGGGCACCCGGCCGGCAATGGTAGGATTCGACTACCGCACGACGCCCCTCGAGGTGAGAGAGCGCCTGCGCTTGTCTACCCCCGAGCAAGTGGAGCAGTGGCTGAGGACCGAAGGAGCGGGATCCGTGGTGCTCTCCACCTGCCACCGGATCGAGGTGTACGTGGAAGAGGCGGGCGCCCTCAACGGGGTGGTACGGAGCCTGGCGCACCGCTCCGGGATGAGCGAGCGCGCCATCCGGGTACACGCCGTGCAGCGAGCCGGCGAGGATGCCGCACGCCACCTCGCCGAGGTGGCGGCGGGGCTGCAGTCGGCCATCGTCGGGGAGCCCCAGATCCTGGGGCAGGTGCGCGACGCCATGGAGATGGCCCGGCGGGTGAGGCCCGTGGGCGGCGTGCTGAGCGCGCTGTGGGAGAGGGCCGTGCGGGCCGGCAAGCGGGTGCGGGCGGAGACCGGCCTCGGCCGCGGGAGCCCTTCGCTGGTCCGGGCGGCGCTGCGGCGGGCGGAAGAGGGCGGCGTGCGGTGGGACCAGGCCCATCTCGCGGTGGTGGGCAGCGGCAGCATGGCGATGCTGGCCCTGCAGGAGGCGCTCGAGCGGGGCGTGCGCCGGTTTACCGTCTGCGCGAGGCGCCCCGAACGGGCCCGGGACGCCGCACAGGCGGTGATCGAAGGGCGGCGGGGGCTCCACCGGGAGGTCGAGCTCAGGGCGGAGGGCCTGCAGGCCCTTCCCGCCGTGCTGCGGGCGGCCGACCTGGTCGTGTCGGCGACGGCGGCGCCGGGCGCCGTGATCGACGCGGCCTCCCTGGCGAGCGCCGCGCAGCGGCGCAACGGTAAGGGCGCGCTCTGGGTGATCGACCTGGCCGTGCCCCGGGACGTGGAGGTGCCCGACCCGATGCCGCCGGGGTTGATCGTGCTGCACATCGACGACCTGGGGGCCGGCGGCGGGGCCTTCTCCGGGCCGCCAGGGGCGGCCGACCTCGAGGCGGCCCACCACATCGTCGGCCAGGAGGTGGCCCACTTCGTGGAGTGGCTGCGCCAGCGCCAGGCCGCTCCGGAGGTGGTAGCGATGCGCCGGCAGGCGGAGGAGGTCCGCCTCGCCGAGCTCGAGTGGGCGCTCGGCAGGTTGGACGGGGAGCTCTCGCCCCGGGCGAGGGAAGTCGTGGAACATCTCACCCGCCGGCTCACCAACAAGCTCATGCACCTCCCCACCGTCTACCTCAAGGAGCTCGTCGCCGGGCCGCCGCGCACGGAAGCGCAGGGAAGCGGCGGCGCCGATGCGGCGAGGGCGGCTGGCTGATGATGGGACGCACGCTTCGGGTGGCGACCCGTGGCAGCCGGCTGGCGATGCAGCAGACGGCGCTGGTGGTGGAGATGCTGCGCCGGCGGGCGGGCGGCCTGGAGTTCGAGGTGGTGCCCGTCACGACCCACGGGGACGTGGCCTCGGCGCGGTGGGCCGGTGACCGGCCGGCCGGGGCCGGTGCGGGCGGTGGGGGGGAGCGGCCCGGCGAGGGGGCGCCGGCCGACCTGCTGGTGGGGCCAGGGGGGACGGTGGGAGCGTTCGTCAAGGCACTCGAGCACGCGCTGCTGGAGGGGCGCTGCGACCTCGCCGTTCACAGCCTGAAGGACGTACCGACGCAACTCCCCGACGCCCTGGTGCTCGCGGCCTTTCCCGCCCGGGAAGACCCGCGCGACGCGCTGGTGCTGGCCGTGGCGGAAGGCGGGCAGTGGCCGGCGGCGGGGCGTGCGCCGGTCGATGACGCGGCCGGACGCCTGCGGGGCCTCGGAGCCGGGGCAAGGATCGGCACGTCGTCCATGCGGCGGTGGGTGCAGGTGCGCATGCTGCATCCGGAGGTGCGCGCCGTCGAGGTGCGGGGCAACGTGGAGACCCGGCTGCGCCGCCTGGAGGAGGGCCGCGCCGACGGGCTGGTGCTGGCGGCGGCCGGCCTGCATCGCCTGGGGCTCGCAGGGCGGGTGAGCGCCTATTTCGCTCCGGAGGCGATGGTGCCGGCAGCGGGGCAGGGCATCCTGGCGGTGGAGTGCCGCCGGGACGACCCCGAGGTGCTGGCGGTGCTGGGCCTCCTGGACCGCCCGGAGCTGCGGGCGCAGGCCGAGGCGGAGCGGGCGTTTCAGGCGCGCACGGGCGCGGGCTGCCGGTGGCCGGTCGGGGCGCTCGCGTCGGTACGCGGGCGGCACATTCGCATCACGGGCTTCCTGGCGCTGCCGGCAGGCGACGGCCGGCCCCAGGGCTGGATGGCGGCCCGGGGCTCGCTCGAGGCGGAGGCGCCGGGGGAAGAGCCCCAGGCGCTCGTCGGCTCGGCCGCCCGGGCAGGAGAAACACTGGCAGAACGGCTGCTCGCCCGGGTGCAGTCAGGGCAGGGGGAGGCCGTTGATGCGCCTTTCGGGGTGTAGGGTGCTGGTGACGCGGCCCGCCCACCAGGCCGGCCCGGCGGTTGCGGCCCTGGAAGCGGAGGGGGCGCGGGTGACTCCTGTCCCGGTGCTGCGGATCGCTCCCCCCGATGACCCGGAGGCGTTGCGGCGGGCGTGCCGGGAAGCATGGGAGGGCTGTTTCGACTGGATCGTGGTCACGAGCCCCAACGGCGCCCAGGCCCTGGCCGAGGCCCTGCGGGCGGTGGCTCCCGGCAGGGGAGCGGCCGCCGCGGGCGAGCAAGCGGCTCCCGCAGGAGGCGCCGGCGGGCAGCTGCCGGCTCGGGTCTGCGCGGTGGGGGCGGCGACCCGCAGGGCGCTGGAAGCGGCGCACGTACGGGTCGACTGCATGCCGGACGAGCCCCGGGCGGCTGCCATACCTGCCGCGCTGGCCCGGTGCGGGCACCTGCAGGGGGCCCGGATCCTGCTGGCCGTCGGGGATCGGGCGGACGAGATGCTGCAGCGAGAGCTCGCCGCGGGCGGCGCCACAGTGGTGCGCGTCGAAGCGTACCGCACCCTGGACGACCCGGCCAACGCAGCGCGGGCCGCCGCCTTGGTGCGCTCGGGCGAGGTCGACGTGCTGGTGGCGGCATCCCCGAGCGCCGTCTGTGCCGTCACGGCCCACCTCAAAGGCCCGCCGCCCGGGCGCGTGCGGGTGGTGGCCATCGGGCCGACGACGGCGGGCGCGGCGCTCGGCGCGGGGTGGCGGGTCGAGCAGGCCACGTCGCCATCGCCCGAGGCGCTGGCGGCGGCGTGCGCGCGAGCCTGGCAAGAGCTTCGGATGGAAGGGGACGGGCAAGGGCGATGAGCGTGTGGACGGGAAGCCCGGGCAGCCGGCCCGGCGACGGGGCGCGGGCCAGGGGCGCGGCGGTGCGCCCCCGGCGGCTTCGCCGCACGGCAGCCTTGAGGTCGATGGTGCGGGAGGTGCGCCTTTCTCCGGAGCAACTGATCCAGCCCTGTTTCGTGCATCCGGCGGGCATCCCCCCGGAGCCGGTGGAGTCGATGCCCGGCGTGATGCGCTGGCCGGTCGACCGGGTGGAGCAGGCGGCATCCGAGGCGCTCGAGGCGGGCGTGCAGGCCGTGCTGCTCTTCGGGATCCCCGCGAGCAAAGACCCGCGCGGGAGCGGCGCGGACGACCCCGAGGGCGTCGTGCAGCAGGCGGTGCGCCGCCTCAAGCAGCGCTTGCCGGAGCTGGTGGTGATCACCGACGTCTGCCTCTGCGAGTACACGGAGCACGGCCACTGCGGCATCCTGCGGGAGCGCCGCGGCCAGGTGGAGGTGGACAACGACGCGACTCTGCCCCGCCTGGCGGCTACCGCCCTCTCGCACGCCCGTGCGGGAGCCGACGTCGTGGCGCCGAGCGCCATGATGGACGGCCAGGTGGCGGCCATCCGGGAGGCGCTGGACGCCGAAGGGTACGAAGACGTCGCCATCATGGGTTATTCGGCCAAGTTCGCCTCGGCGTTCTACGGGCCGTTCCGGGAGGCCGCGGGGTCTGCGCCCGCTTTCGGCGACCGGAGGGCCTACCAGATGGACCCGCCCAACGCCCGGGAGGCGCTGCGGGAGGTGGACCTGGACCTGGCGCAGGGGGCCGACATCGTGATGGTCAAGCCGGCTCTGGCCTATCTGGACGTGCTGCGGCAGCTTCGCGACCGGACGACCGTGCCGCTGGCGGCCTACAACGTCAGCGGCGAGTACGCGATGGTCGAGGCGGCGGCCGCCCGGGGTTGGATCGACCGGCGCCCGATCGTGCTCGAGATGCTGACCTCCATGGCCCGGGCCGGCGCCGACCTGATCATCACGTACTACGCATCGCAGGCGGCGCGGTGGCTGCGGGAAGGCTGAAGCCCGCGCCGCCGAGGGGGAGAAGCCGCACGGCGGGGAGGGGGACGCGCGTGGAAACCCCACAGTGGTGGGAACGAGCCCGCAGAGTCATGCCGGGTGGCGTCAACAGCCCGGTCCGGGCGTTTCGGGCGGTAGGGGGTACCCCGGTGTTCGCCGCACGAGGCGAGGGGCCTTACGTCTGGGACGTGAGCGGCCGCCGCTACGTGGACCTGGTGCAGTCGTGGGGGGCGCTCATCCTGGGCCACGCCCACCCGGCCGTCGTGGAGGCGGTGCAGCGGGCCGCCGCGTCGGGCACCAGCTTCGGGATGCCGACCACCGCCGAGGTGGAGCTCGCCGAGCTGATCGCCTCGGCGCTACCGTCCGTCGAGATGGTGAGGCTGGTCAACTCCGGCACCGAGGCCGTCATGAGCGCCGTGCGGTTGAGCCGGGCAGCGACCGGCCGCCGCTACGTGGTGAAGTTCGAGGGGTGCTACCACGGCCACTCGGATGCGATGCTGGTCAAGGCCGGCTCCGGGGCGGCCCTGTACTCGGCCGGCGGAGGAGCAGCCCCCACCTGGGCGGGAGCAACCTCCGTCTCGCCGGCCTCCCCCGGAGTGAGCCCCGGCGCGGCCGGTGAGACGCTGCTTGCACGTTACAATCACCTCGAAGACGTGGAGGCGCTCTTTTCCCGCTGGGGCCAGGAGATCGCCGCCGTGATCGTGGAGCCGGTGGCCGCCAACATGGGGGTCGTCCTGCCCAAACCGGGTTTCCTGGAGGGCCTGCGCGCCATCACGCGCCGTAACGGGAGCCTGCTGATCTTCGACGAGGTCATCACGGGCTTCCGGGTGGGATGGAGCGGAGCGCAGGGCCGCTTCGGCGTCCAACCGGATCTCACCTGCCTCGGCAAGATCATGGGGGGTGGGCTTCCCGCCGGCGCGTACGCGGGCCGCCGGGAGCTCATGGAGCTGGTCGCCCCGCAGGGTCCCGTGTACCAGGCCGGCACCCTCTCGGGCAACCCCATCGCGGTCGCGGCGGGGCTTGCGACGCTCCGGGAACTCCAGAGGGAGGAAGGGATCTACGAGTGCCTGGAGGCCCGTGCGCGGCGGCTGGCGGACGGGCTGCGCCAGGCAGCGAAGGAGGCCGGGGCCTGCGTCTCCGTCGTCCAGGTCGGCGCGATGCTGGGATTATCGTTTCGCGCCCAGGCGCCCCAGGACTTCACCGAGGCGCAGGAAGGCGACGCCGGCGCTTACGCGCGCTTTTTCCACGCCATGCTGGAGCGCGGGGTGCACCTGGCCCCGGCCATGCTGGAGGCCATCTTCCTGTCCACGGCCCACGACGAGCGGGTCACCGGCGAAGTGACGGAGGCTGCCCGGGCAGCGTTCGCCGCAGCCGCAGGCTGAGCCGGCGGCGCCGGTGCGCGGGCCGTGAAGCGCCCGCGCGGGACAGCACGCCTCAGGAGCGCAGCTGGGCGATGACCTGTTCCCGCTCGGCAGGATCCGAGGCGAACAGCCCGCGCACCGCCACCGTCACGACTCGAGAGCCGTGAGCCCGCACGCCGCGCATGACCATGCACAGGTGCTCCGCCTCCACGACCACCGCCACGCCGCGCGGCGCAAGGCGCGCCTCGATGGCGTCGGCGAGCTGGCGGGTCAGGCGCTCCTGTACCTGCGGCCGGCGCGCATAACCCTCCACGAGGCGTGCAATCTTGGAAAGCCCGGTGATGCGCCCCTGGTCGGGCAGGTACGCCACGTGGGCGCGCCCGATGAACGGGATCAGGTGGTGCTCGCACATCGAGTAGAGGGGGATGTCGCGCACGATCACCAGATCCCCGGCTCCTTCCTCCTCGAGCACGGTGAGCTGCTCGGCCGGATCGGAGCCGAGCCCGGAGAAGAGCTCCAGGTACATGCGGGCCACCCGTTCAGGCGTCTGGGCCAGGCCCGGGCGGCCCGGATCCTCGCCGATGTTGGCCAGGATGGTTTTCACGGCTTCCTCCAGCCGCCTGAGCCGCCGCTTCAGCCCGGGCGGCTGCCTGGACCCGGCCCCTCGGCCTCCGGTGGTCGCTTCCATGGCGGTGTCCATCGTGCTCGTGACGCCTCCCACCCGCCCCCTCGTCTCGGCCGGACAAGGCATTGTAGCACGCCACGGCTCGTTTGACGGGCCAGGTGATGAAGGCTATTGTTTGAATCGCCAGAAGGAGGGAGGCGGGCTCTTGAAAGTGCTCATCCGCATTCCCAAACGGCAGGAGCACGTGATGCGAGGACCGCGTACGGTTCAGAGCATCCTGGAAGAGCTGCGCATCAACCCCGAGACGGTCATCGTCATCCGGGGGCAGAGCCTCCTCACCCGGGACAGCGTCGTGGAAGACGCCGACGAGATCGAGGTACGGCCTGCCTTGTCGGGCGGCCGCTGAAGCCGGCGCCCAAGGGGTCGTGAGAAGCGGTGGTGCCATCGGATGAAGTGCGTCAAGTGCCGCGGCCCGGCGGTGGTCGAGGTGTCTCGCCATCACGCCGCGTTTTGCCGGGACCACTTCGTGGAACACGTGCTGCGCCAGGTGCAGCGGGCCATCGAGGACGAGGGGATGCTCGCCCCCGACGACCGGATCCTGGTGGCCGTCTCGGGCGGTAAGGACAGCCTGGCGCTGTGGGACATCCTCCACCGCCTGGGATACCGGCCCGACGGGCTGCACGTCCAGCTCGGGATCGGAGCGTACTCGGAGGAGTCGGCGGCCAGGACCCGGGCGTTCGCCGGGGAGCGGGGGCTGACCCTGCACGTGGTCTCCGTCGCCGAGGAGATCGGGTTCGGCATCGGGGAGCTCGCCCGGCGCACCCGCCGCATCCCCTGCTCGGCGTGCGGCATGACCAAGCGGCACCTGTTCAACCGCTTCGCCCGGGAGCACGGCTACACCGTGGTGGCGACGGGACACAACCTGGACGACGAGGCCGCCACGCTGCTCGGCAACGTCCTCCACTGGCAGCTCGACTACATGGCCCGCCAGTCGGCGGTCATGCCGGCGACCGAAGAGGGGCTGGTGAAGAAGGTGAAGCCGCTGGTGCGCCTGGCCGAGCGGGAAGTGGCCGCCTACGCCGTGCTTCAGGGGATCGACTACGAGGTGGACGAGTGCCCCATGGCGGCCGGTGCCACCTCTCACCTGTACAAGGAGGTGCTCAACCGCCTGGAGCACGTGGCGCCGGGCACCAAGCAGCAGTTCGTCTTCGGCTTCTACGAGCGGGGCCGGCGCCACTTCCCCAAGGAGCCCGTGCGGCTGCAGGCGTGCCGTGTCTGCGGCGAACCGACCCCCGGCGAGGTATGCGCCTTTTGCCGGTTGACGGAGCGGGCCAGGGCCGCAGCCTCGGGGAGGAGCGCCTCCTCGGGGAACGGCCGGTGACGGCAAAGCCCCAGCGAAGGCAGGTGCGCCATGGCCTGGTACGAGGAACTCTTCGACGAGACGTACCTCGCGACCTATGACCCGCTCCTGACCGCGGAGTACACCTCCGAGCAGGTGGATGGCCTCGAGCGGCTGCTGGAGCTGAGCCCGCCGGCCGACATCCTGGACATGCCGTGCGGGCAGGGGCGCCACTCCATCGAGCTCGCCCGCCGCGGGTACCGGGTGACCGGGGTCGACCTGTCGGCCTACCTGCTCGACGTGGCGCGCAGGCGGGCGGAGGAGGCGGGGCTGCGCGAGGAGGCCGTCGAGTGGGTGCGCCAGGACATGCGCGACTTCCGGCGGCCGCAGGCGTTCGACGTGGCCATCAACCTGTTCAGCTCTTTCGGGTACCTGGAAGACGAGGCGGAGGACGCCCGGGTGATGGCGGCGTTTTACGAGAGCCTGCGGCCGGGCGGCCGGCTCGTGATGGAGATGATCCACAAGTACTGGCTGATCCGGTCGGGGAGCGAGCAGGTCTGGGTGGAGACACCGGGTGCCTTCACGCTGGAGAGGGTACGGTACAACGTGCTCACCGACCGCACCGAGACGGACCGGGTCGTCATCCTGGACGGCGGCCGGGTGGAGCGCCGCCGCTTCTCCATCCGCCAGTACAGCCTGGTGGAGCTGGCCAGGATGGCCAGGGAGGTCGGTTTCGAGCTGGCGGGGGCGTACGGGACGCTCAACGGGGAAGAGCCGCTGACCCTGGAGTCCCGGAGGCTCGTGGCAGTCTTCAGGCGGCCGTAGCGGTCGCCTCCGGTGGCTACCATCCCGCGGCTTGCCCGTCCTTGCGCGGATCGGAGCCGCCCACGTAGACGCCGCTCTCCGGGTCTCGCCAGACGATCTGGCCGCCTCCGAAGCCGAGCGGCGCCTGCCCGGTCGAGATGGGATGGCCCATCCCGGCAAGCGCCCGGGCGAGCTCCGGGTCGAAGCCCTCTTCCAGCGCCAGGTGGCCGCCGGGCATGACCCGAAAGCGCGGCAGGTCGAGCGCCGCCTGGGGATCGAGCCCGCCGTCGACCAGGGCGGAGACGACCTGCACGTGGCCCTGCGCCTGCATGTCGCCCCCCATCACCCCGAACGCGGCCAGCGGCCGGCCCTTCCGGGTCAGGAACCCCGGGATGATCGTATGGAACGGCCGCTTCCCGGGCGCAAGCTCGTTGGGATGCCCGGGAATCAGGTTGAACCCGGCCCCCCGGTTTTGCAGCGCGATGCCGGTACCCGGCACGACCACCCCCGAGCCGAAACCGTAGAAGTTGGACTGGATGAACGAGACCATCCGCCCCTGCTCGTCGGCCGTGCAGAGGTAGACGGTGCCGCCCGCTGCCGAACGGTCGGGGATGGGCTCGGGGATGGCGTGTCCGGGGTCGATGCGCAGGGCCAGCGCCGCGGCGAAGGCAGGGTCCGTGAAGCGCTCGACCGGGACCGGCGCCCGCCGTGGATCGGCCACGTGCTGATACGCCTCGTGCAGGGCCAGGCGCAGCGATTCGGCCAGCAGGTGGCTCCAGCGGGCATCCGGGAAACGGGAGCCGCCGGCAGCCGGGCCAGCCGGAGCCGGGTCGAAGCGCGAGGCGATGCCGAGGGCCAGCAGGGCCGCCACCCCCTGCCCGTTGGGAGGGAGCTCCCAGACCTCGACGTCCCGGTATCGCGTCGAGAGGGGGTCGACCCACTCCGCCTCGTAGGCGCTCAGGTCTTCCAGGGTCAGGTAGCCGCCGGTGCGGGCGGCATACCGGGCGATCTCCAGGGCGAGCGGCCCGCGGTACATCGCCTCGCCGCCTGACTCGGCGATGAGCCGCAAGGTGCGCGCCTGGTCCGGCTGGCGGACGATCTCGCCGGCCCGGGGCGCCCGTCCCCCCGGCAGGAAAGCCTCTCGGAAGTCCTGGCGCTGCCCGAAGCGGGCGGCAGCCGCCTGCCACAACAGCGCAGTGCGCACCGGCACCGGGTGGCCCCGCTCCGCGTACTCGATGGCCGGCGCCAGCACCCGCGTGAGGGGCATGCTGCCCCAGCGCCTGGCCAGGGCAGCCCAGCCCGCTACGACCCCCGGGACCGTCACGGACTCCCACCCTTCGGTGGGCACCTGCGCCAGGCCCCGGCGGCGCAGGGCTTCGGCGTCGAGCGCGGCGGGCGCCGGCCCGGAGGCGTTGAGGCCGTGCAGGCGCTCTCCGTCCCAGACGATGGCGAAGGCGTCGCCGCCCAGGCCGCACGAGGTGGGCTCCACCACCACCAGGCAGGCGGCGGTGGCGATGGCCGCGTCGACGGCGTTGCCGCCCTCCATCAGGATACGCAGGCCCGCCTGCGCCGCCAGCGAATGGCTGGTGGCGACCAGGCCCCGCTGCGCGAAGACCCGAGCGATGCGGTAGCGCTCCGAACGCGAGCGTCCGGCCGGCACGTTCCGTGACCTCCCTGCCTGGCGGGCGACGGCTGCGAGCGGGCAGCCACGCCGAACGACAGCACCACGGTAACGGCACCATTGTACCTCAGGCCGGTCTTCGCAGCCGGGCCCCGGCGGACAGGGTCGCCCATCCCAAACGGGTCGTGTGTGGGCGTGCCGACGAGCAAGAAAGCGCTCGAGCGAGCCTGTGAGACCACACCGACCATGGACAGCCCGTAGTGGGAACGCACGAGCTGCGCTTGACATCGCGTTTCGAGCCCTGCTAGACTACGGGCAGATGGCTCCTACAACCTAATAGCGCCAGCGGTTGGCCGATGACAGGCCGACCGGCCCACTTGAACGCTGAATTCTCCGGATGCCCTGGGGCTTCCGGGGAAGCGGGGGACCCACTCCGTTACCGGGGCGAATCTGGCCGGCACGACGGCATCCTCCCTCATCCGGGGTCGTCACCCCGGGTGCCGGCCGGACGGGTCAGACTCCTTCGATCCGAGCCCGTCAGCTAACCCCGCAAGCGTGGGAGGAGGAGGTGGGCCCGGCGTGGCATGGATCGCTGCTTTCTAACCTCCGGACCGCTTCGTCTCACCCGAGCCGGGCTCCCTCGCCAGGACGCCTGCGTTCGCGCGCCCTCCCGGCGACGTGACCCAGCGCGGGAGCGCGCGGGCGGGAAGGTGTCCGGCTTTCGGCCGAGTCTCGTTTGCCGCTCTGGCGACTCCATCTCCACGAGGGAGGCGGCACGACAGCCATGGTACCGATGGTCCGAGTGGCCGTGGTAGGAGCCGGTCCCGGAGGGCTGGCCACGGCCGTGAGCCTCAGCCGGATAGGCATGCGCCCGGTGCTCATCAACCGCAGCGCCGACCGGCTACGGCCGCTGTTGGAGCGGCCCGTCATCGAGGTCGAAGGCATCTGGCAGGGCGTCGCGCCCATCGCGCGCGCCTCGACGGGCTTCGACGAGCTGCGCAATGTGGACGTGGTCATCGTGACCACGCCGGCCACCGCTCATGGGGAGCTCGCCGAGCGGATGGCCCCGTTCCTGGACGCGCATCACGTGGTCATCCTGCATCCGGGCCGCACCCTCGGGGCTCTGGAGTTCGCCAGCCGTCTCCAGCGCCTGGGCACCTGCGTGCGGGCGGTGGCGGAGACCGACACGCTCTTGTACACCAGCAGGAGCCCTGCGCCGGGGCGCGTGCGCGTCAGCGGGCTCAAGCGCCGGGTGCGCCTGGCGGCCATCCCGCCCTGGCACGTCGGGGAAGCGCTGGCGTTGATGCGCTACCTGGGCCGGTGCGTGCCGGCGAGAAGCGTGCTCGTGACGAGCCTCAACAACATCGGCGCGATGTTCCACCCGGCGCCCATGGTGCTCAACGCGGGGCGGATCCAGTCGGGGCAGTCGTTCGAGTACTACCGTGAGGGGATCACCCCGGCGGTGGCGTCGCTGGTGCGGGGCCTCGACCGGGAGCGGCTCGCCGTGGCCCGGGCCTGGGGCGTGCAGGCCGAACCGGTCGAGTCGTGGCTGCGGCAAAGCTACGGCCTGCCGCGCTCGCTTCGCACGCTCGAGTCCCTGGTGGCGGCCAACCCGGCGTACGCCGGGGTGATGGCGCCCACGACGCTGCATCACCGCTACCTGCTGGAAGACGTGCCGACGGGGCTCGTACCGCTCACCGAGCTCGGCCGGATGGCAGGCGTGCGCACTCCGCTCATGCACGCGGTCATCGACATGGCCTGCGAGCTGGTGGGCGTCGACCTGCGGGAGCACGGCGGGAGGACGCTCGCCAATTTGGGCTGGCATGGTGCCGGCCCCGAGGAGCTGCGCGAGATGGTGACCGCCGGGCTGCCGGAGCCGCGCGAGGGTCTGCTCCAGGCCCGATAGGGCAAGACGTTGCGTGGATCCAGACGACGGCAGCAATCGAGATGGTGGGGTGACGACATGGTGCGCATGCTGGCCGCCGCCGTGGGCGAGTGCGTCCACGTGGCAGGCGTTTACCGGTTCACCCAGATGGCGCAGGAGGCAGGCTTCACGGTGCACTTCCTGGGGCCTGCCGTGAAGGTGGAGAGGCTGCTCGAGGCGATCCGCACCCAACGGCCCGAGGTGGTAGCCCTGAGCTACCGTCTCACCCCCGAGGCCGGCCGGCGCGTGCTCCGGCAGCTGGGGCGCCGGCTCGAGGAGGAAGGGCTGAAGGAGGGGCGTCTCTTCCTGTTCGGCGGTACACCGCCCGTGGCGGCCGTGGCCCGGGAAGCCGGGTACTTCGAGCGGGTATTCGACGGCACCGGGGACGACCGGGAGACCGCCATCTACCTGAGGCGGCTGTACCGGGCGCTATCGGACCACGGCGTGGAGGGCACCCGGGCTCTCGTGGTCGATGACGGCGGCCTGGACGGCCGGGTGGAATACCCCGAGACCCTGCCCGAGCGGGTCGAGTGGCAGCGGCCCTATCCCATCCTACGGCACCACTTCGGCCTTCCCGACCTCGAGGCCACGATACGGGGGGTGGCGGAGCTCGCCGAGTCGAGGGTGCTGGACGTGATTTCGATCGCCACCGACCAAAACTGCCAGGAGTGCTTCTTCCGCCCGGAGGAGATGGATCCCGAGCAGGACGGGGCCGGAGGAGCCCCTGTCCGCACGGAGGAGGACCTGCGCCGCATCTACGAGGCGAGCCGGCGGGGCAACTATCCCCTGCTGCGGGCCTACAGCGGCACGCGCGACATCCTGCGCATGGCGGAGGTGCTCGCCGCGACCATTCACAACGCCTGGGCAGCGGTGCCCCTGACCTGGTACAGCGCGCTGGACGGCCGCAGCAACCGGCCTCTGGATCAAACCATCCGGGAGGCGCAGGAGGCCTTCGCCTGGCACGCCCAGAGGGGCATCGCGGTGGAGTCGAACGAGTCGCACCACTGGAGCCTGCGGGACGCGCCGGACGCGGTGGCGGTGGCCATGGCGTTCCTGGCCGCGTACAACGCGAAGGCGGCCGGCGTACGCCACTACGTGGCCCAGTACATGTTCAACACGCCTCCGGCGACCTCCCCGGCCATGGACCTCGCCAAGATGCTGGCCAAGGTCGAGCTGATCGAGTCGCTGCACGACGAGCGCTTCGCCACGCTGCGGGAGACGCGCGTCGGGCTGTCCAGCCACCCTGCCGACCTGCTCGTCGCCAAAGGGCACCTGGGGGCCTCGGTGCTGCTGCAGATGGCACTGCGGCCGCACATCGTGCACGTGGTGGCCTTCTGCGAAGCGGATCACGCGGCCACGCCGGCGGAGATCGTGGAGAGCGTCAAGATCGCCAGGGGCGCCATCAAGGACGCGCTGGGCGGCCTTCCGGACATGGCGGCCGACCCCAGGGTGCAGGAGCGCAAGCAGGAGCTCGTCGCAGAGGCCGGGGTGATCCTGGAGGCCATCCGGGAGCTGGCCCCGCAGGGGACGAAAGACCCGTGGGCCGACGCGGGCACGCTCGCCCGGGCGGTGCACGCCGGCATCATCGACGCGCCGCACCTTCGCAACAATCCCGAGGCGCGCGGCGAGGTCGTCACCCGGATCATCGGCGGCGCCTGCAGGGCCGTCGACCCGTCGACCGAGCGCGTCATGCCCGAAGCGGACAGGGTCCGCCGCCTGCTCGACCGGGTGGCCCGGCAGGGTAGGGTCGCGGCCAGGGGGTCGATGCCCGGTGTGTAGCGTCGCAGGTGGGGTGGGCATTCCCTCCCAGGGGGCGGTCCGGGAGATGATCCTGCGAACGGCCTACCGGGGGCCCGATGGGCAGGGCTTCTACCGGGCGCCGGCATCGAGACCCGTGGTCGTGCTGGGCCACGCCCGCCTAGCCATCGTCGACGTGGAACGGGGCGCCCAGCCGATCTCCGATGAGACGGGCCGCACCTGGGTCGTGGCCAACGGCGAGATCTACAACCACCAGCAGCTGCGGCGCCTGCTCGAAGGACGGGGGCACCGCTTTGCCACCGGCGCCGATACGGAGGTCGTGGCGCACCTGCTGGAAGAGGCGCTGGACGGGCCCGTCCCGGAAGAGGCACCGGGGAGGGCAGATGACGGCTTCCCGGCCCCGGCGGAGCGGCTGGCACGCCGGGTCGCCGCGCAAATCGCCCGGCTGCACGGGATGTACGCCATCGGGGCCTGGCGGGATCTGGGGACCGGCCGGGGCGGGTACCTCGTACTCGCCCGGGACCCCGTGGGCATCCGGCCGCTTTACTGGGCCACCGCCGGAGGACGCAGCGTCTACTTTGCCTCGGAGATCAAGGCCATCCGCATCGTCTCCCGGGAGTACCGGGAGTTCCCGCCTGGTGCCGTGGCGGTCTTCGCCGTCGACGGCGCGGGCAACGTGCAGGGGCCGGCGTGGGCCATGCCCCATGACCTGCCCTGGGAGGCGGCCCACCGATCCGGCCGGCAAGACGGTCACCATCAGGCCGCAGTGCATGGGGAGGACGGCTCAGGTGCCGCCATGTGGACGCCGGAGCGGGCGACCGCCCGCCTTCACAAACTCCTGAGCCTGGCGGTCCTGCGGCGGCTCATGGCAGACGTACCGGTCGGAGTGCTGCTCAGCGGCGGGCTCGACTCGAGCCTGGTGGCGGCGCTCGCCCGCGAGCACCACACGGGGCCCCTGCATTCGTTCGCCGCCGGCACGCAAGGGAGTCCGGACCTCGAGGCTTCCCGGGAGGTCGCCCGGATCCTGCAGACGCGCCATCACGTCCGGACCTTCGCCGAGGCCGAGGCCCGAAGGGCGTTGCCCTCGATCATCTATCACCTGGAGAGCTTCGACGCACCGCTGGTGCGCAGCGCCGTGGCCAACTACTTCGTCTTCGAGACGGTCTCGGACCACGTGAAGGTGGCGCTGAGCGGGGAGGGCAGCGACGAGCTGTTCGCCGGGTACGAGAGCCTCGCCGGCCTGGAGGGTGCCCGGCTCGACGCGGAGCTCGGCCGGCTGGTGGGAAACCTGCACCACACCAACCTGCAGAGGGCAGACCGCATGGGGCTGGCCTTCGGCGTCGAGGCGCGGGTGCCGTTTCTGGACATGGACGTCGTCCGTTACGCCTTCCGGCTCCCGGCGCACTTGAAGCGCCGCCGCGTGGGCGACCGGGTGGTCGACAAGTGGGTGGTGCGGGCCGTGGCCGAACGAGCGCCTCTGCCGCCCGGGATTGCCCACCGCCCGAAGGCCAAGTTTTCTCAGGGGAGCGGGGCGGCGGGCCTGCTGCGGCACCTGGCGCAGGAGATGCTGAGCGACGGTGAGTGGCGCCGGCTCCAGGCGCGCTATCCCGAGGAGGTGGCCGGCTCGCGGGAGCAAGCCCTCTACCTGCGCATCTTCCTCGACTACTTCCCGGAGGAGGCGGCCCGCGCCATCATGGGCACGACCCTGAGCGTGGTCCCGGGCGAGGTGGCCTGAGCCGGGCGAGGTGGCCTGAGCCGGCCGGGCCGGCCCGCCCATCGCCCGCGCGCATAGCCGGCCCAGGAAACGGGCAAGGTGCTGGCGGCTCCCACCCACGAGGGGAGCCGCCGGCGCGCTCAGGAGGGATCGTATCCATGGCCCGGACCGTTGCGGCCCGTCATCGGATGTGCAGGCGGGTGGGGGAGCCCCTGTGCGGGCTGCCCGACTGCCCTGCGCTGAAGCGTCCCTATCCTCCCGGACAGCACGGGCGCATCGCCCGCAGGCGCGCCAGCCAGTACGGGCTGCAGCTCATGGAGAAGCAGAAGCTCAAGTTTTTGTACGGCGTCACGGAACGGCAGCTGCGCAACTACTTCGAGCGGGCCACCCGCGCCCGCGGGCGCACGGGCGAACGGCTGCTGCAGTACCTGGAGACCCGCCTGGACAACGTGGTCTACCGGCTGGGGTTGGCGCCCACGCTGCCGGCTGCCCGCCAGCTCGTGGTGCACGGTCACATCCGGGTCAACGGGCGCAAGGTCGATCGACCGGGCTTTGCCGTGCGGCCCAACGACGAGATCACCGTGCGGGAGCGCAGCAAGACCCTCCAGCCTGTCACCCAGGGCCTGGAGCAGCGGGCCGCTCCTCCGCCTTACATGGAGCTCGACCGCGAACGGCTGCGCGGGCGGCTGTTGCGCGTGCCGTCCCGTGAAGAGATGCCGGTCAAGGTCGACGAAAGCCTCGTGGTCGAGTTTTACGCTCGCTGAGGGGATGCCGGCAGGGCTCCGGGGCGGGCCGCTGCAGATGGGTTTGATAGCGATTGCGAAGTGCCGGAGGAACCCTCTCGCCTGCGGCGTACTCCTGGAGCACGGAGTATGGTGGCGGTGATGACCCGGGCCGGCCTTTGCCCGGTAACCTGCCAAACGGAAGGTAGGTTAAGCTCCCGATGCACCTGGTGGTCTGCGTCAAGCAGGTCCTGGACCCCGAGATGTCGCCGCGCGACTTCGCCATCGATCCCGCCACGAAACGCCCGGTAGCCGGGAAGGCGCCGCTCGTGATCAGCACGTTCGACGAGATCGCCGTCGAGGTGGCCCTGAAGCTGCGGGAGGCGGCCGGTAGCGGCACGGTGAGCGCCCTCAGCCTGGGCCCCAAGAGCGCCGACGAGGTGCTGCGCAAGGCCATGGCCATGCAGGCCGACAGGGCCGTGCGCATCGAGCCCGGCAGCCTGGGTGAGCCCGATGCCGTCCAGACGGCCTCCGCCCTGGCGGCGGCCATCCGGGAGCGGCTGTGGCCGGCCGACGTGGTCTTTTTCGGCCGGCAGGCCGGCGACACCGACGGCGGCCAGGTCGGCCTGATGGTCGCGGAGATCCTGGGCCTGCCCGTGGTGACCCACGCGATTGGGGTTCGCCCCGGGGAGGGTGGCAAGCTCCTGGTCGAGCGGGAGACTCGCGACGGCGTCGAGGTCGTCGAGGTGGCGGCTCCGGTCGTGGTGACCGTCACCAACGCGCCCTCCAACGTGCCCCGCATCCCCAAGGTGAAGGACGTGATGGCGGCCCACCGCAAGCCCATCGACGTGGTCGAGCTGCCGGCGCTGCCCGTGCCCGAGGAGTCGAGGCAGTCCTGGGCGGAGATCGCGGACCTGTTCGTTCCGGCCCAGGATCACCGGTGCCGGATGATGGAAGGCGACTCCGTCGAGGCCCGGGTCGACGCCCTCGTCAGGGCCATCCTCGACCTCAAGGTCCTGTGAACCTCACCGGGGAGAAGGGAGATCGCCATGAGCGTCGTCGCCGTCGTGCTGGCTCCGGAAGGCACCCCCGGCTCGGGGGTCGACGAACTGATGGGCTGCGCCGTCGAGGCGGCCCGGGCAACGGGAGGCGAACTCCTGGCCCTGGTGCTCGCCGGCACGGAGCGCACTGCGCTCGCCCCCACCGCCGAACGGCTCTGGCGGCTGGGGGCGCGGCGCGTGTTTGCGGCCGCGGACCCGGCCCTGCGCGACTCGGACGCGGGCGCCCTGGTAGCGGCCCTGGCCGGGCTGGTGCCGGAGACGGGGGCGTCCGTGGCCGTCCTCGACGGGGATCCCCTGGGCGCCCAGGTGGGGCCCCGGCTTGCCATGCGGCTGGGGGCGGCCTCCGTCACCGAGGTGGTGGAGGTCCGAGGGGTGGACGGCCAGATCCTGTGGGTGCGCCCGATTTACGGCGGCAAGGCCATGGCGGCCGTCCGGGCCCGGCGGCCCCGCACGGTGGCGGTCGTGCGGCCCAGGGTGTTTCGCGCGCCTGCCGCGATGCAGGAGGGGCCCGTCCCCGCGGACGCCGTGGTGCACCTCTCGCTGCCGGCCGGCGCGCTCGGAGGGGCGCGGCCGCGCGTCGTGGAGCGGCGTGCCGGCTCTTCCGAGGGGCAGAAGCTCGAAGATGCCAGGGTCATCGTTTCGGGCGGGCGGGGCGTCGGCGGGCCAGAGGGCTTCGAGGCGCTGCGGCGTCTCGCCGAGGTGCTGGGAGGGGCCGTCGGTGCGTCCCGGGCCGCGGTCGACGCCGGCTGGGCGCCGGCTCACCTGCAGATCGGACAGACCGGCAAGATCGTGGCACCGGACCTCTACGTGGCGGTCGGGATCAGCGGCGCCAGCCAGCACCTGGCGGGAGTCTCCGGGGCGCGCCACGTGGTGGCCATCAACAAGGACCCGGAGGCCCCGATATTCCGGGCGGCCGAGTTGGGCCTCGTGGAGGACTACCGCAAGGTGCTGCCGCTCCTGACCGATCGCCTGGCACAGGCGCTCGGGCGAGGCGGCGATGCGGCCCGGGCCTCCTGACCCGGCCCCGATACGGCTGAAGGCGGGAGCAGAGGGGGGGCACATGCCCACGCCGCCGGTGAACGAGGCGACCCGAGAAGTCTTCTGGAACATTCCCCACGCCGGCGTCATCGTGATGTACGTCCTGGCCGCCGTCGCCGCGGGGATCTTCGGTTACGGTATCTGGCGCCGTTGGCGGGTGTGGCGGCAGGGGCGCCCGGTCGCGCGCCTGACCCCCGTCTGGCCGCGCCTCCTGCTGGTATTGCGGCACGTGGCCGCCCACGGCCGGCTGCTGGCGGACCGGGTGGCGGGGCTGTATCACTTCGCGTTCTTCTGGGGCTTCGTGTTCCTCTTCGCCGGCACCGTCGTCGTGTTCATCCACCAGGACTTCGGCTTGCGCATCATGCAGGGGCGCTTCTACCTCTACTTCCAGTCGGCGGCGCTGGACGCCATGGGCCTGGCAGCCATCGCCGGCGTGGGGGCCGCCTTGTGGCAGCGGTACGTGGCGAAAAATCCCCGCCTGCGCCGGGGGATCTGGTCCGACGCGGCCATCCTCGTGCTCTTCGAGCTCATCCTGGTCACCGGGTATCTCGTCGAGGGGCTGCGCATCGCGGCGACCCACGACCCGTGGGCCCCGTGGAGCTTCGCCGGCCTGGCCGTGGCCCGGGGAGCCTGGGCCCTCGGGCTCGGCGAAGCGACGCTGCGGGCGTGGCACGCCGGGCTGTGGTGGCTGCACTTCGCGCTCGCCATGGCCTTCATCGCCTACGTCCCGTACTCCAAGCTGTTGCACCTGGTGCTCGCGCCGGCCAACGTATACTTGCAGCCCTTGCGGGCGCCGGCCAGCCCGGCTCCCATCGACTTCGAGAAGGCGCAGCGGCTGGGAGCCTCGGCTCCGTCGGATCTGCGCTGGAAAGACCTCTTCGACCTCGACGTCTGCACCGAGTGCGGGCGTTGCACGGCGGTCTGCCCGGCCAGCATGACCGGCAAGCCGCTTTCGCCGATGGACCTCATCCTCGACCTGCGCAACGAGCTGAGAGACGGCCCGGGTGACGGCGCCGCGCCCCGCAAGCTGGCCGGCGAAGTCGTCCGGCCCGAGGCGCTGTGGGCGTGCACCACCTGCATGGCGTGCATGGAGGCGTGCCCCGTCTTCATCGAGCACGTTCCCAAGATCGTGGAGATGCGCCGGTACCTGGTGATGGAAGAGTCAGAGTTCCCCGAGACCATGCAGGACGCGCTGCGGAGCCTGGAGGCCCGGGGCCATCCGTTCCGGGGGGCGACGGCCAGCCGCACCGGCTGGTACCAGGGCCTCGGGATCGTGGAACTGACCGAGCCCGGCCAGGCCGCCTCCGTCGACGTGGTGTACTGGGCGGGGTGCGCCGCCGCCTTCGACGAACGCAACCAGAAGGTGGCGCGGGCGTTCGTCACGTCGCTCTTGCGGGCCGGTGTGCGCGTGGGCGTGCTGGGGGCGCAAGAGCAGTGCACGGGCGACCCGGCGAGGCGGATCGGCAACGAGTTCCTCTTCGAGCAGCTGGCCCGGGCCAACATCGAGACCTTCGAGCGGCTGGGCGTGCGGCGCATCGTCACGACGTGCCCGCATTGCTTCAACACGTTCAAGAACGAATACCCCGCGTTCGGCGGCCGCTACCAGGTGACCCACCACACCGAGATGCTCGCGAAGCTCGCGGGCGAAGGACGCCTGAAAGCCCGGCCGTCCGAAGCGCGCGAGCAGCGGGTGACCTTCCACGATCCGTGCTACCTGGGGCGGCACAACGGCGTGTTGGAGCCACCGCGGCTCGTCCTGGAGGAGCTGGGCGGCGCCGAGCTGGTGGAGATGCCCCGCAACCGTACCAAGAGCCTCTGCTGCGGGGCCGGCGGCGGGCGCATGTGGGTGGAGGAGCCGGAAGGGCAGCGGGTCAGCCGGCTCAGGGCCGGGGAGGCCATCGCCACCGGCGCCGAGACCGTGGCGGTGGGCTGCCCGTTTTGCATGGCGATGCTGGACGACGCCGTCAAGGCGGCGGCCGGCGAGCGGGAGGTCCAGGTGCGCGACGTGGCCGAGCTGGTCGAGGAGGCGACCCGCTGGATGGAGACGGACGGGGCCGGGACGGGCAGCGCTGCTGCCGCCGCCCCGCACGGGGGGCAGGTCGTGAAGGAGCATGACGCCGGTCAAAGCTGAGATGACGGGGATGGTGGCCCGGGTCGCGGTGGAGCCGGGGGCTTCGGTGCGGCCGGGCGACGAGGTCGTGGTGCTGGAGTCCATGAAGATGGAGATCCCTGTGACGGCGCCGGCCGGAGGGCAGGTCCGGGAAGTACGGGTGAGGCCGGGCGACTTCGTGCAGGAGGGCGACGTGCTGGTGGTGCTGGAATGAGCGGCCACGTGGTGCGCGAAGGGCCCGACGAGGCCGGGGTGCTGCGCCTCACCCTGAGCGACCCCGAACGGCGCAATCCCCTCACCGGAGAGGCGGCTGCGGCGCTCGCGGATGCCCTCGAGCAGGCCGAACGGTTGCCCGCGGTCCGGGCGATCCTGCTGACCGGCAGCGGCGAGGCGTTTTGCGCGGGGGCGGACCTGCGGGAGTTCGCCGCCACGGGCGGCCGGCCGGCCCCGGAGGCCTTCGCCGGTGGAGAGGCGCTGGTGCGGCTGTTCAAGCTGGGAGCCGGGCTTCGCCGGCCGCTGGTGGCCGCGGTCAACGGGTGGGCGCTGGGGGGCGGCCTGGGGCTGGTGGCGCTCGCTCACGTGGCGGTGGCCTCCGACCGGGCCCGCTTCGGGGCGACCGAGGTACGCCTCGGCATGTTTCCCATGGTGGTGATGCCGGCGCTGGCCCGGGCGGTGGGGGAGCGGCGCGCCCTGGAGCTCGGCCTGACCGGGCGCCTCTTCGATGCCCACGAGGCCCAGGCGATGGGGCTCGTCCACCGGGTCGTGCCCCACGACCGGCTGCCGGAAGAGGCCGGCGCGGTGGCCCGCCAGATCGCCGGCTGGAGCCCGCTGGCCGTCGAAGTGGGCCTGCGGGGGTGGGCCGAGAGCCGGGATCTCCCGGTGGGGAGCGCCATCGAGTACCTGCACGCGCTGCGGCTCGTGCTCGCCGGGAGCGACGATTTCCAGGAAGGCGTGCGCGCGTTCCTCGAAAAGCGGGCGCCGCAGTGGAAGGGGCGCTGAGGCGGCCGTGGCGGACGAGTCACTCCCCCTTGCGCCTTCTCAGGCGCCGGCCGACGTGCACGAGCGGGTGCGCCAGGCCGAAGCGCGGGCCCTGGCCGGAGGCCCCCGGCGCTACCACGAGTCGGCGGCGGCCCAGGGCAAGCTCTTCGTGCGGGAACGGCTGCGTCGGCTGCTCGACCCCGGCTCCGCCATGGTGGAAGACGGGTTGCTCGCGGCCGCCGAGAGCCCGGAACTCGCCGCCGACGCGGTGGTGACGGGCATCGGCCGCATCCACGGGCGGCCGGTCTGCTTCATGGCGTCGGATTCCACGGTGAAGGCGGGTTCGTGGGGCGCCCGCACCGTCGAGAAGATCGTGCGCATCCAGGAGACCGCGATGCGCATGGCGGTGCCCATGATCTACCTGGTCGACTCGGCCGGGGCGCGCATCACCGACCAGGTGGAGATGTTCCCGGGGCGGCGCCATGCCGGGCGCATCTTCTACAACCAGGTGAAGATGTCCGGCGTCGTTCCCCAGGTCTGCGTCCTCTTCGGGCCGTCGCCGGCCGGGGCGGCGTACGTCCCGGCGCTGTCCGACGTGACCATCATGGTCGACGCCAACGCGAGCGCTTTCCTCGGCTCGCCCCGGATGGCCGAGATGGTGATCGGCGAGAAGGTGAGCCTCGAGGAGATGGGCGGCGCCCGCATGCACTGCACCGAGAGCGGGCTGGGCGACTGGTTGGCGAGCAGCGAGGACGAGGCGATCGCCCTGGTGCGCCGTTACCTCGCCTACATGCCCGACCACTGGCAGGCGAAGCCGCCCGCCGCTGCGCCGGTGCCGCCGCGCCCGGGCCGGCCGGTCGCGGAGATCGTGCCCCTGCGCCCCAACACGCCTTTCGACATGATGGAGCTCATCGAGGCGCTGGTCGACGAGGGGTCGCTGCTCGAGATCAAGAGGCTGTACGCGCCCGAGATCATCACGGCGCTGGCCCGCATCGAGGGGCGGGCGGTGGGAATCGTTGCCAACCAGCCCAAGGTCAAGGGCGGCGTGCTCTTCGTGGACTCCTCGGACAAAGCGGCGCGCTTCGTCTGGCTGTGCAACGCGTACGGCATCCCGTTGTTGTACCTGGCCGACGTGCCCGGCTTCATGATCGGAAGCCGGGTGGAGCGCCAGGGCATCATCCGGCACGGGGCCAAGATGATCTGCGCCACGAGCGAGGCGACGGTGCCCAAGATCGCCGTCATCGTCCGCAAGTGTTACGGGGCAGGGCTCTACGCGATGGCGGGGCCCGCCTTCGAACCGGACTGCACCCTGGCCCTGCCCACCGCCCAGATCGCGGTCATGGGGCCCGAGGCGGCCGTGAATGCGGTCTACTACAACCGCATCATGCAGCTGCCCGAGGCGGAGCGGGGCGCGTTCGTCGAGGAAAAGCGCGAGGAGTACACCCGGGACGTCGATGTCGTCCGGCTTGCCTCCCAGCTCATCGTCGACGCCGTGGTGCCCCCCGAGCGGTTGCGGCAGGAGATCGTGGAACGCCTCGAGCTCTACGGGCACCGCCCGGTGCCGGCGTTCTCCCACCGTCGCAACCCCGTCTACCCGGTGTGAAGGGGGAGTGGGTGAGAGCGATGGAGTCCCGAGATGACGCGGCAAAGACCGTCCCGGAGGAGGCCGGGGAAGGGCTCGTGCGCTACGAGCCCCGGGAGGGGTACGCCGTCATCACCCTCAACCGGCCCGACAAGTACAATGCGTTGAGCTACGCCCTGCTCTCGGCCCTGGCCGTGGCCCTGGACAGGGCCGAGCAGGAGCCGGCGGTGAGGGCCATCGTGCTGGCGGGGGCGGGCAAGCACTTCTGCGCCGGGGCGGACATCACGGAGATGGAAGGGATCGACGGGGCGGCCGCGGCGCAAGCGTGGATCCGCCGGCGCGCACCCTTGTTCGAGCGGGTGAGCGCCTGCGAGAAGCCGGTGGTGGCGGCCATCCAGGGCGCCGCCATGGGCGGGGGCCTCGAGATCGCGATGCAGGCCGACATCCGGATCGCCGGGGAGAGCGCCGCCTTCGGCCAGCCCGAGATCCGGCTCGGGATCATGCCGGGCGCCGGTGGCACGCAGCGGCTGGCGCGCCTCGTCGGGCTCGGGCGCGCTCTGGAGTGGCTCATGACGGGGGCCCGCATGGATGCTCGGGAGGCGTGGCGGGTCGGGCTGGTCAACCGGGTCGTGCCCGACGGCCAGGTGCTGGGCGAGGCGGAGAAGCTGGCGGGCGAGCTTGCGCGGCAGGCACCCGTGGCCCTGCGGCTCATCAAAGAGGTGACCCGGCGTGGGCTCGAAGGGCCGCTGTCGTGGGGGCTGGTGTGGGAGCGGCAGGCCTTTGCGATGACCCTGGCGACGGAGGATCGGGCGGAAGGGGTGCGGGCTTTCCTCGAAAAGCGCCCGCCGTCCTTCCGGGGCCGCTAGGATTCGAGCGCCGGGGCGTCAGCGCACGGGGGGCGTACGAGATGGCACTGGCGGCGCAGGAGGCCGGAGCGGAGTACGCGCCGGGCCTCGAGGAGCGCTTCGGGCCGTACTTCCGGCCGGAGCACCGGGCGTTGCGAGAGACGGTGCGCGAGGTGGTGGAGCGCCACCTCAAGCCCCACGCCCAGCAGTGGGAGAAGGCGGGGGGCTTTCCTCCCGACGTCTTCCGCACCCTGGGCGAGTACGGGCTGTTGGGGCTGCGGGTACCGGAGATCCTGGGCGGGGCGGGGCTCGACTGGTTCTCGGAGATCGTCTTCATCGAGGAGCTGCACCGGTGCGGCATGGGCGGGCTTCCGATGGGGGTCATGGTTCACACGGACATGGCGCTACCGGTGCTCGTGCGCTTCGGGACGCCCGAGCAGCACCGGCGCTACCTGCCGGCGGCGCTGACCGGGAAGAAGGTGCTGGCCATCGCCATGACGGAACCGTGGGCCGGATCGGACCTCGCCGGCATCCGCACGGTGGCGCGCCGGGTCGAGGGAGGCTGGGTGCTGGACGGGAGCAAGACGTTCATTACCAACGGTGCCATCGCCGACCTGTTGGTGGTGGCCGCCAAGACCGACCCGCCCGCGGGGCGCTCGGGCATCAGCCTTTTCCTGGTGGAACGGGGCATGCCGGGCTTCCGTACCGTGCGCACCCTCGACAAGGTCGGCATGTGGTCGTCGGACACCGGCGAACTGCTCTTCGACCAGTGCTTCGTGCCGGACGGCCACCTCCTGGGCGAACTCCACCGGGGCTTCTATCACCTCATGTGGGAGCTGGAGGGAGAGCGGCTCGCCATCGCGGCGGCGGCCGTGGCCATGGGCCAGGAGGCGCTGGACCAAACGCTCGAGTACGTCAGGACGCGCCACGCCTTCGGCCAGCCCATCGGGCGCTTCCAGGCGCTGCAGCACCGGATCGCGGAGATGGCGGCGGCGCTGGAGGCGGCCCGGCAGCTGGTGTACGCGGCGGCGTGGCGAGTGGAGCAGGGCCGGCGTGCGGTCAAGGAGATCATGATGGCGAAGCTCGTCGCCACCCGGACGGCGTTCGAGGTGGCCGACGAGGCACTGCAGATGCACGGCGGCTACGGCTACACGATGGAGTACGACGTGCAGCGGATCTGGCGAGATCTCCGGCTTTACCGCATCGGCGGCGGCACCGACGAAATGCTGCGCGAGGTCATTTCCCGGGAAATGGGCCTGCGCCCGAGCCGGAACCGCGAGACGGCCTGAGGCGTTTCGAGGCGGGCGCTCTCCCAACCCCGGGGGCGAGGGGGGCGGCCAACGTGGCCCAGGTGATGGAAGGCTGGCGCCTGACGGAGGAGCAGGAGTCGTTTCGCAAGCTGGCGCGGGAGCTGGCGGAGGAGAAGATCGCGCCGCGAGCGGCAGAGTACGACCGCACCGGAGAATTTCCGTGGGACATCGTCGAGCTCTTCCGGGAACAGGGTCTCTTCAGCCTCGTCGTGCCCGAGGCGTACGGCGGGGCGGGCACCGACCTCCTGACGCTCGTCGTCGTCATCGAGGAGCTCGCCCGGGTGGACGCCACGGCGGCGCTCATCCTGGCGGTGCAGGAGCTCGGGGCGCTGCCCATCGTCCTGGGCGGCTCGGAAGAGCAGAAGCAGCGCTGGCTGCCGCCGATCGCCTCAGGGCAGAAGCTGGTGGCGTTTGCGCTGACCGAGCCCGAGGCCGGCTCGGACCCGGCGAGCCTGCGCACCCGGGCCGAGCGGCGCGGGGACCGCTGGGTGCTGGAGGGGACCAAGCGGTTCATCACCAACGGCAGCGTGGCGGATGTCCTGACCACCTTCGCCACGGTCGACCCGGCCCGGGGACACAAGGGCATCGTAGCGTTCGTCGTCGAGAAGGGCACGCCCGGCTTCGGGGTGAGCCGCCTGGAGGAGAAGATGGGGCTGCACGCTTCGCCCACGGCCGAGCTGGTCTTCGACGGGTGCGAGGTACCGGACGACCACCGCCTGGGGGAAGTGGGCGAGGGCTTCAAGATCGCCATGATGACCTTCGACCGGTCCCGGCCCGGCGTGGCGGCGCAGGCGCTGGGGATCGCCCAGGGGGCTTTCGATTACGCGGTGGCGTACATGAAGGAGCGGCGCCAGTTCGGGCGGCTTTTGGCCGAGTTTCAAGGGCTGCAGTTCATGGTGGCGGAGATGGCGACCCAGATCGAGGCGGCCCGGCAGCTGTTGTACTACGCGTCGCGGCTCATCCACGACCATGGCTACGGCCGGCTGCCTGCGGAGGTCAACCGGTACGCGGCCATGGCCAAGATGTTTTGCTCGGACACGGCCATGCGGGTGACCACGGACGCGGTCCAGCTGCTCGGGGGCTACGGGTACGTGAAGGACCACCCCGTCGAGCGCATGATGCGAGACGCCAAGATCACCCAGATCTACGAGGGCACCAACGAGATCCAGAAAGTGATCATCGCCCGCAGCTATTTCTCGTGACCCGGGCCGGCGCCGGCTTCAGGCCGGCTGCCGCCGAAGCCGGGCGCATCGCCGGGCCCGCTCGGCAGGGAGGCCGGGACGGTGCACTGCGGCCTTTTCCGCCTACTCCGCCAGCACCACTTCGATCCCCAACCTCCGCAGCCGCTCCACGTAGGCGGGGTCGGCGCCTGCGTCGGTGACGAGCGCCTGCACCGCGGTGGCCGGGCTGATGGAGACGAAGCCGGCCGCCCCCAGCTTGGAACTGTCCGCCAGCACGATGACCTGCTCGGCGGCCTCCATCAGCCGCCGCTTCACCTGGACCTCGAGCTCGTTGGACTCGGTGGGCCCTCGCTCCACGGTGAACCCCCGGCACGACATGAACACCCGGTCGAGGTGGTACGATCCGACGGCCCTCTCGGCCAGCGGGCCCACGAACGACCACGATGCCTCCCGCATGATGCCCCCCGTGCAGACCACGGTCACGGCGGGGTGCTTGAGCATCTCCACCGCGATGGGCACCGAGTTGGTGAGCACCGTCACCTGCAGGTCCTGCGGCCAGGCACGCGCCAGGTAGAGCACGGTGGTGCTGGCATCCATCCCGATGTTGTCGCCCTCTCGGACGAATTGCAGGGCGGCGCGGGCGATCCGCTCCTTCTCTTCCCGGTGCTCCGCCTCGCGCCGGGCGAACGGCAGCTCGGGTGAAGCCGACTGGGTGACGACGGCTCCCCCGTAGGTCCGTTCGGCCAGCCCCGCCCGGGCCAGGTACTCGAGATCCCGCCGGACGGTTTCCTCGGAGACCCCGAGGGCGGGGGCCAGCTCGCTCACCCTCACGGCCCCGTCTCTTTGCAGGATGCGCCGGATGACGTTACGCCGCTCGGATGCCAGGATAGGGCGGCCCCTGGGCAAGAGCCCGTCGGCCGTGCCCGGGGTGGGAGATCCGAGGCGGGTGCCGCGCGCCTGCTCGCGGTCGGCCCGGTCCGTGTGGCGCGAGGTCGCCATGGATGCCTCCTGTCCTTCGCGGGCTCATGTTCGCCGCCCGCGGCGCAAGCTCCTCGCAAGATCTCGCAAACCCGGAAGGAGAATCTGGGGTGCCGCCGAAGTAAGCGGTCACAAAACACCAGAGAGTCACATCATCGGTCAACATCCCACGAGGGCGAGGCGAGCGGGATGCCGGTCATCGCCAGCCGATGGAGCGATCACGAGACAGCCTCCCTCTCCGACCTGGAGCTTCTGGTCTACCGATCCCGCCTGCTCGGAGCCGAGCGGGCCATCGTCAACTGGAAGGGTGGCAACACGTCGTCCAAGCTGCCCGGCACGGACGTGGCCGGGCGCCCGCTCACGGTACTGTGGGTGAAGGGCAGCGGCTCGGACCTGGCGACCATACGGGAGGAGGCCTTCACCCCCCTGCGGCTGGAGGACGTGCTGCTGCTCGAAAACCGGGACGCCATGAGCGACGAGGAGATGGTGGAGTACCTCACCCGCTGCGTGCTGCTGCCCGGAGCGCCGCGCCCCTCGATCGAGACCATCATGCACGCTTTCATCCCTTATCCTCACGTGGACCACACCCACCCGGACGCGGTGCTCGCCTTCTGCAACACCGAGGACGGCGAGCGGCTGGCGCGGGAGGCGTTCGGCGACCGCATCGCCTGGGTGGCGTATCGCCGCCCGGGTTTCTCGCTGGCCAAGGAGGTCCTGCAGGCGGTTCGCAGAGGAGGAGACCGGCTCCGGGGTGTCTTCCTGGCCCGCCACGGCCTGGTGACCTGGGGGCGGACCCACCGGGAGGCGTACGACAACACCCTGGCCATCGTCAACGACGCCTACGCCTTCGTCCGGGAGCGGGCAAAGGCACCGGTCTCGTTCGGCGGCGCCCGGATCCGGGCCATGGACGAGGCAGCGCGCAGGCGGCTGCTCGGCCGGCTCATGCCCGTGGCAAGGGGCGTGATGAGCGAGCGACGGAGGGTCGTCCTCCACTACGACGACTCGCCGGCGGTCATGGAGTTCGCCGGCTCGTACGAGGGCCGGGAGCTTTCCCAGGTCGGTTCGGCCTGCCCCGACCACCTGGTGCATACGAAGCACCTGCCGCTCTGGGTGGAGTGGGACCCGGGCAAGGAGACCGAGGAGGCGCTCCTCGCGCGCCTTCGGAGCGGCCTCGCGGAGTACAAGGCGGCCTACCAGGCCTATCAGGCACGTTTTCGGAGGCCCGGCGATCCGGACGGAGACCCGTACCCCCGCATCGTGCTCATTCCGGGGATCGGGCTCATCGCGACGGGCAAGGAGAAGGCCGAGGCGCGCCAGGCCGCCGGCCTCTACCACCGGGCGATCGAGACCATGCGCGGCGCATCGGCGCTCGGGCGCTTCGTCTCCTTGAGCCCCGAGCAGGCGTACGACGTCGAGTACTGGCCGCTCGAGCTCTACAAGCTGACGCTGGCGCCCCCCGAGCGGGAACTGTCCCGCCACGTGGCGCTGATCACGGGGGCGGCAGGAGGCATCGGCCGGGCCACGGCCGACCTCCTGGCGGCCCAGGGGGCGCACGTCGTGCTCACCGACATCGACGAAGCCCGCCTGCACGAGGCGGCCTCCGCCTTGCGGGAGCGGCACGGGCCCGACCGGGTGCTGGCCGAGCCGGCGGACGTCTCCGACGAGGCGGCGGTGCGGCGGGTGTTCGAGGCGGCGACCGTGGCGTACGGCGGGATGGACGTCGTGGTGGCCTCGGCCGGGCTCGCCTACTCCGCGCCCGTGGAAGAGACGCCGCTCGAGGAGTGGGAGCGGATCTTCGGCGTGCTGGCCAGGGGTTACTTCCTCGTGGCCCGGGAAGCCTTCCGGGTCATGAAGGCGCAGGGGCTCGGGGGCAGTATCGTCTTCATCACCTCCAAAAACGCCCTGCTGGCCGGCAAGGGGGCCGCCGCGTACAACGCGGCCAAGGCGGCCGAGCAGCACCTGGCGCGCTCCCTGGCGGAGGAGGGCGGCGCGTACGGCATCCGGGTCAACTCCGTGGCGCCGGACGCGGTGCTCGAAGGGTCCCACATCTGGTCCTCGGAGTGGCGGGAGGCACGGGCGGCTGCCTACGGCATCCGCCCCGAGGAGCTACCCGAGTACTATCGCCAGCGGACCACGTTGAAGGTCAACGTCCGGCCCGAGGACGTGGCGCAGGCGGTGCTCTTCCTGGCCTCCGCCCGGTCTTCCCGCACCACCGGGTGCACCATCACGGTCGACGGCGGCGTGGCGGGGGCGTACGTGCGGTGAGCGGCGGGAAGGATCGCACGCTTTGCCTGGTCGCGTTCGACCTGGGCGCCGAAAACGGCCGGGCCGTCCTGGGGCGGTTCGACGGGCGGCGGCTCGAGCTCGAAGAGGTCTACCGCTTCGCCAACGAGCCGGTGGCAGCTTCGGGGCGGTTGTACTGGGACGTGCTGCGGCTGTTCCTGGAGATCGAGCGAGGGCTGGTGGCGGCGCGGCGGGCCGCGGGGGGCCCCCTGCAGTCGCTGGCGATCGATACGTGGGGGGTGAGCTTCGCGCTCTTCGACCAGAAGGGCGAGCTGGCGGGCCACCCATACCACTACCGGGACCGCTACGTCGAGGGCATCATGGAGAAGGCGTTTGCCGTGGTGCCCGCGCGCACCCTCTTCGAGTGGACCGGCATCCAGCTCATGCCGATCAACACCCTCTACTTGCTTCTTTCGATGAAGCTGGAGCAATCGGCGCAGCTCGCCTCGGCCCGGCACCTGCTCATGATGCCGGCGGCCCTTTCGTACCTCTTGAGCGGGGAGATGGTGGACGAATTCACCATCGCGAGCACGTCCCAGATGGTGGATCCTCACACCCGGACCTGGTCCGGCAAGGTGCTGGACGCCTTCGGGTTTCCCCGGGACCTCTTTGGAAGCGTTCTCCAGCCCGGGACCCTCGTGGGGAGGCTCACGCCGGAGATCGCGCAAGAGCTCGGAGTAGAGCCGGTTCCCGTGGCTCTCACGGCCGGGCACGATACCGCCAGCGCCGTGGTGGCCGTGCCGGCCGCACCCTCCGAGGGCACCGGGCGCACGTGGGCGTTCATCAGTTCCGGTACGTGGTCGCTCGTAGGACTGGAGCTTTCCCGGCCGGTCATCTCCGATGCCGCTTTCCAGGGCAACCTGTCCAACGAAGGCGGGGCGTTCGGGACCTTTCGCTTCCTCAAGAACGTCATGGGCCTGTGGCTGTTGCAGGAGTGCCGGCGCCGGTGGGCGCGAGAGGGTGCGGACGTCTCCTATGACCAGCTGGTGAGGGAGGCGGCTGCCGCACCGCCCCGGCGCTGCTTCATCGATCCGGACGACCCGGGCTTCCTGCGGCCCGGGGACCTGGTCTCGGGGATCCGGGAGTTTTGCGCCCGCACGGGCCAGCCGGCGCCCGAGAGCCGGGGCGAGGTGGCCCGCACCATTCTCGAGAGCCTCGCCCTCAAGTACCGGTGGGTCGTCGAGCAGCTGGAACGGGCGGCGGGCGTCGCCATCGACCGCATCCACGTGGTGGGAGGGGGCTCCCGCAACGAGCTCTTGTGCCAGCTGACGGCCGACGTGACCGGCAGGCCGGTGGTGGCGGGGCCGGCGGAGGCGACCGCGGCCGGCAACCTGCTGGTGCAGGCCGTCGCTCTCCGGGAGCTCTCCGGACTGGAGGAGCTCCGGAGCGTGGTGCGCACGTCGTTTCGGACCCGGCTGTACGAGCCGGCCGCGGGCGGCGGGTGGGAGGACGCGTACCGTCGCTTCCTGTCGGCCGTAATGGGGGAGCCGGTTCGAGAGAAGCCCGGTAGCCTGTAGAGTTCACGCGACCGAGACGGGATGCGGGGTGTCACAGGGTATGTCTAAAACCACCGACTGGAACGCGCGCTACCGGATGCTGGTCGAAGAGCTGGAGGCCGACGGCGTCCAGGTGGACGTGGCCCGGGAGCGCCTGCTGCGCCAGCACGTAGAGACCCCTTCGTGGGGGTATGCCGACAGCGGCACGCGGTTCAAGGTGTTCCACCAGGCAGGTGCGGCCCGCACGCCGTTCGAGAAACTCGAGGACGCCGCCCAGGTCATGCGCTACACGGGCATCGCCCGCAGCGTGGCCATCCACGTCCCGTGGGACAAGGTCGACGACTACGCGGCGCTCAAGCGCCGCGCCGAGGAGCTCGGCATCGCCATCGGCGCCGTCAACCCCAACCTCTTCCAGGACGATGACTACCGCTTCGGCAGCCTCGCACACCCTGACGAGAAGGTGCGCAAGAAGGCCATCGCTCACGTGCTCGAGTGCATCGACATCATGCGCCAGACCGGCTCCCGGGACTTGAGCTTGTGGCTGGCCGACGGCACGGACTACCCGGGCCAGGACGACCTGCGTGCTCGCAAGCGCCGGCTCGAGGAGAGCCTGGCGGAGATCTACCGCGGCCTCGATCCCCATATGCGGCTGCTGCTCGAGTACAAGCTTTTCGAACCCGCCTTCTACTCCACCGACGTACCGGACTGGGGCACGGCGTTTTTGCACGTCACCAGGCTCGGGCCGCAAGCTTACGTGCTCGTGGATCTGGGGCACCACGCGCACGGGGTCAACGTCGAGCAGATCGTGGCGTTTCTCCTGGACGAACGGCGGCTCGGCGGGTTTCACTTCAATGCGCGCAAGTACGCCGACGACGACCTGACTACCGGCTCCATCAACCCGTACGAGCTCTTCCTCATCTACGCCGAGCTGGCGGCGGCCGAGGAGCGTAACGGTGGCCGGCTGGACGTGGCCTACATGATCGACCAGAGCCACAACACCAAGCCCAAAGTGGAGGCGACCATCCAGTCGGTCGTCGCGCTGCAGGAGGCCTACGCCCGGGCCTTGCTCATCAACCGCAAGCGCCTCGAGGCAGCGCAGCAGGCTCAGGACGTGGTCGCGGCCGAGGAGGAGCTGCTCAAGGCCTTCCGCCGGGACGTCACGCCTCTTCTCGTCCAGGTGCGCCGGGAGCTCGGCGTGCCGGAGGATCCGCTCGAGGCGTTTCGCCGCAGCGGGTATGCGGAGTCGGCGGCCAGAGCAAGGGGGTGAGAGCCGGGCTTTCACGAGCGACACAAGCGCGGCGCGGGAGTTTTCCACTCAGGATAGGGGAGGGCAAGAGCATGCGACGCTGGCTGGTTGTGCTGGTAGCAGCGCTTGTCGTGGCGGCGCTCCTGGCCGCTCCGGTAGCCGCGAAGACCCTTCGCATCGCCTTCGTGCCGAAGCTGGTAGGTATCCCGTACTTCAACGCGATGGAGAAGGGCGGCAAGCAGGCGGCCAAGGACCTGGGCGTCGAGTTCATTTACACGGGGCCGACCTCGGACGACCCGGCCCGCCAGGTGGAGATCATCGATAACCTCATCACCCGTGGCGTCGACGTCATCGCCGTCGCCCCCAACGACCCGGGCTCCATCGGGCCCATCCTGGAGAAGGCCAAGAGCCGCGGCATCGTGGTCATGACCTCCGACACGGACGCTCCCAACACGGTACGCCAGCTCTTCGTCAACCAGGCGCTGCAAGACGAGATCGGGTATGCGGTCATGGACAGCCTGGCCAAGGACATGAACTACGAGGGCAAGTTCGCCATCGTCTCCTGCGGCCCCACCGCGTGGAACCTCAACACCTGGATCCTCTACGAGCAGCAGCGCCTCTCCAAGTACCCCAAGATGGAGCTGGTGACCATCCGGTACGCCGGGGAGGACATCCAGCGGGCCGTGGAGGTCGGGCTTGACCTCATGACCGCCTTCCCCGACCTCAAGGGGCTCATCGGGCAGTGCAGCACGTCGGGCCCCGGGGTGGCCGAGGCCGTGACCCAGGCGGGGAAGATCGGGCAGGTCGTGGCGACGGGGGTCAGCGTGCCGTCGCTCATGCGCCCGTACGTGAAGAACGGGGCCGTGAAGCACTTCGTGCTGTGGGATCCCGTCAAGCTCGGGTACCTCACCGTCTGGGCAGGCAAGCAGCTGGCGGAGGGCAAGAAGCTGCAGCCGGAGATGGACGTGCCCAACGTCGGCAAGGTGAAGTACCTGGCGGACCAGAAGATGCTCGTGCTGGGGCCGCCGACGGTGTTCGACATCAACAACGTGGACAACTACGACTTCTGATGGTGGGGCAGGCGCCGTTTCGGTGAGCGGGCAGGGGCGGCTCGCGAGGAGGGCCGCCCTTGCGCTGGCTCCCTGGCGTCGACGAGGCAGTACGAGGAGGCGGCCACGTGACGGCCAACGGCAAATCGATCCTCCGGGCGTCGGGCATCTGCAAGAGCTACGGCGGCATCCGGGCGCTCCAGGACGTCGACTTCGAGCTCTTGCCCGGAGAGGTACACGCGCTGGTCGGCGAAAACGGGGCCGGCAAGTCCACGCTGATCAAGATCCTGTCGGGCGTCGTGCGGCCGGACGCCGGCCGCATCGAGTGGGAGGGCCGGCCTGTCGAAATCCCCGACCCGAGCGCGGCCCAGCGCCTCGGGGTGGCGACCGTGTACCAGGATCCGCTGCTGTTTCCTGACCTGTCGGTGCTCGACAACATGTTCGCGGGCCGGGAGGTCCTCACCCGCGCCGGCAACGTCGACCGCCGCAAGGAGCGGGAGATGGCCGTCCGGGCGTTCGGCGACCTGGAGGTGGGCCTGTCGGAGGCACTCTTGGAACGTCCCATGCGCTCGCTGAGCCTGGCGCACAAGCAGCTCGTGCTCATCGCCAAGGCCCTCATCCACCAGGCCCGGGTGCTGATCTTCGACGAACCGACGGCCATCCTGAGCGACCAGGAGGCGGACCGCCTGTTTGCCGTCATCCGGGGGCTGCGCCGGCGCCAGGTGGGCATCGTCTACATCAGCCACCGGCTCGAGGAGATCTTCCAGCTGGCCGACCGGGTGACGGTGATGCGGGACGGGCGGGTGCGGGGGACGTTCCCCGTCGGGCAGGTGACGGAGGAGTCCATCATCGAGCTCATGGCGGGGAGGGAGCTGCACCGGCAGGCGCCGGACGGCGCTCCCGCGGGCGGGCCCGTCGTCTTGCGGGTGCGAGGCCTGAGCCGCCCCGGGCTTTTCGAGGGGATCGCCTTCGAAGCGAGGGCGGGCGAAGTGCTCGGATTCTTCGGACTCGTCGGATCGGGCCGGAGCGAAGTGATGCAGGAGATCGTGGGCGTGAGCGCTCTGGCCGTGGCAGGCCGCATCGAGGTCGACGGCCGTCCCGTGCGGCCCCGGTCGCCCGCCGAGGCCATGCGGCTCGGGATCGCCTACGTGCCCGAGGATCGCAAGGGTCAGGGCCTGTTCGGCGTGCTGCCCGTCCGCTACAACCTGAGCGTGGCCATCCTCAAGAGCCTCGCCCGCTTCGGGCTTTTCGTCGACCGCTCGAAGGAGGCCGAGGCGAGCCGGCGGTTCGTTGCCGATCTCAACATCCGCATCCCCGGCCTGAGCGCGCCCGTCCTCTCCCTCTCCGGGGGCAACCAGCAAAAGGTGGTGCTGGCCCGGTGGCTCGCGGTACGGCCGCGGGTGCTCATCCTCGACGAGCCCACCCGGGGTATCGACGTCGCTTCGAAAGAGGAAATCCACCAGCGTATCCGGGCCCTGGCCCGGGGAGGGGTGGCCGTCGTCGTCATCTCCTCCGAGCTCCCGGAGATCCTGAAGCTCGCCGACCGCATCGTCGTCATGCACGAAGGACGCATCAGCGGCACGTTCGACCGGCGGGAGGCGAGCGAGGAGCTGGTGCTCGCCGCCGCCATGGGGCGGGCGGCCGCGGTGCAGCCCGCATGAAGTGGTGGTAGGGCATGCGTACTCTCAGCCCGGCTCAAGTGGCGGCACCTGCTCACGGCTCGCCGGCGGCAGCTCGGGGGCTGCGGCGGGCCGCGGCTTCGACGGAGTTCACCATCCTGGTGGTGCTGGTGGCCATCAGCGCCGTGCTCGCCTGGATGCGGCCTCAGTTCCTTGCGTGGGGCAACGTGCAAAACCTGTTGCTGCAGGTGGCGAGCGTGGCCATCCCGGCGATGGGCATGACGCTCGTCATCATCACGGCCGGGATCGACGTGAGCGTCGGGGGGATCCTGGGCGTCTCCGCCGTGTTGATGGGGCAGGCGGCCCTGATGGGATTCCACCCCCTCGTGCTGGTGCTCGTCGGCCTGGCGGCCGGTGCGGCGCTCGGCGCCGTCAACGGGGCCCTGGTGACGGCTGGTTCGTTTCCTCCCATCATCGCGACCCTGGCCACGATGAACCTCCTGCGCGCCCTCATCTTCGGCCTCCTGGGCGGCAAGTGGATTGCCGGCATCCCGTACGAGGTGCGCCAGTTCGCCCTGGGGCGATGGCTGGGCATCCCATACCCGTTCTGGGTCGTGCTGGGCTTGGTGGCGGTGCTGACTTACGTCCTCAGCCTGCGGCCCGAGGGCCGTCACCTGTATGCGGTGGGGGGTAACGCCGAGGCGGCCACGGTGGCCGGCATCCGGGTGCGGCGGATCCTCTTCGCCGTGTACGCGCTCAACGGGATGCTGGCGGGTCTGGCGGGCTTCGTCTTCATGGGACGGGGCGGCCTCGTGCAGACCAACGCCGGCTCCGGCCTCGAGCTGCAGGCCATCGCTGCGACCGTGCTGGGCGGCACCAGCATCCTGGGCGGGAAGGGGACCGCGGTGGGGACGCTTCTGGGAGCTTTTCTCGTGAGCGTGGTGCGTAACGGCCTCATCCTGCTCAACATCCCGGCCCTGTGGGAGGGCGCCATCATCGGAGGCCTCGTGGTGGCTGCCGTGGTGGCCGACGTGATGCGCCGAGGGGGGATCCACGGATGATCGGCTCTTCGCCGGCCCCGGCGGCGCCGGGTGCGGCGGCTGCTCCCAGGGTGGCCGTGGTGCGGGCGCTGCTCGCGGAGCGGGTGTGGCTGCTGGTGCTGCTCATCGTGCTGACGCTGATCGTGCAGGGCGCCATCGTGCCCGGCTTCCTCAACGGCTACAACCTGCTCAACACGCTGCAGTACGGGGTGGAGATCGGGCTGCTCGCCATCGCCGAGACGCTCGTCATCATCTCGGGCGGGGGCGGCATCGACCTCTCGGTCGGATCCCAGGTCAGCCTGGCCAGCATCGTGCTGGGCGTGCTCGTCATCCGGCTGCACCAGGACCTGTGGCTGTCCGTGGCGGCCGTGATGCTGCTGGGACTGTTGATGGGCGCCGTCAACGGCGGCATGGTGGCGTACGTGGGTATCCCGCCGCTCCTGGCCACCCTCGGCACCATGTACGTGTACAGCTCCCTGGCCCTGGTGCTCACGGGTGGCATCCCGGTGTCGGGTTTCCCGCCGGAGTTTTTCGGGATCGGCCAGGGCACCGCTGTGGGCATCCCCAACCAGGTGCTCTGGATCTTCCTGCCGGTGGTCGTCTTGCTCGGGCTGCTCGCCCACCGGTCGGTGCTGGGTCGTCACCTCTTCGGCGTCGGCGCCAACGAGACGGCGGCGCGATTTGCCGGGATCGACGTCCGGGCGGTACGGTTCTGGGTGTACGTGGTGGCGGGCTTCCTGGCGGCGCTCGGAGCGGTCATCATGACTTCGCGGGTGGCGACGGCCAAACCGGACGCCGGGCTCGGGTACGAGCTGCGGGCCATCACGGTCGCGGTGCTGGGAGGCACCGACATTTTCGGGGGCCGCGGCAGCGTGGCCGGCACCGTGATGGCCATTTTGCTCATCACGCTGCTCTCCAACGGGCTCGACCTGGCCATGGTGCATCCCATCTGGCAGGTCGGCATGCTGGGTGCGGTGCTCATCGCCGGTGTGCTGCTCAACAACTGGACGGCGGCCCGGCAGCGGTGAGCCTGCGCCCACCAGAGTGCAGCGGGTGCTGAGGTGCCGTTCATCCCCTCTCGCTGCCGGTATGGACCCCCTCCCCTCTGGAAAACGTACAGCCGGGACGCCACAGGCGGCGCCCGCAACCTTTTCGAGGGAGGGAACGGCCATGGCCATCGAGCGTTTCCGGCGCGGCCACCAGCTCGAGGACCGGCGGGAGCCGGCCGGCCCCTGGGACTGGGGACTGGTCTGGGAGCCCCTGCGAAACCTGTGGGAGCGAGGACCGCTCCAGGGATGGGGGGTGGACTTCCCGGCGCTCGACGTCTACGAGACGGAGAAAGACGTCGTCGTCGAGGCGGAGCTGCCGGGCGTGGAGCCCGAGGACGTGGAGGTCGACGTGGTCGACCACCAGCTGCGCATCCGGGGGGAGGTGCGCCGTTCCGAGCAACGCCATGACCGGGGCGTCTACCGGCGAGAGCGGCGCTTCGGCTCGTTCGTGCGAACCGTGAGCCTGCCCGACGAGGTCGACCTGGAGCAGGCCAGGGCCACCATGCAGCAGGGAGTGCTGAAGCTCCGTCTTCCCAAGAAGGAGGGTTTCCGGCGCCGGATCCCCATCGAGCGCGGCGGGTGAGGAGGGGCGGGCAAGAAAGAGGGAGCCTTCCCCCTTGCGACCAATTCTCCCTACGCAGGGCGACGAAGCCCCGCGTAGGGGGGCCGTTGGCGATGGAGCGCAGACCGTTCGGCCGTACGGGTGAAAGGCTTTCCATCATCGGCTTCGGCGGCATCCTGGTGGACGGGGTGACGCCCGAGCAGGCCGCCTCCCTGGTGGCAGAGGCGGTCGACCGGGGCATCAACTACTTCGACGTGGCCCCGAGCTACGGCAACGCCCAGGAGCGGTTGGGGCCGGCGCTGAGGCCCTACCGGGACAAGGTCTTCCTCGCGTGCAAGACGCTCGAGCGCAAGCGCGACGGAGCGCGCCGAGAGCTGGAGGAGTCGCTGCGCCTGCTCCAGACGGACCGCATCGATCTCTACCAGTTGCACGCCATGACCACCGGCGAGGACTTCGAGCAGGCCATGGGGCCGGGGGGCGCGCTCGAGGCCATCGTCGAGGCTCGCGAGCAGGGCCTCGTGCGGTACATCGGCTTTTCGGCTCACTCGGAGCAGGTCGCGCTGCGCCTGCTGGACGCCTTCGCGTTCGACAGCGTGCTCTTCCCGGTCAACTGGGTGAGCTACCTGGTGGCCGGCTTCGGGAAGGCCATCATGGAGAGAGCCGAGCAGGTAGGAGCCGCCCGGTTGGCGCTGAAGGCGCTGGCCCGGGCGCGGCTTGCCCCGGGGCAGCCCCGGGTCATGGAGAAGTGCTGGTACGAGCCCATCACCGACCGGGAAGAGGCAGCTGTTGCCCTGCGCTTCACGCTGTCGCAGCCGGTGACCGCGGCCATCCCGCCGGGTGAGGTCCAGCTCTGGCGGTGGGCACTGGACACGGCAGACCACTTCACCCCGGTGAGCGAGGATGAACGTGATCGACTTTACCGGCGAGCCGAAGGACTCGTCCCTCTCTTCCCCCTCCCGGCGTAGGCAGCAGGAGGCGCTCGGCAGCGACCTCGAGCTGGCCGTGCAGGTGCTCCGGGAAGGGCGCTGGAGCCACGTCTTCGCCCGCGACGGCCGCATCGTGGCGTCCGGTGAAGGCCACGGGGTGCTGCCCCTGGTGGCCACCATCCGGCGCGTGGGCCGGGGCGAGCTCGCGGGCGCCTCGCTCGCCGACAAGGTCGTGGGGCGAGCCGCCTTGATGGCCGCCCTTGCCACCGGTGTCAGAGCCGTCCATGGGGAGTTCATGAGCGAGGCGGCCATCGAGGAAGCGACCCGGCGCCGCGTGCCGTTCAGCTATGGAGTGGCCATTCCCCGGGTCCTCAACCAGGCCGGCACCGACCTCTGCCCGTTCGAGGCGGCAGTACGAGACGTCGAGGAGCCCGAGGCGGCGCTGCGCGCTCTGGAGCGGGCGGCCGAGCGCATGGGAAGGCAGCGGGCCGGGGCCGAGAGGGCGGCCGGGGGCCGCCTTCGGGCGCGAGGCCGTCCCGGGGTGCAGTGGATCACCCGGGCCGCCCTCTGGACGGCACTGGCCGTGTTGGTGCCGGTGCTCTTGCACCCGCTGGGGGTAGGCCCGGTTTTCCTGCCCATGCACTGGCCCGTGCTGGTAGGGGGCGCGCTGGGCGGGGCGGCGGTCGGCCTGGTCGCCGGCGCCCTGGCGCCGCTGCTATCGTATTTCCTGACGGGCATGCCGCCCCTGGTGCCGCCGATAGCCCCGCTCATGGCCATCGAGCTGGCGGCGGCCGGGTGGGTGGCAGGATGGGTACGGAGTCTGGCTGCGGCCCGGCAGGCCGCGGGGCGGGCCAGCCTGGGGGCCGAATATTTGTGGCTGGCCGCAGCCATCCTGGCCGGGCGAGTGGCCCTGGGCGCAGCGGCCATAGGGCTCGGGCCGTGGATCGGCCTGAAGGTGCCCGGGCTGGCCTACGTGCAAGGAGCCCTGCTCTCCGGCCTTCCGGGCTTCGCCCTGCAGCTCCTGGCGTTGCCGGTGCTGGTGCGCCGGCTGGCGGCGCGGCCGCGGCCGTGAGGGCCGCCAAGCCCGGTACCTGCCCCACGGGCTTCACACGCGCATCAGTTCATCGAGCAGGCGCGGCCGCCCGTTGCCCACGGGCGGCAAGCAGCTCTTCCCACCGCGGCGGCGTGATGGGCCGGTCGAAGCTGCGCAGCTCGGCCAGGCGGAAGCCGTGGCGGCGCGCCAGCTCCTGCATCCACCGGATGGTCTCGATGGTGAGGTCGGCGCCCAGGCTGGTGTGGTGGTAGTGGTGCTCTAGGGCCAGCATCATGGTCTCGGACATGCAGGCGTAGGCCAGGCCCTGCTCGTAGCCGAAGTACCATCCGAAGTCGGGGCGCCCCGGCACCTCGATCACGCCGCCATCGATGACCAGCACGTCCGGGCGCTCCCGCTCCACCCGGCGGCTCACGTTGGGCGGCCGGGACATGTCGCACACCACCGCCCCCGCCGCCAGCATCTCCGGCCCCACGAACTCCTCGGCCGAGTTGGTGGCGATCACCACGAGCTGCGCTTCGGACAGGGCAGCGGCGGCGTCCGTGGTCACCGTGACCTGCCGCTCGGGGTCGCTCCCCGGGTAGCCGGCCGCCTCGTCGCGCACCGCCACGAGACGCTGCAGGCCGCGCTGGCCCGAGGTGGGGTTACCGACCAGCGTCAGGCCGGCCACGTGGGGGGCGAGCAACAGCGCCGTGGCCCGCCCGATCGCGCCGCCGGCCCCGACCACCGCGGCCTGTGCCCGGCGCACGTCCACCCCGAGGCGCCGAGCCCCTTCCATCAGCGCCTCGATGGCCGCGGCCACGGTATAGCTGTTGCCCGTGGTCACCGCGACGCCCAGGTCGGTGACCTGCAGCCCGCCCCGGGATGCGATGGCCGTGTAAGCCCCCAGCCCGACGATGCGGGCTCCCCGGTCCCGGCCGAGCAAGACCGCCTGGCGGATGAGATCCAGCACCTCGGCCCGGTTGCCCCCGATGATCTGCCCGGTGGTGCGGGGCACCACGATGAACTCGCCGTAAGCGCTCCGGCCGGCCGACGAGGTGAAGCGGGTCCTCCCGATGACGAAGGGCTCCAGCATCGGGTTGAACCGGTCGGCGAGTTGCTCCAGCTCTTCCTGCGACAGCGCCGCCAGCGCCTCGTCGAACTCCCGGTAGTTGTCGACGTCGAGCGGATGCACCAGGAAGGCGAAGCGGCCTTCCTCGGCGTCTCCCGAAGGGTGCGCCAGGTGCCCGTTGGGAGCCGGCAAAGCGCCGGCCGCCCCGGCCGGGAACGACGGATCGTGCCAGGGAGGCTGCTCCTTTGAGCTGCCTGCCTCAGCGGAAGTGCCGCTCGCGGCCTGGTGCGTCGGGACGCCGGCAGGTCCGGCGTGCCGCGAAGGTCCCTCACCGAGCAGGTGGCGCAGCAACTCGCCGGTGCGGCCGGCTGCTACCAGGGCCACGACCCGCTCGATCGCCTCGAGGGCGATGCCGGCCTGCTCTGCGGTCAAGGTCAACGGCGGCTCGATGCGGATCACGCTCTGGCCGTTGAGGGTGGGGGCGACCCGCACGCCTTCGACGTCCAGGAGGTGGCTGGCGATGACCGGGGTCAGGAGCTCTTGCTCCGACATCACGGGCAGGAGCGTGCCAGGGGTGCGCCCGGAGAAAGTGCCCGGGGCGACGTGAAACTCGATGCCGAGCATGAGCCCTCGCCCGCGCACCTCTCGCACCACGTGCGGGTAGCGCGCGGCGATGGCCCGGAGCCCCTGCTCGAGCTGGCGGCCCCGCTCCCGCACCCGGGCCAGCAGGGCGCCATCGTCCCTGGTGAGCAGATCGAGCGCGGCGAGCCCCGCCCGGCAGGCGAGCGCCCCGCCTGCGAACGTGGAAGAGTGTTTGGTGAAGAAGGCCTCGCTCGCCGCCGCTTCGGTGGCGAGGCAGGCGCCGATGGGCACCAGCCCCCCGCCGAGCGCCTTCGCCAGGGTCATGACGTCGGGCGTGACGCCCTCCTCTTCGCAGGCGAACAGCCTTCCCGTGCGTCCCAGCCCCGTCTGGATCTCGTCGAAGACGAGCAACACCCCGTGACGGGCCGTGATCTCCCGGGCCGCCCGCAAATAGCCGGGCGGCGGCACCACGATCCCGCCCTCCCCCTGGATGGGCTCCACGATGAACGCCGCGTACTCCCTGGGGCGGCTTTCGAGGGCCTGCTCGAGCACCGAGGCGTCCCCGTAAGGAATGAAGTCGAACCCCTCGACGGGTGCGCCGAAGGGCCCCTGGTAGGCAGGCCTGCCCGTGGCGGAGAGAGCTCCCAGGGTCTTGCCGTGGAAGCTGTTGAACGTGGCGAGGATGCGGCGCCGGCCGGTGGCCGCCCGGCACATCTTGATGGCCGCCTCGATCGCCTCCGCCCCGGAGTTGGTGAACGTCACGTAACGCAGGGGCTTCGGAGCAAGGGCCACGAGACGCTCGGCGAGGGCTCCCGCCGCTTCCAGCAGCGAGGGCTGTACGAAGCTCGGCTCCCGGCGGTCCCGCACCGCCATCAGGGCGTCCCAGATCTCCGGCGGGTTGTAGCCGAAGGGAAGCGCCCCATAGTTGGCGATGCAGTCGAGGTAGCGGCGTCCGTGCTCGTCCCACAGCCAGGCACCCTCGCCCCGCACGAAGCGCTTGTCCATGCGGAGCCGCTCGAGCAAGCGGCCGACCTCCGGGTTGACCAGCGAGACGAAGGGGTGGGACGCGGCAGGCCGGCTACTCATGGATGACCCTCCCACGTGGAGCTTGCACGGGATGTGCACGATTTTGTGCACATCCCGTATGGCGGCATTATACCCGCCAGCCCCCCGCAACACAACCCTGCGGTCCTTGCGCGGGCCGTCGCTGGTCGGATACCCTTAACCCGTGGCGTTTGCCACGAAACGCCTGCTCGTGAGGTGTCCGCACGATCGAAGGGAGTGTCCGAGCTGCCGTCCGTCGAGACCGGTGTGGGTGCGCCCCCGGCGACCGTCGCCGTGCACTCGGAGGCGTGGTTGTGGATCCCCTTCCTGGCCATGGTGGCGGGTGCCCTGGCGCTCGACCTGGGGGTGTTCAACCGCAAGGCGCACGCCCCGTCGACCCGGGAGGCCACCGCCTGGTCGGTGGGGTGGATCGGTCTCGCCCTGGCCTTCAACATCCTCGTCTACTTCTGGCTGGGGAGAAGAGTGGCGCTGGAGTTCCTCGCCGGGTACCTCATCGAGAAGTCGCTGAGCGTGGACAACATCTTCGTGTTCCTCATGGTCTTCTCGTATTTCTCCGTCCCCCGGGAGTACCAGCACCGGCTGCTCTTCTGGGGCGTCCTGGGGGCCATCCTCATCCGGGGTGCGTTCGTGGTGGCCGGAGCGGCGCTGCTCGCCGCCTTCCACTGGGTCAACTACCTGTTCGGCGGCTTCCTCGTCTACACGGGCATCCGGATGGCAGCGCAGAAAGACCACCATATCGAGCCGGAGCGGCATCCGGTCTTCCGCCTGGCGCGGCGTCACCTGCCCATGACGGAGCGGTTCCACGGGGCCGCCTTCTTCGTGAGGGAGCGGGGGCGGCTGCTGGCGACGCCCCTGGTGCTGGTGCTCATTTTCGTCGAGTTGACCGACGTGGTCTTCGCCATCGACTCGGTCCCTGCGGTCTTCGCCGTGAGCTCGGATCCCTTCATCGTTTACACGTCCAACATCTTCGCCATCCTGGGCTTGCGGGCGCTCTACTTCCTGCTCGCCGGGATCATGCCGCTGTTCCGGTTCCTGAAGTACGCGCTGGCCGTGATCCTGTCCTTCGTGGGGGTGAAGATGGCGGCGGCCAGCGTGCTGGAGGTGCCCATCGGGGTCTCTCTGGGGGTGATCTTCGGGGTCCTGGCCGTGGCCGTGGTCGCCTCGGTACTGTTGCCTGCCCCAGGGCCGGCCGCGGCTCGCGACGAGCAGGGCAGGCAGCCGGTGACCGGCTCCCCGCAGGCTCCCGGCGGGCAGCGAGAGCCCGGGACCGCATGAGCGCAGCAGCGGGCCGGAGCGCCGGGGACCGAGCGGCCTCAGCCGTGCGGGCGGCTGCTCCGTGGCCGAGGCGCCGGCATCCGCTCCCCGTAAGGCAGGGGGATGTACTGGACGGTCGGCCTGCGCTGGGCAGGCTGGGGAAAGAGGTCCATGAGCTCGTACACCTCGGCCGGCATGTCGTCGCTGACGGGCAGACCGAGCTCTCTTGCCTGCTCGAAGGTGATGGGGTAGTCGTGGGTCCACCGCCCGGTACCGAGCACCTCGGCGAGGCGCTCCGCCTTCTCCTGCGGCATGCCGTTGGCCGTGGTGAGACGGATGACGAGATCGCGCACCTGGGCGAGGGCCTTTCTGGCCATCTGCGCCAGGATGAGGGTCTGGTCGTCGATCTCGCTGGCGGGCTTGGTCTCCAGCACCTTCAAGATGTCGGCGGCGGCGAAGTTGCCGATCTGCGGGTCGACGGGGCCGAGCACGGCGTTGGGGTCCATGACCACCTCATCGGCGGCGAGCGCAAGGAGCGTCCCGCCGGACATGGCATAGTGCGGGATGAAGACGGTGACCCTGCCGGTGCGGTTGATGAGAGCGTGGGCGATCTGCTCGGTGGCCAGCACCAGGCCGCCGGGTGTATGCAGGATGAGGTCGATGGGCATCTCGGGCGGGGTGAGCTTGATGGCCCTCAGGATCTCCTCGGAGTCGTTGATGTCGATGTAGCGCGCGATGGGGATCCCCAGGAAGGCCACCGACTCCTGGCGATGGATGAGCGTGATGACGCGGCTGTGCCGCCGCATCTCCAGGCGGCGGATGGTGCGGATGCGCTGGGCCTCGATGGCGCGCTGGCGAAGCGCAGGCGATAGGGACGAGATGAGCAAGAAGATCCAGAACAGGTCGAACAGGCTGAACGTCATGGGAAAAGCCCGCCCTTCCGTGGCGGCCGGTACATGGGTGTCCCGGTTGTTTTCTTATTCTGCCGGAAAGCGCCGAGCGCCTGCCGCCCAGGCCGAGGCCCGGGACCAGGTCCCTTCAGTGGCGGATGCCCTGCGCCGGCGGCTCCGGGAAAGCAAGGGGCCCGGCCGCCCGCCGGTGACCCTCGGAGAGCTGGTCGACCTGGCGCGGGAGCAAGGGTTTGGCCTGCTCTTCGCGGTGCTGGCGCTGCCCACGCTGATCCCGGTGCTTCCGCCGGGCACGGCGGCCTTTGTCGGGCTGTTGTTCGTTGGGCTGGGGGTGCAGCGCGCCCTGGGCCTGCGCCACCCGTGGCTTCCCCGGCGGGTGCGACGATGGACGCTCGGGGAGCAGGCCGCCGAGTTTCTGGAGGCCAGGGTGTTGCCCCGCCTCGAGCGGATCGAGCGGGCCTCGCAGCGGCGGCTCACGATGGCGCTGACCGAGCCGGTGTACCGGGCGGCGGCCCTTTCGGTCGCCGTCCTCGGCGTTCTCATGGTGGCGCCCCTGCCCTTCTTCAACACCCTGCCCGCCCTGGTGGTGCTGGTCGTGGGGGTCGGGTTCCTGCGCCGGGACGGGGTGTTCGTGCTGGTCGGGATGGGGGCGGCCTACGCGCTGGCGGCGGTGGTCGTCGGGCTGGTGGCCGGGGGGTTGCTGGCGGTGGGGTCCGGGGCGTTGATGAGCGTGCTGGGGCCGCTCGGGCGGTGGCTGTGGCCCGGGTGGCAGGAGTAGACGCGCTTGGCGGCAGCCGGGCCTCTTCGGCGGTCTTCTTTCGGCAATCCGGGGCAGACGGAGGACATGCGATCATGAACGGCTCGAAGCGAACGATCGAGGCAGGAGGCGGGGCAAAGGCGGCAGCAGGCGACCGCCCCCTGGCCACCATGGTGGTGCTGGAAGGGGACGAGACCGGGCAGGAGCTCCTGGAGGAGGCGCTCCGCGTGCTCGACCCCCGGGTGACCAGGGTACCTCTGGAGTTCGTGCGGTTCGATCTGAGCCTGGAAAACCGCCGCCTCACCCAGAACCAGGTGGTGCTGGAGGCCGCCGAGGCGCTGCGCAAGGCGGGGCTGGGGCTCAAGGCGGCGACCATCACGCCCGAGGGGCGAGACGACGTGGGCAGCCCCAACGCCATCCTGCGGGCCGCCATCGACGGCACGGTCATCGTGCGGACGGGGCGGGTCATCCCGGGGGTCAGGCCCGTCGCGGGGGTGAACGCGCCCATCAGCGTCATCCGGATGGCCGTCGGTGACGCCTACGGTGCCCGGGAGTGGCGAGAACGGTCCGGCCAGGACGAGATCGCGCTCCGCACCGAAACCATCAGCCGGAGGGTGTGCAGGGCGGTGGCCGAGTTTTCGTTCTTGCAGGCCAAGCGGCTCGGCGGCAAGGTCTTCGGCGGGCCCAAGTACACCGTGAGCCCCATCTACGAGGGCATGCTCAAAGAGGAGATGGATGCGGCGGCGAGCCGCCACCCTGACGTGCCGTACGAGCCGCAGCTCATCGACGCGACCTACGCGCTGCTGCTGTCGCACACGGGAGAGCCGTTGGTCATCCCTGCCCTCAACCGCGACGGCGACTGCCTGAGCGACCTGGTGCTGCAGATGTTCGGCACGATTGCCGGGTCGGAGTCGCTGCTGTTGTCGATGGATGAGCAGTTGCAGGTGAAGTGCGTCATGGCTGAGGCTCCCCACGGTACGGCACCTCGTCTGCGGGGCCGCAACGTCGCCAACCCCCTGGCCATGATCCTGGCCGGCGCGGCCCTGTTGAGCTACGTGCCCGGCGGCGCAGGCCAGAGGGCATCGCGGGCCATCTACGAGGCGGCGCTCGAGGCGGTGCGGGCAGGGGTGCGAACGGTCGACCTGGGCGGGCAGGCGACGACCACGGAGTTTACCGACGAGGTCATCGAGCGGGTGAGGGCCAAACTGGAGGTGTGGGAGAGCCTGCGATTACAGGCCTGAGGGCTGCCTGCCGGATGGGGGCAGGGCGAGAGGACGCGGGTCGGTCCACCTGGTATATACCAGTTTGGATAGCATCACCGGGGAGCGTGACATCGTTGGCCTACTCCGCAATCGACGCAGCGCGGCTCGAGCAGTGGCTCCGCGTCGGCGCGGATCGCCTGCCCGGCCATCCCGAGGCGCGCATCCGCCTGCAGATCCTCCCGACGCCGGAGGACGTCCACCGGCACTTTGCCCAAAGCGTGTTCGACGAGATCGCGGCCAACAACCGGGAAGGCCGCCCGACCCGGCTCATCGTTCCCTGCGGGCCGAGAGAGCCGATCCCCATCCTGGCCCGCATGGTCAATGAGCGCCGGCTGAGCCTGCGTAACGTGCACCTCTTCCACATGGACGAGCACCTCGACTGGCAGGGGCGGCCGTATCCCCTGGACAGCCCCTGGAGCTTCGAGGGCTGGTGGCGCCGCCACTTCTACGACGTGGTCGACCCGGAGCTCAACGTGCCCGAGTCGCAGAGGCATTTCCCGTCACCTTACGACCTGGACGGCATGGCCAGGGCCATCGATGCGGCCGGGGGAATCGACACGGCTTACGGCGGCATCGGCTTCCACGGGCACATCGCCTACAACGAGCCGCCGCTCGCTCCGTGGCCGGTGGTCTCGGCCGAGCAGTTCCGCCAGTCGACGACCCGCATCGTGAGCCTCAACGTCGACACCATCATCGCCATGGCCCAGCGGGAAGCCGGCGGGGCCGTGCAGCTCGTGCCGACCATGGCCATCACCCTGGGCATGCGGGAGATCCTGGCCGCCCGGCGCATCCGCCTCTACAGCACCACGGGGGCGTGGAAGCAGACGGCTCTGCGCATCGCGCTCTTCGGCCCGGTGACGGTGGAGTACCCGGTGACGTTTTTGCAGGAGCACCCGGATGCGCTCATCGTGGTGGACCGGGCGACGGCCGAGCCCCCGGAGTGGGCCTACTGAGAGCCCGGGAGTGATGCCTGCGAGGCGCCCGGGGCGCCGGCCCCAGGGGCCCGCAGGCCGGAGAGCACGACCTCGGCGAAGTGCTCGGCGATGACGCGCGGGGAGGCTCGCCCTTCGGGCCGGTACCAGCGGTACATCCAGTTGCACATCCCGAGGATGGCGAAGGCGACCAGGGAGAGATCCAGGTCGGAGCGGAAGCGGCCGGCCTGGGCTCCCCGGCGCAGCAGCTGCAGCCACAGTGCCCGGTAGCGGCGGTGCAAGGCCATGATCCGGGAGCGGTACGGCTCGCCCAGGAAGTCGAAGCGCTCCTGGGCGATCACGAAGAGGTGCGGGTAGTACTCCGCCGAGCTTTCGATGTGGCGGCGGATGGCCTCCCGCACTCCGGTCCCCGGATCCACTTCCTGCTCGAGGACCGCCTCCAGCGCCCCGACCAGCTTTTGCAGCGGCGTCTGGATCACCTCGAAGAGCAGCTGGTCCTTGCTCTCGAAGTAGTAGTAGAGGCTTCCCTTGAGCATCCCCACTGCCTGGGCGACGTCGGCCATGGAGGTGCGGTGGAACCCTTGCTCGTTGAAGATCCGGGCGGCAGCCGCCACGATCTCCTGCCGCCGCTCCCTGCTCATCAGCCCCTCACCCGGGCACCAGGGATTCGACACCGGCGGGCAGGCACCTACCTAACGTTTGATTGGAGCTAGAACCGTACGCCCAGCCCCACCACCACGCCCCGGCGGTTGTGCCAGCCGGCCGAGAGGTAGCTCCACGGAAAGTCCCACCGCAGCCCCAGACCCCAGGTGATGTGGAACTCGGCGGGCACAGGCTGCCAGTTGGCAGTGGGGATGACGGCGAAGGGTCCGGTGGTCCATGGCAACGCCGAAGAGGCCTGTTGTTCGGCCATGGGCTGCCAGGCGCCGCCAACGCTGCCCTCGAGGGAGAGTTCGGGGCTCAGGGGTGCTGCCAGCTTGAGGTAGAGCTCCCACTCCGGGCCGTTCTTGACGAGCTCGGGGTTGTCGACGGGCCCCCGCGAGTTCGGATCGAGCGGCGCCGCCGTCAATCGCACCGAGCCGCCCATCGCGACGGTCCGGCTGCCGCCCTCGATGCCGAGGCTCCAGATGCCAGTGGGGTCCACGCCTGCCGATAGCCCCAGCCGCGCTCGCGGCGGCCCGGCGCGCCGCGGCGAAACCGGCGGAGGTTGTTGCAACCTCGGCGGCGGGGGAGGCGGCGGGGTGTAGCGCTCCCGCTCGTCGGCCTGCCACACCACCTCGACGACCTGGCGCTCCCCGGCAGAGACGTGCACCCGCAGCGACCGCTCCGGGTAGTCGTCGAGCCGGACGGCGATCCGGTGCCAGCCGGGACGCACGCTGGTCTCGGTCGGGGTGATCCCGACGTAGTCGCCGTCCACGTAGGCCCGGGCGCCGGGAGGGCTGGTGTCGATGGTGAGCGTGCCCCAGCCCCCATACATGGGGGGTGGCGGTGGTGGCGGAGGAGGCGGGGGCGGCGGGGGCGAGGGAGGTCCCGGCGTCACCACATAAAAACCCGTCCAGGCTACGGCCCACCCCGCCCCGGAGGCCTGCAGCATGCGCTCGACCCGCCGCTTCACCTCGGGGCCGCTCTTGCCAATCTCCGGGAAGGGAGAGGTCGCGAACGCTCCCGACGGGGCGAGCTCCAGGGGGTGCAAGGAGGCGATGATCTGCAGGTACTCCGCCCCCGCCGGCCCCCGTACCACGAAACTGTAGCCGCGCCGCGGCAGCGAGTGGGTGCCCGCCTGCACGAAGTTGTCGGGCTCGTAGCGGTTGGGGAAGATGAGGCGCACGTTGCCGGCGGTGTCCAGGTCGTAAATGTACACGTACGCAGGCGCGCTCACGAAAAAGCTGACCTTCAGCTTGTCGCCGTCGCGGTAGCGGGCCCGGTCCGTCCAGATCCCGGTGCGCAGGTCCGAGGGACCGGGCTGGACGATGATGGCCTCCGGCTTGAGCGGCGGCGTGCCTTCCTCGACGGCGGCCTTGGCGCCGTCCTCACCGGAGTCGGCCGTCGCTGCGGGCGCCCACGGCCCTGCCGTCAACGCCGCGGCCGTGAGCAGCACCCATGCCACGGCGATGCGTCCGATGCTCGATGCGGGCGCTCGGCCCCTGCGGGCCTGCGCCGCTCGTTCAGCGCTCAAGGTCCACCTCCAGTCGCAGCGCCTCGACGTCGTCGAGGTTGATGCGCGTCCGCCATGTCTTGTACCCGGGCTGCACGATCTCGATGGAGTGGTCGCCCTGCTCCACGAGCTTGCGCACCGGCGTCCGCCCGAGGAACCGCCCGTCCACGTACACCGCCGCGTCGTCCGGCCGGGAGTCGATGCTGAGCTCCACCCACGACGCCGCCCGCACCACCACCCACTGGCTGGCCGAGTCCGAGGTGCGGCGGTTGTCCGTCACGGTGAGGGTCACGAGGTAGCGGCCGGGCTGGTCGAAAGTCCAGGAGATTCTCTCTCCATAGGCGTCCGGGCGCCGATCGCCGTCGATGTCCCACGCGTAGCGGGTGATGAAACCGTCCCGATCGTACGAGCCGCGGGCGTCCAGCGTCACCGGGCTACCGGCCACAGGGGTGTCCGGTGCCACTTCGAACCGCGCCACCGGCGCCTCATTGAAGGACGGCGGAGGCGGCGGAGGCGGCGGGGCCTCGGGCCCCTCGACGCGGAACGACGTCCACGCGACCGACCACTGCCCGGAGGGCACCACTGCTTCGATGCGCTGGATGATCCGTTGCCGGATCCCCGTGGGCTCCTTCGCTTCAGGGAACGTCTCCTGGGAGAAGAGCTGCGGGCCGGACACGCCGCCGGACGTGGCCCCGAACGGGTCGAGGGAGTCGACGGGGGCCAGCGAGGCGATGGCCTGCAGGTACTCGACCCCCGGTCGCCCCGCGATGCGAAGCGTGTAGCCGCCTCCGGGCAGGCGCGTCGTCCCGGCCGGCAGGTGGTTGCTGCGCTCGTAACGGTTGGGCAAGAGCAGGCGGACCTGGCCTTCCGTGTCCATGTCGACGATGTACACGTAGGCGGGCCGGTTGAGCTCGATGGTGATCACGATGCTGTCGCCCGGCCGATACGAAGGCCGGTCCGTCGTGATCCCGACTTTCAACTGCGAGGAGGGCGGCGGCTGGATGATGATCGCCTCCGGGCCCACGCTCCCGCCCTTCTGGGCCAGCGCCGGCATGGCCGGCGCCCCGGCGCAGGCCAACGGGATCAACATCCATCCGGCCAGCGACATGACCGTTCCCCAGGCCCGGGCACGGCACCGTCTCCTCATGACGGGGCACACCCCCCGAAAGCATCTTCGCACCCACCGGAGGGAAACTCAGGCGTTCCCGTTAAAGATCTATCGGCGATCCACCCGTGGGTAACGGGGGAGGAGATGGGGGTTCACAGCGTCCAGAGCCAGTCCCAGCTGGTAGAGCGCCTCGCGCGGCGCTGCCGGGAGCACCCGCTCGATCCCCTGACCGTGGTGGTGCCTTCCTGGGCCGCGGCCTTGCAGGTGCTGCGGCGGCTGGCGGAGCGGCTGGAAGGCCGCTCGTGCCTGGGGCTGTACCTGCTGACCCCCGGCCAGCTGGCGGCCCGCCTGGCCGGATGGCCCGCAGGCGCGACTGGGCTCCGGGCACTCCCGCCCCACGGGCTGCTCGTGCTGGTCCAAGAGATGCTCGAGCAGTCCGCTCCCGCGTACTTCGACGCCATCCGTGACCGGCCGGGGCTGGCGCGGGTGCTGGCGCGCACCGTGAGCTTCCTGCGCCATCACGGGGTGCCGCCGTCGCGCCTTCGGGAACTGGCCGCCGCAGTGGCGTCCGAGGATCGGGCCCGGTGGGAGGCGATCGCCACGGTGTACGAGGCGATCAGCGAGCGACTCGTGCCGGTGGGCGGCATGCGAGGCGGCGGGGAGTGGGCCGACGGGGCGGCCGTCTGGTGGATGGCCTGCCAGGCCGTCAGGGCGGGCGAAGCCGCCAGGCGGCTGGGAGGCGCCGGCCTCATCCTCTGGGGTGTCGACGCGCTGTACGACCCCGGCCATCTGTGGCACCTGCTTCGGGCGTCGCTGGTGGCGGCCGGGTCGGGCACGAAGGTGGAGGAGATCGGGCTGCCGGGCGCGGGCGAAGCGGGCGAAGCGTCTTGCGCCGGGGCGGTGCAGGCGGCTTCGGTCACGATCGTCTCGGCGACGGACGAGGTGCGGGAGGGGCAGCTGGCGGCCCAGGCCGTCCTGGATGCGGCACGAAGGGGCGTGCCGTTGGCCCGCGTGGCGGTCGTCGTGCGCTCCAGGGATGCCGCCGGGCCGGTGCTGGACGCGCTCGCGCGAGCGGGCGTGGAGCCCTTCGCCCCCGGCGTGCGGCGCGTGGCCGAGTTGCCCGGGGCGCGGGCTTTGCTCGGCTGGCTCGAAGTAACGGAGCAAGGGCTACCCCGCGCCCAGACCATCGAATGGCTGGCCTCGTCGCCGTTGCGCCCGGAATGGCTGGGCTCGATCGAGGATCGGTGGATGCCCGTGGCCTGGGACGCCCTGTCAGCCCGGGCGGGGATCACGGCGGGCCTCGACGCCTGGGAGCGCCGGATTGCCGAGGCGACCTCCGTGCTGCAGGAGGAGCCGGGGTGGCCGGACTTTGCCCGGGCGGCCCGGACACTGGTCGCCCGTGCCAGGCAGTGGCCGCAGGAGAGCTCCTGGGCAGGGTGGGCCGCGGCATGCAGCCGCTTCGTGCAGGAGGCGCTCCGGCCGGGCGAAGCGATGCAGCAGCTGATGGGGCTGCTCCAGGGCCTTTCGGAGCTGGACGCGCTGGTGGGCGCTGAGGAGAAAGCCCGGGTCGCGCCCGCGCGCTTTCGCGAGATCCTGGCCAGCGCTCTACACGGCGCCGCCATCCCCACCGGGCACTTCGAGCAGGGGCGCCCGGCCGTGCTGGATGCCCCGCTGGCCGCAGGCTGCAGCTTCGACACGGTCGTGGTCGCCGGCCTCAACGACCCCGGCTGGCCCCGGCCCGCAGAGCAGGACCCTCTCCTGGGAGTGGCGGACCTCCAGCGGCTCGGTCTGGGCACCGCGGGAGAGCGGGCCGCCTGGCACGCTCGCCGGGAAAGGCTCTACTTCGCGGCGGCGGTCGGGGCCGCCGAGCGCCTCTTGCAGGTGAGCTGGCCCCGGGCGGAGGCCATCTCCGGGAGAGAGCGCGTGCCCTCGCCGCTGCTGCGGTGGCTGCAGCAGGAGGCGCCTGCGGTACAGGAGCGGCAGAGCGGGGGGGCCTCGCTCGATCCGCTCGACCTCGCCTCGTTCGATGCCCACCTCGCCGCCCGCCTGGGTGCCAGGGCGGAGCCCTATCTCGCCTCCCGCTACCCCCGGGCGGCTGCAGGGGCCCTGGCGCAACGGCAGCGCTGGAGCCGGAGCCTGACCGAGTGGGACGGCCTGGTGGAGGCGGTAGCGCAGGCAACGGATGCGTCGCAGCCGGCAACCCTCGAGCTCACGCCGACCGGGCTCGAACGGTACGCCCGCTGCCCCCGGGCCTACTTCTTCGAACGGGCGCTGGGTATCTCGGAGGAGGAGGCGCCGGAGGAAGGCGAGGGCCTCGAGGGATTTGCCCGCGGAAGGGTCGTGCACCGGGCCCTGGAGCTCTTTTTCCGCTGGTGGGCGGGTCAGGGCGCCGCCGCGGGCTCTTCCCAGGAGCGGCGTGAGGTGCTCGCTCAGGCCGTGGACCAGGCCGTGGCCCAGAACTACCCCGCCGTGGCCGCTCTGCCGGGGGTGGCCCGCATCCAGCGCGACCTCCTCGTCGAGGCTCTGGCGCGGTTCATCGCCGGGCATGTGGAGGCGCTCCGCCGGGATGGGTGGCAGCCCATCCGGTTCGAGGAGCCGTTCTCCGTGAGGCTGGCCGACCTGGTGCCGGGGCTCGAGGTACGCTTGCGCGGGCGCATCGACCGGGTGGACGAGCAGCGGGCCGGCGAGACGGGCCGCCCGGTGGCGGTCCGGGTCATCGACTACAAGACCTCCCGGCCCCGGACGAGCCTCGACGGGCCCGGCCTGAAGGCCGGTACGGACCTCCAGCTGCCGGTGTACTTGCTCGCCGCAAGCCGGTTGGCCGGTCTCGAAGCCTCGGCCTGCCGGGCCTCGTTTCTCTTCCTGGGGGCGGACGGCACGGCGACGGAGCTTCCTCTGGACGGGGCCGAGTGGGCAGGCTCGTGGCCGCACGTCGAGCGGGCGGTGGCCACCCTGGCGGGCCTGCTGGCGGCCGGCAGCTTCCCGCCCCTGCCGAGAGACGAGCAAGATTGCAGGCGTTGCACCTTTTACGTCGTGTGCGGCCCTGAAGCCCGCCGCCAGGGGGAGCGCAAGGCGAGCGACGCGCTCGTCCGGCCCCTGGTGGATCTGCGCGCTCCGGGCGACCGCTCCGAGACGGGGGGTGGACGTCCATGACCCCGAGCGGTGGGCGCCCCCTGGTCGACGAGGAGGTCCGGCGGGAGGTCGTCGAAGCGATCGGCTCTTCCTTCTGCGTGGAGGCGGCGGCCGGCACGGGCAAGACCTCCCTGCTGGTCGAGCGCATCCTCCACCTGCTCACGAGCGGCATCCGGGCTTCCCAGCTGGCCGCCATCACTTTCACCGAGCTGGCCGCGGCCGAGCTCAAGGCTCGCGTGCGGTCGCGCCTCGAGCAGAGCAGGCATCCTGCCCACCGGCAGGCGCTGCAGGAGATCGAAAGCGCCCAGATTTCCACCATTCACTCCCTGGCCCTCGCCATCTTGAAGGAACGGCCCATCGAGGCCGGCCTGGATCCCGGCTTCGAGACGGCGGATCCATCGGTGGCCGCCGGGCTCTTCGAGGAGCTGTGGCGCCTGTGGCTCAACGAACAGGCCGGCACGCACTCGCGAGCCGGCCCCGGCGAGACCCCCCTGCGGCTGGCGATGGGCGCCGGCCTGGGTCTGGAGGAGCTTCGGGGGGCGGCAATGGCCCTCTACGACCACCGCGACGTGACCCTCGCCGACCCATCCGCCGGGGCCCGGGCCGCCGAAGCGCTGCAGCGGCTGTACGGGGCCCTGCAGCACGCCAGGGATTGCGTACAGGAGCATGGGGCCGAGCTCGAGGCGCTGGTGAAGGGAGCGTGCCGTACGGGCGAGGACGAGCTCGCCAGGGCCGTCTCGGGCTTCGCCCGGGCGCTGTCGGACAACCCCGTCCCCGCGCCTTCGGGCGGTGCAGGAGCTTCGGACGAGGCTTTGCCGTTGGCGGAGGCGCTCGCCTGGGCTACACGTATCGGGGCGGCCCTGCAAAAGGTGAAGAAGCCCGGGAGTCGCCTCGGTGCTCAGAAACATTGGACACGCAAGGAAGACCTCGAAAAGGCCCGAGAGCTCTACCGGGACGTACGGGAAGCGGTCGAGGAGGCCGCCCGCTCGGCCCGGCAAGCTCTGGCCGCGTCGATCGTGGCGTGGCTACGGGGTTTCGTCGAGTGGGCCCAGCAGGAGAAGAAGCGGCGTGGCCAGGCCGACTTCCTCGACCAGCTCTTGTGGTGCCGGGACCTGTTGCGCTCGAGCGTGGCGGCCCGCCGCCACTTCCAGCAGCGGTGGCGGGCGGTGCTGGTCGACGAGTTCCAGGACACCGACCCTCTTCAGGCGGAGATCGTCTTCTTCCTGACGGAACGGGAACCCCGGGCGCACGCCTGGCGGGACGTGGAGGTGGGGCCGGGGCGGCTTTTCCTGGTGGGCGACCCGAAGCAGTCCATCTATCGCTTCCGCCGGGCCGACATCGAGACGTACCGGGATGCGGCGTCGGTGCTGGAGCGGCAGGGACGCCGCGCGACCATCCGGCAGAACTTCCGCACGGTGCCGGCCATCGCCCGGCACGTCAACGCCTTCTTCGAAGCCTGGATGGGCGGCGCGCGGCCGGCCCTCGCCGAGGCGGCCGCCGCCGGCGACGCGGATGCCTGGGGGCGGGGTCCGGTCTTCCAGCCGGCGTACGTGGCTCTGGAGCCGTACCGCCCGGACGAGGTGCCGCCGGGAGCAGAATGGCCGCCCGGCGCGTACCGGCTGCTGCCGGCCGGCAGCGGCGGGACGGGCGAGCTTTCTGCGGACGAAACCCGCCGGCTCGAGGCGCGCCTCGTCGCCGGTGCACTTCAGCACCTGGTGGGCGAAGGAAGGCTGCAGGTCCTGGACGGCGGCGCGTGGCGAACGGCCCGCTGGCGCGACGCGGTGGTGCTCCTGCCCGTCTTCACCGGCATCGAACACCTGGAGAGCGCGCTCGAGCGGGCCGGCGTGCCGTACCGAGTCGTCGGAGGCCGCCTGTTTTACACTCGTACGGAGATCCGGGAGATCTCGCTGGCCCTTTCGGCCGTCTACAACCCCTCGGACGCGCTGGCGGTGCTCGGCACCCTGCGATCGGGCTTCTTCGGGGTGAGCGACGCGCAGCTTTGGGCCTTCCACCGGGCCGGAGGGCGCCTTGGAGGGCTCCGGGTGGACGAAGGCGCGGCCCGGGCGGCACCCCGGGTCGCGGAGGCCCTGGCGGCCATCGGGGAGTGGCACCGGCGATGGGCGACAGGCCGGCCTTCGCAGGTCCTGCGGGGGCTCCTGGACGAAAGCGGCTATCTCGCCTGGCTCCGGCGGCGTCGTGACGCCGGCCAGTCCGTCGCCAACGTGGACAAGCTGGTCGCCCAGGTGACCGCGCTGGAGCAGGCGGGGACGGTCACGCTCGGGGGGCTCGTGCGGTGGTTGCGGGCTCGGGGGCCCGGCGGGCCGGCGCCGGCCGAGGAAGAGGACTCCCCGCTGACCGACGACGAGGAGAGCGTGCGGATCCTCACGGTGCACAAGGCGAAAGGCCTGGAGTTTCCCATCGTCTTCGTGGCCAATTTGGGCGAGCGCCGCTCCGACGTGGGCTCGGCCGTGGTCGACCGGCAGGCGGGGCGGATCGAGCTGCGTCTCGGGCGCTCGGATCTGGGCATCCAGACGGCCGGCTTCGAGGAGGCGGTGGAGCAGGAGAAGCGGCGGCTCCGGGCAGAACGGGTCAGGCTCTACTACGTGGCCCTGACCCGGGCGCGGGACTACCTTTTCCTCTCGGGCCTGCCCCGAGACGGCGGCTTCTGGAAGGAGCTCTCAGACGTGGCGGGCCAGGCGGCGGTCGACGCGCTGCCGGCCGTGACCATTGCGGATGGCGAAGAGAGAGACGAGGCTCCCGGCGGGCGGGAGGCGATCGCGGCGGTGCAGAGGGAGGCGGCCGTCTCCCTGGATCGGCAGGGCGAAGGGCCGGAGGAGGCGGACGACCCCGAGCGGATGGCCCGCCGGTGGCTGGAGCGGCGGCAGGAGCTGCTCCGGCGCGCATCCCAGGGAAGGGCCATCGTGGCGGCGCGCTCGCTGCGGGCGCCGGCATGGCGGGAGGACGCCGTGACGGGCAGCGAGTGGGCAGAGGCGGTGCAGGGCGAGGACGTGCCCGCGAGCGACGCCCCGGTGCCGGCCGGGGACGACGACGGCACGACGCTCGGCCTTGCCTTCCACCAGGTGATGGAGTGGGCGGCCCGGGAAGGGTTCCCGCCGGACCCGGGGTGGGCGCGTATGAAGGCAGAGGCGGCGGCGACCGCCTGGCGGCTGGGCCGGGGGCAGGTGGAGCTGCTCGCGCAGTGGGTGGAGCAGGCATGTCGCGGCCCTGTTGGGGCCCTGGCGCGACGGAGCGCCCGGTGCATGGCCGAGGTCCCTTTCGCGTACGTGGACGACGCAGGGACCCTGGTGGAGGGGCGCATGGACCTGCTGTGTGTCTTGCCCGGGGGCGGTCTCGTGGTCGTCGACTACAAGACGGATGCCGCTCCGGCGTCCGCGCTGCGCAAACACTATGCTGCACAGGCTGAGGCGTACGCCCAGGCCGCGCGGCGAGCGTGCGGGGCGCCTGCCGGGCGGGCGGTCGACGTCTTCCTCTACGCGGCCAGGGCCGGGCAGCTGGTGGTGGCCGAAGGGGCCGGCCGCGAGCCGGCCGAATAGTCTGCGCCAGGTGGAAGTGGGTGGGGAGAGTGGCAAAGATCGGTCGGCCCGCCGCAAGCCGCCCGGTCCCGGGGCCGCCGACCCCCGGTGAGGCTGGGGTCAGCCCTGGCGGCCACCACGGCCAGGAGCCTCCTTCGGGGCCGGTCGCAGCGTTCTTGCTGCGGGCCACGCACCAGGAGGAGCGCCTGCGCGACGCCATGCTGAGCGTGCTGTTGCACGCCTTCCCTTCCTGGGTGACTCCGGACCATCTCACCGTGCTGCGCGCCCTTCTGTCCGCGGGCGCTGTCGCACTGTGGGCGTCGGGGGCGCCGCTGCGCCCGGTGCTGGGGATCCTGGCGGGCGCTGCCCTCACCGATTTCGTCGACGGACCCCTGGCGAGATGCCGGGGAAGGACCGGGGGCAACGGAGGCCGCCTCGACCAGCTCGCGGACGTCGTGCTGGGGATCAGCCTGGGCGTGCTCGCCCTCGGCGAGGGTCTCGTCGGCCGCGCCCTGGTAGGGGCCATGGTGCTGCCCGAGGCTTTGTCCGCGGCGGGCTCGGCCTTCCGGCGGGCGCCCCTCGCCGCCCGGCCCACGAGCCTGGCGCGCCTTCAGTTCGTGCTCGTGATCGTAGGATTCTGGGTGACGCTCCTGGGCAGCAGCATGCGAAGCGGTTCGGTCGCCGGCGCCGGGCGAGGCCTGCTCTGGGCCGAGGCGGGCATTGCCTGCGTGCTTGCCGTCCTGCGCCTCGGCGGCTGGTACCCCCAGCGCCCGCTCGGGTGAACCCAACCATCCACGGGGGGCTTGGCATGGAGCAGCAACAAGGACCGACGCGGTTCCCCGGCGCTCCTCCGGAGCCCGGCGAAGGAACGGAGCGCCGGATCAGCGCCGCATCCTTGCACGAGTTTTGCCGGGCGGCGTTCGAGAAAGCCGGGCTCGACGCCCAGAGCGCGGCCATCGCCGCCTCGGTGCTGGTCAAGACGAGCCTGTGGGGGATCGACACCCACGGGGTGGCGCTGCTTCCCGGCTACGTGAAGCGCCTGCGGGACGGCACGGTCAAGGCGCGACCCGAGCTTCACCTGACGGTGAGCGGCGCCTCCACGGCCGTGCTCGATGCCGACCGGGCGCTCGGCGTGGTGGCCGCGTATCGCGCCATGGAGCAGGCCATCGACATGGCCCGCCAGTCGGGGGTCGCCCTGGTCGGGGTGCGCCGGTCCACCCACTTCGGCGCCGGCGCGTTTTACGCCATGATGGCGCTGGCCCACGACATGATCGGCGTGGCCGGGAGCAACGGGCCGGCCGTCATGGCGCCCCACGGCGGGGCGCGGCGGGCCATGCACAACATGCCTCTCGCGGCGGCCGTGCCGGCGCTCGAGGAGCCACCGATCGTGATGGACTTCGCCATGAGCGTGGTGGCCATGCGCCGCATCGCGAGAGCCGCCGAGGCAGGCGAGTCGATCCCGCCCGGGTGGGGCATCGACCCTGCCGGCCGTCTCACGACCGACCCGCGCTCGGCCCTCGAGGGGGCGCTGTTGCCCCTCGGGTACAAGACCTACGCACTGGGCATCCTGGTCGACGTGTTGTCGGGGGTCTTGACGGGGGCCGGGTTCGGCGCGCTCATCCCGCCCGAGGGCCACGACACCGGCCATTTCCTGATGGCCATCCACGTGGGGTCGTTCATGCGCCCCGAGGATTTCAAGCGGCGGGTCGATCAGCTCATCCGCCAGCTGCGCTCGGTGCCTCCCCAGGACGAGCGTTGGCCCGTGCGGGTGCCCGGAGAGGGCGGGGCCCGGCGCCAAAAGGAGCGGCTGGGCTCGGGTATCCCGGTGCCCGCCGGGCTGTACGAGCGGTTGGAAGCGCTCGCCCGGGAGCTGGGGTTGGCGCCTCCTGCATGAGCGCCTATCCCGGCCTCCCTCCGGCGATCCTGCTCGAAGGGCGACCGCACCGCATCGAGGTGCGGGTGGCACCGGTAAGGCACACGCAGGTCATCCACGTCAACGGGGCGCTCTGGGTGCTGCTCTCCGGCACGGAGCGCCGCAGCCCCGAAGCCGTGCTGGAGACGTGGCTGCGGGAGCGGGCTCGGGCCGTCATCTACCGGCGGCTGGCCGACCTGGCCGGCCGGCACGGGTTTCGCTACCGGCGGGTCTTCATCCGGGACCAGCGGACCCGGTGGGGCAGCTGCTCCAACCGTGGCAATCTGTCGTTCAACTTCCGGCTGATCATGGCGCCGCCCGAGGTGCTCGACTACGTCATCCTACACGAGCTCGTACACCTGCGGGAACCCAACCACTCGGCCCGCTTCTGGGCGGCGCTCGCCCGGCTCTGCCCGGATTACCGGGAGCGGCGGCGCTGGCTGCGGCGCAGCGAGCGCCAGCTGATGGACGCGCTCGGCCGCCGGTGATCAGCGCCGCCAGGCCACGCTCCACAGGTCGTCGGGGTCGACGCAGACCTCTCCGCAAAGGGGTGGCGCCGGCACCACCCCGATGAGGCGGCCCGCCTCGCGTCCCCGGGCGTCGTAGAGCACCAGGTCTCCCCAGTCGCGAGCCACCCGCCACCGCCCGTCCGGGGACCAGAGCTCCTTGGGCCTGCGAAGGCCGCTGCCGAGGGGCATCAAGACGGCATCGGGCCGGCTGGCCCGCAGCGAGTACAGCCCCCGGGCTGCCAGGCCCATGGAGGCGACGAGCTCGGAGAGGGAGCCGCGCACGGCCTTGCGGTCTTCCACCGTGCCCAGGAAGCTGAACACCACGCGCCGGGTGCCCGCCGCCACGTCGATGCGCTGGACGCAGTTGGTCGTTTGCCCGTCCCCGCCGAACTCATAGGTCCACAGCGACCGCCCGTCGTCGCTCCAGGCGAGCGGCCAGCCCCCGTAAAACTCGCCGGGCTTGCCGCACAGTCCGGAGTCCTCCGGCGGCAAAGCCTGGAGCGGCTCGGCGCGCCCGTCGGCCCTGGCCATCTCCCAGCCGGACCACTCTACTCCGGTGAGCGCCCATGCAACCCGGTCACCGGCCGGGGCGACCACGAGCCCCGTCAGGTGCTGGACCCCCTCGCCCACGCAAGCTGACTCGACGCTGCGCACCGTGCGGACCTCGCCCGAGGCGAGGTCCAGGCTGAACAAGGTGACCGTCTGCCGGCCCTTCACGCATGGCGATCGCCGCACGCCGAACAACCGGCCGCCCTGGGGCGCGAGCGCGACCTCGAAGACGTCTTCCCCGGGCTGTCCCACCGCGGTATAGCGAGGCCCTACCTCTTCACCGGTCGGCGCCCGATCGAGGCTGAAGCCAGGGAAAAGCACGACGGTATGACGGGTCGCCACCGCGATGGGTCCTGGCATCCAGGAGAGCTCGGCTGCCTGTGCCGCAGGCGCGCCCGTCGCGTCCGGGAGGGCAACGCCCAACAGAAGGCCGATGGTCGCGACGGCCGGCCCAACGGCAGCCACAGGACGCGGCATGACCGTACCCCACCCGCCTCCCACCGTACCCGGCTGCCTGCCGGGTTTCACCACCGCTCGTTCCCAGGCGACTTTACGACCGCGGCCGCACAGGATCAAGGGGAGTCGGGCGATTTGTAGCAAAACTGCATCCATCCGGACAAGGTGAGAAGGAAGGCTTCGTACGGCCTCGAACTCCTGCCCGGGGAGACGGACGAGACATGGGTGCAACCGAAGGTGCGTGGGTGCTCGGTGTAGACGGGGGCGCCTCGTCGACGCGGGCGGCGGTGGCCGACCTCGAGGGCCGCGTGCTGGCCAGGGCGGCGGCCGGCCCATCCAACCACGTGCGCGGCGAGGCCGGCCGGCTGCGGCTGCGCAAGGCCCTGGAGGGCGCGGTGGGAGGGGCGCTGGCGCACCTCGTCTCCGAGGGCGCGGGCTCTCGGCTGGAGTGCTTGCAGGCCGTTACTCTGGGCATGACCGGTGTCAACCCCGGGACCCCGGAGGCCGGGAGGGTGGTCGAGGAGCTCCTGCCTCTCCTGCCGTCGAGGGCGCTCGAGGCGGGCCTGCGCGCCCGGATCGAGGTGGTATCGGACGCCCGGACGGCTCTCGAGGGCGCCACCGAGGGCGAGCCGGGCATCCTCGTCTACGCCGGGACCGGTTCGGTCGCCATGGGGCGTAACGCAGGCGGTGCCATCGCCAGGGCCGGGGGATGGGGGTACCTCGTCGACGACCAGGGAGGCGGCTACACCATCGGCCGGCACGCCCTGCGGGCGGTCTTCCGGGCGGCCGACGGGCGAGGCCCCGAGACCCGGCTGACCTCGCTGTTGCTCGAGCACTTCCAGGTGGAGGATCTCGACGAGCTGGTCCGGGTCGTGTACACCAACGACGGCCTGGACCGCCCGGCGGTCGCGAGGCTGGCCCGGCTCGTGGCCCGAGCGGCGCAGGAGGGCGACGAGGCGGCCCTGGCCATTTACCGGCACGCTGCCGGGGAGCTGGCGGGGCTGGCGGCGGCCGTCGCCCGGCGCCTCGAGATGGCGGCGCCGGCCGTCTACCACTCGGGCGGCGTGTTCGCCGCGGGGCGGCCGGTGTTGGAGCCCTTCGAGCGGGCCGTGCGGACCGCGCTTGCGGGGTCGAGGGTATGGCCGGCCCGCAATTCCCCGCTGGTCGGGGCGCTTCTCATGGCGTACCGGCAATTGGGTCATCCGATCACGCCCGATCTCGCCTCCCGGCTCCGGGCGCAGCTCGATGCTCCCGGCAGTGCTTGAACCCAGTCTCCCGGCGGAAAGGTGCGAAGCCCTCGCGTGGACTCTCAGGACATGCTCCAACGACTTTACGGGCAACTCATCGTCTCGTGCCAGGCGAGGCCCGACTCCCCGCTGCACGGTTGGGTGTTCATGGCGGCGATGGCCAGGGCGGCAGAGCAGGCGGGCGCCGGGGGCATCCGGGCCGACGGGCCCGAGGACATCCGGGCCATCCGGGCCGTCACCACCCTTCCCATCGTCGGCATCTACAAGCGCCGGGACCTGGACCCCGAGGTCTACATCACGCCGCGCTTCGAGGAGGCCCGGGCCGTGCGGGAGGCGGGGGCCGACGTGATTGCGCTCGACGGGACGGCGAGGCCGCGGCCCGGCGGGCAGACGCTGCCCGAGCTCATCCGGCGCATTCATGACGAGCTCCCCGGGACGCTGGTGATGGCGGACATCTCGACGCTCGAGGAAGGGTTGGCGGCCGAGGCAGCAGGGGCCGATATCGTGTGCACCACGCTGTCGGGATATACTCCCTGGTCTCGCCGGCAGGAGGGTCCCGACCTCGACCTGGTCTCCGAGTTGGTACGAGCCGTCCGGGTCCCCGTCATCGCGGAGGGACGGTACTGGCATCCCGAAGAGGCGGCCGAGGCTCTGCGCAGAGGCGCTCACTCGGTGGTCGTGGGCACCGCCATCACCAACCCGAGGGCCATCGCGCGGCGCTTCGTGGTGGCCATGCAGCAAGCGGCAAAAAGCCTGCGTGAGTCCGCGTCAGACATCCAGGGGGGCCGGCATGCCTTCGAAAACTGCTCAACGGGCTGAAACCACCGGCGCGCCCGGGGCCAGCCTGGCGCGCGTCCGGGCCGCGCTGCACCAGCTGCCCGACGGGGAGCGCCGGGTGGCCCAGCGCGTGCTGGAAGAGCCGGATCGCGTGGTCTACCTGCCCATCGCGGAGCTCGCCCGGATCACCGGGGTGAGCGAAGCCACGGTCGTGCGCTTTTGCCGGCGCATAGGGTACGACGGTTACGGCCGGTTCAAGATCGCGCTGTCGCGAGAGCTCTCCCAACCCCTGCCGCGCCTCATCGACGCGATCGGGGCAGGCGACTCCGTGGCAGAGGCGATGGGGAAACTGTTCGCCTCGTTTGCCCGTACCCTGGAAGACGTCCAGGCGCTCCTCGACCCCGAGCAGGTGCAGCAGGCCGTCGGCCTGCTCAGGGGGGCGCGGCGCGTGGAGATCTACGCCTCGGGCGTCTCCGGGTTCGCCGCGCTCGATGCCGAGTACAAATTCAGCCGGCTGGGCCTGCAGGCCGTTGCCCGGACGGACCTCCACAGGCGAGCCCCGTCGGCCACGTTGGTGGATGCGCACACGGCGGTACTCGCCATCAGCCGGTCGGGGGAGACCAAGGACGTGGTGGTCGCCTGCGAGATCGCCAAGCGGCGGGGCGCGGCGCTGATCGCCATCACCACCAATCCCCGCTCCCGCCTGGCGCGCCTGGCCGACGTCGTCTTGCCGACCGTGGGCGAAGAGCTTCCGCCGGCCACGGGCATTCCGGCCATCCTCGCACAGGTGACGGTCACCGCCGCCCTCTTCGTCGCGCTGCTCGTGAGCGACTACCAGGGCAGCCTGCGGCACATCCGCGACACGGCGGAAGGCCTGCGGGCCATGCTCGGCTGAGCCGCCGCGTTCGAAAGGGGTGGACGCCCTTGGAGCGTGAGCCGTCTCCGTGTGAGCTGCGCGCGGGTAGCGCCGAGCAGGCGGGGTTCGACCCCGCACGCCTGGAGCGGGCATTCGGGCTCGTGGAGGAGTTCGTCAGCTCCGGCCGCATTCCGGGAGCCGTGGTGGCCGTGGGACGCCGGGGGTTGCTCGTGGGGCCTCGCGCCTACGGTTGGGCGCAGGTGGTACCCGAGCACGAGAGGCGCCCCATGACGAACGGGACCGTGTTCGACCTGGCTTCCCTCACCAAACCGATGGCGACCGCTCCATCCATCCTGAAGCTGGTCGAACTCGGCGTCCTCACGCTGCAGGATTCCGTGGCCCGGTGGCTCCCGGACGTCGCCGCCGGCACACAGGGCAGGCAGTGGGCTCACCGAGTGACGCTGTGGCACCTGCTGACCCACACGAGTGGCCTCCCGGCTTACCGCAACCTTTACGCCGCGGGACAGGGGCCGGCGGAGGTGCTCGCAGAGCTCGGCGAGACGCCCCTGTCTCGGCCGCCCGGCGTGGCCGTCGAGTACTCGTGCCTGGGATTCATCCTGCTCGGAGAGATCGTGAAGCGGGCGTCCGGGGAGCCGCTGGACCGTTTCGCCGAGCGCCACTTCTACCGTCCTCTGGGCATGGAGCACACCCGGTTCAACCCGCCTCCAGGATGGGCCGGGCGGTGCGCCGCCACTGAGCGCTACCCTGACACGGGCGAGGTAGCCGTCGGGCGCGTGCACGACCGCAACGCCAGGGCCATGGGGGGTGTCAGCGGCAACGCGGGGCTCTTCTCGACGGCCGAGGACGTGGCGCGGTTCATGGCGATGATGCTTTGCGAGGGGATGGGAAGCAAAGGGCGCCTGTTGGAGGTCGAGACGGTGCGGGAGATGCGCCGGCTCCAGACGCCGGGCCTCAACGAGCCCCGTGGCCTTGGCTGGGTCGTGCGGGACGGCGACCCTCGTGGCTCGGGCGGGAGGCTGCTCTCCCCCGAGGCGTTCGGGCACACGGGCTTCACCGGCACTTCGGCCTGGGCCGACCCGGTCACGGGCGCCTTCTTCGTCCTCCTGACCAACCGCGTCCACCCGACCCGGGACAACACCGCCCACCTGCAACTGCGACCATGGTTCCATGACGCGGCGGCCGCCGCCGTGGTGGATGCGAAGTAAAGCTACGTTTCCAGCCTACTTGAATGAAGGAATGTAACGTCCTCCGTCGTACCTTCTCCATCGCCGGCATACGCGAAAGCGGGCTCAGGCTCATCCGGGGGCCGGTGATAAGGAGAGCGACCATCGAATGCCGCAGGAACCGTTGCGCATGGGCGTCGTCGGCGTGGGCCTCATGGGAGAGCGGCACGCGCGCGTGATCGCCCGCATCAGGGGCTGCATCCTGGCAGCGCTCGCGGACGTCGACGAGGAGAGGGTCCGGCGCATCGCCGGGGAGCTGGGAGCGGCCGCCTACACCGACTTCCACACCATGCTGCGGGAGGCCGAGCTCGACGCGGTCTCCATCTGTCTTCCGGACGACCGGCACCTCGAGGCCGCCCTTGCCGCAGCCGCCGCAGGCAAGGCGATCCTGCTGGAGAAGCCCATCGCTACCCGCGTGGACGAAGCGGTGGCCATCGTCGAGGCGTGCCGGCAGGCCGGGGTCATCCTGCAGGTCGGCCACTTGCTTCGCTTCGACAACCGGTACGCCTCGGTGAAGCAGGCCATCGATCGGGGCGACCTCGGCGAGATCGTCCACATCACCGCCCACCGCAACAGCCCCTGGACCCAGGGGCCCTCCCGTTACCGGCCGGGGACGTCGCTCACCATGCACGTCGCCGTGCACGACCTCGACCTGGTCAACTGGTACACGGGTTCGAGGCCCGTGCGGGTCTATGCGGAGCGGGTACGCAAGCGCCTGCGGGATCGGGACATGGACGACGCCGTGACGGCGATCCTGCGGTTCGAAAGCGGGGCGGTCGCCACGTTGCAGTATTCCTGGGTGCTGCCGGCTCGCTCCGTGACCCAGCTGGACGCGCGCCTGGAGGTGCTGGGCACCAGGGGCATGGCGACCGTCGGCACCTACCACGGGCAGTCCGTCCTGGTGGCCACCGACGACGGGGCGGACGCGCCCGACGTCCACCACGGGCCCACTCTGGCCGGGCAAGTGAAGGGGGACGTGCGGGAGGAGATCATGGCGTTCGTCGAGACCGTCCTGAAGGGGGGGAAGCCGCTCGTCGACGGGGCCGACGCGTTGCTGGCCGTTCAGGAGGCGGAAGCGATCGAACGCTCCCTTCGCCTGGGCACCCCGGTCCTCCTGGACGAAGCCCGAGCCCGGTAGCCTCGCAGCCGGTACTCCCTTAGCCGTACCGTACGAGATCTCGAAAGGGGAGGCGCTTCGATGACAACCACGGGCACCCCATCTTTCGACCGGCGAAGGCTCTTGAAGTCGGCCGTCCTGGCCGGTGCGGCCGTTGCAGCCGCGCCGTACTCCAAGACGTTTTCCGTCATCACCCACGCCGCCGGCCTCAAGACGCTACGCGCGGCGATGCAGACCAACCCACCTACGCTGGACCCCCACAAGACGACCGCGTCGGCCACCCAGCAGATCGCCGTCCACGTCTTCGAGCCGCTCGTCGCCTTCGCCGGCGACTACAGCCAGATCGTGCCGGTACTCGCAGAGTCGTGGGACGTGAGCTCGGACGACCGGGTCTATACGTTTCGCATCCGCAAGGGAGTGCGGTTCCACAACGGCCAGCCCCTGCGGGCCCAGGATGTGGCGGCCTCGCTCGAGCGCATCGTACGGCAGTCCGCCATCAAGGGTTACTTCGAATCCGTCGACGACATTCGCGTCCTCGACGACTACGCGGTACGAATCGCTCTCAAAGCGCCGGACGAACTCCTCAGCATCATGGCCATCCCCATCACGTGGCAGGCCATCATGCCGAAAGAGATCGTGGAGGCGGCCGGTGCGGACGAGCTCAAGATTCCCAACCTCATCGGCACCGGGCCGTACATGCTGGCCGAGTGGAAGCCCGACGTCCACGTGCTGCTCAAGAAAAACCCCTACTACGTCCCGACCGGTGGGGCGCCGAGCGGGTTCGCAGGAAACAAGGCGGCGTTGCTCGACGAGATCCGGTTCTCGCCCATGAAAGAGCCGGGCGCCCGCATGGCCGCGCTGCAAGTCGGGGAGTGCCAGTACGCCGAGAACCTTCCCATCAGCGCCAGGAGCACGCTCCAACAGGTCCAGGGCATCGCCCTGCATGTGGTCAAGCCCCAGTGGGCGCCGGCGCTCGAGTTCAACCACGTGGAGGCGCCCACCAACGCCGTGAAGTTCCGCCAGGCGGTGCTCGCCGCGCTCGACATGGAGGTCATCATGCGCACGGTGGCCATGAACGACGCCACCTTCTACCGCCTGCAGCCGTCCCGCTTCTACCCGGAACAGAAGGCATGGCACTCCGTCGCCGCGCAAGAGCTCTACAACCAGCATGACCCGGCGAAGGCAAAGCGGCTGCTGGAGGAGGCCGGGTACGACGGGAGCGAGATCGTCTTCCTCTCCAACCGCGACTACGACTGGATGTACCGGGCGACCCTGGCCGTGGTCACGCAGCTGAGCCAGGTAGGGATCAAGGTGAAGCTCGAGTTTTCCGACTGGCCCTCTCAGATCGGCAAAGCACTGACGCGCAAAGGGTGGCACATCAACCAATCGGGCTGGTCGTTCAGCTTCGATCCGATCCAGCTCAGGGCGAGCCTGCTGAGCGGCGCGTCCTACGGCTACGGCTACAGCGACCCCCGCATGGACCAGGCACTGGACGCCGTGATGAGGCACCGGCCACAAGCCGAGCGCAAGAAGATCCTCGACACCATCCAGCGCCTCGCCTATGAGACGGTGCCCAACATCCGCCTGGGGGACCTCTTCGGGCTCGAGGGCACCCGTACGGACGTCCAGGGATACGAGCCGTGGTACGTGACGCCGCGCTTTTGGAACGTGCAGCGCGGCTGAGATGGGGCAAGGTGAGGGTGAGCGATGGGGTTCCTGACCCGGCGGGTGCTGGCCTTCGTTCCCATGTGGCTGGCCGTGGCGCTCGTCTCGTTCGGGATCATGGTGCTGGTACCCGGGGATCCTCTGGTCTCCATCCTGGGGCCCGACGCGTCGCCGGGTGCACGGGCTCAGATGGCGGCCCAGCTGCACCTGGACAGGCCGTTCGCGGAGCGGTTCGGGCGTTGGGCCCTGGCGGCCGTGCGCGGGGATCTGGGCGAGTCCATCTTCCTGGACCGCCCCGTGACCGAAGCCATCGCCGAGCGAGCGCCCGTGACCCTGAGCCTCGGCCTGGGGGCGCTGGCGGTGGCCGTGCTCCTCGGCGTTCCTTCGGGAGTCGCCGTGGCCCTGTCCCGGCGAAAAGGGTTGGACACCCTGCTCACCCTCGTCTCCATGCTGGGGCTTTCGACGCCGGAGTTCCTGCTGGGCCTGCTCCTGATGTACGCGCTGAGCGTCGGCCTGGGATGGTTCCCGAGCGGCGGCTACGTGGCCCTGACCGAAGACCCGGCGCAGTGGCTCCGGCACCTGGTGCTGCCCAGCTGCGTGCTGGGTTTCATCAACGCGGCGCTGGTTGCCCGCATGACCCGCTCGACCCTGCTCGAAGTCCTGGGAGAGGATTACATCCGGGTGGCTCGCGCCAAGGGGTTGAAGGAATGGGTGGTCATCGTCAAGCACGCGCTGAGAGTGGCGATGCCACCCATCGTGACCGTCATCGGCTTCACGGGCATGCTGGTGGTGGCGGGAGCTTTCGTGACGGAGATGGTCTTCAGCCTTCCCGGGCTCGGCAATCTGCTGGTGTCGGCCGTCATGCGACGAGACTATCCCCTGGTGCAGGGCGGCATGCTGGTGGTGGCGACGGGCGTGCTGCTGCTCAACTTGCTGGTGGACCTGTTGTACGCCTGGTCCGACCCGCGCATCCGGTATTCGTGAACGGCGTCGGAGGGGGAAAGCCTTGGCAGCCGTCGAGGACGTGGCGAAAGATGGCGCCGCTGTACGCGCGCAAGCTCGCAGGGCGAGCCCCCTGTGGGTTGGGTTGGTCTTGGTCGGGGCGATCAGCGGCGCGGCGATGGTCGGGCCATATCTGACGGGAAGTTCCCCGACGGACATGAGCCTCGACTTCCTCGCGCCCCCCTCGGCGGCCCATCCCTTCGGTACCGACAGTTTCGGGCGCGACGTGCTGGCCCGCCTCTGGTACGGGACGCGCATCTCCCTGGTGGTCGGGCTCGGTACCATGGTCACGACGACCGTGCTGGGGACCGCGGTCGGGCTCCTGGCGGGGTACTACCCGCGCCTCGACGAGTGGCTGATGCGCACCATGGACGTTTTCATGGCGTTTCCGGCGATGCTGCTGGCCCTGGGGATCATGGCGGCCCTGGGCCGCACGTCGTGGAACGTGCTCGTGGCCCTCACCATCGTCTACACGCCACGCACGGCCCGCGTGGTACGGTCGGTAGCCCTGTCGGTGCGGCAGCTGGTCTTCGTCGATGCGGCCCGGGCGCTCGGGGCTCCCGACCGGCGGGTGCTCGTGTACCACGTATTGCCCAACGTCGTACCGGCCATCCTGGTGCAAGCCACGTTCATCTTCGGTTACGCCATCCTGGCCGAAGCCGGCTTGAGCTTCATCGGTGTGGGCATCCAGCCTCCGGTGGCGAGCCTCGGCAACATCCTCGGCGAGGCGCGCGTCTACCTGCGAGAGGCGCCCTGGCTCACCTTCCTACCCGGGATCTGGATCGTCCTGCTCGTCCTGGGCATCAACCTCATGGGAGACGGGCTGCGGGACACCCTCGACCCCCGTATTCGGCACATGGTCTGAGGAGCCGCCTGCGGCCCGGTGCGCCAGGGGGGCGTCCCCGGCCTCAGCGGGGGCGGGTTTCCAGCACCCACGCGGGGTCGAGCCCCATCGCGGCGGCGAGCCGCAGCCATTGCAGGCGAATCTGGTTGCCAGCGGCCGCCACATCCGACCTGGCCTGCTCGGCGGCGAGGGACGCCTGCTCTACGTCGATCGGCGTGGCCAGGCCCCGTTGCTCGCGGCGGAGAGCGTGCTGCAGGGTCTGTTCGGCCCGGGAAAGGGAGGCGCGGGCGTCGTCGGCGGCGGCGATCGCCTGCCCCAGGTCCCACCATACCTGTTCCAGTTCTCGGATGGCCTGCTCTTCCGCCGATCGAAGCCGCTGCCGGGCCGCTTCCAGGGCTGCTGCCGCCTCCTGCACGCCGGGGCTGGCGGCGGGCGCCCAGAGCGGTTGGGACAGGCTCATGGTCAACCTTGGGTCCGCCCGCTGGCCGGGTTCGAGGCCGGCCACGACTCCCGCCGACAACTGTACCGACGGCCCCGCGGCCTGGCGCGCCCGGGCGAGCTGCACCTCCGCCTCCTGCACGGCCAGCCTGGCGTCGGCGACGTCGGGATGGGCCTCGAGCGCACGGGAGTGCCAGGCTTGGATGAGCGCCTCCTCTTGCCCGGTGCTTTGCCAGGTGGTGAGGGCGTCGAGCCGGGAGCCGTCCTCGATCCCCACGAGGGAGGCCAGAGAGCGCAGGGCCCCCTCCCACCGCAGATCGTCTACCAGCTCGAGCCCCAGGGCTTCCGGGGCCGGGGGCGTGGTGGCGCCGGCGAAGCCCGGCAGCGGCAACCCTGCCGTGCTCGTGAAAGCCACGAGAGCGTCACGGGTGCGCCGCCACGCCTCGCGCAGCTCCTTGCGGGACTGCGCCAGGTCGTCCTGCGCCCGGAGCAGGTCCGCCGGCCCTCTCGCCCCCGCCTCGACGAGAGCCTGAGCTGCTTCGTAGCGCTGCTGGGCGAGGGCGGCCCGCCCCCACGTCGTGCGATAGGCCGCAAAGGCCTGTTGCAGGCCGTAGAACGTCTGGAGCGCGTCGACGGTGAGCTGCCGTTGCCGCTGCCCGGCGCGCACCCGGCGTGCCTCGAAGCCGGTGGGGTCGGCCAGCACGGGCGGCCACAGGGGACGGGTATACGTCACGCTCAGCTGCGCCGGCCGCCGATCCCACTGCCAGGGGTCGGATTGCGCCTGCCACGCGACCGAGAGATCGAGGCTCCAGGCTTCCGAAGAGGCAGGCCCGCCGGCGGTACCGGCGGTACCGGCCGCAGCGCTACCGGCCGCACCGGCACTCCCCTGCGCGCCGGCCATGGCCTCGACCGGGCTGGGGCCTTTGGACAGGGTCAACCCCACCTCTCCACCCGGCGGGCTCGCCGCAGCGTTGGGCTCCGGGCGGCCCTCGAGGTTTGGCTGCAGCGCCGCCGAGCCGTGGGCCGAGAGGACCGGCCGCTTTCGCTCTCCGTCGAGCCGCTCCTGCAGGAGGATCCGCTCCTGGTCGATCCGCGCCTGTACCGCGGCGGGCCCGGAGGAGAGCGCCGCGCGCAAGTACTCGGAGAGCCGGTAGGTCGTTTCGGAGGCTGCGTGCACGCTCCCGGCAGCCGGCGCCAGGATCGTCGTCGCTGCCAGAACGGCTGCGGCGATGCTACGCCGCCGGTCAGGGAAGGGCTGCCTCATGGCTCGACGCGCTCCCGGCCGTCCTGCCACGCCGCCATCCACTGTTTCAGCTCAGGCGGCAACGGCGGCAGCGGCGCCGTGGCGATCGCCCGCAGCCACCGCGCCTTCTGCAGGTTGTAGTCCCAGACGGCGCCGACCGCCTCCAGCCGGGCCGACGCGTCGTCCGCCTGCGCCTTCAGCAGGTCGAGCATGGCGATCTGCCCGGCGTCGTAGCGCGCCTGGGCGATGGCGAGCCGGGAGGCCGCCAGCTCTCGGGCCCGCCGCGTCGCCTCTACCTTTTGCCGGGCCGCCGAAAGCTGCACCCACTGCGAACGCACTTCGCCGGCCACCTTGTCCTGGGCCTGCTGCAGCTGCAGCTCGGCCCGCCGCAGGGCGAGCTTCGCGCGTTGGAGTTCGACGGGCGGGGTGTAGGGATTGTCGGAGGCCTGCACCTGCTCTCGAGCGAAACGCACGGCCGCCTCCGCCTCGCGGATTTCCCTCCGGTTGGCCAGGGCCGACTCGAGCCCCGCCTCGAGGTCCGGTTCGATGAGCTCGAGCGGCACGCTGTCCGCCGGAGTGAACGGAGCGCCCGGTTCCAGCCCCACCAGGGCGCGCAGCGTCGCCTGCGCCACAGAAAGCGCCCGGTTGGCCTGGTCGACCCCTTCCTGGGCGCTTTGGGCGGCGTCCTTCGCCTCGCTCAGTTCCTGGCGGGAGATCATCCCCGCCTTGAACCGCGCTTCGGCCAGCTGCAGCTGGCGGCGGGCCTGTTGGAGGGTCTGCGAACGCACGGAGAGGGTCTCGCGCTGGCGCAGGAGGTCGTAATACGACTCCTCGACCTGCACCGCCACGCCGTAAACCGCCGAGAGAAAGCCGTTGCGGGCCACCTCCCGGTCCTGGAGCGCCTGGCGCAACTCCCGCCGGGCCTGCCCCTCTGCCTCGCCCACCTGGGCCTCGGTCACGGCCAGGTCCTTCTCCTCGACCGCCACCCGGGCGAGCTCCACGTCGGCGGATCGGGCGAGCGCCCGGGCCAGCGCCTCGTTCAGCGTGAGGGAGACCGTGGGCGTGGCAGGGGTTCCCTCCTGGGCTGCCCGAGCGACCGGCACGGGGGCGGCGGTGATGGCCACGGCCAGGGCCAGGGCGCCGGCGCCAAGGAGCCAAAGCCCGGTGCGACGGGCGACGTCACGAGCCCGCATCGCTCACACCGCCTCGCCTTCCTGCGCCGGGACGGGGCCCGGGGCCACGCCGGCCGTATCCGCCATCACCTGGCGCAGGATCGCATCGACCGAGGAGGCCGAGGCGACGTCGTGATCCCCGACGACCCGCCCGTCCCGCAGCAGGATCAGGCGCCGCCCGTAGCGGGCCACCTCCGGGTTGTGCGTGACCACCACGATGGTCATCCCGTGCTCGTTGAGGTCCCGGAGGATCTGCATGATGGCCTCGCCCTGCCCCGTAGGCAAGTTGCCGGTGGGCTCGTCGGCCAGGAGCAGCGTTGGGCCGTTGGCGAGCGCCCGGGCGATGGCCACCCGCTGCTGTTCGCCGCCCGAGAGCTCCGACGGGCGGTGCTTGAGACGATGGCCCAGCCCGAGCTGCTGCAGCAGTTGCACTGCCCGCTCCCGGCGCTGCCGGCGTGGCACGCCCCCGTAGATCATGGGGACCTCCACGTTTTCCACCGCGGTCAGCTCGGGAAAGAGGTTGTAGCTCTGGAAGACGAAGCCAAAGTGCCGGTTGCGCACCCGGGAGAGCTGGGTGTCAGAGAGACGGGTCATGTCGACGCCCTCCAGGAGGTAGCTCCCCGCCGTCGGCCGGTCGAGCGCGCCCAACAGGTGCAGGAAGGTCGTCTTGCCGGAACCCGACGGGCCCATCACCATGATCATCTCGCGCTGGCGGATGGTCAGGGTGACGCCGGAGAGAGCTTCGACGGGCTCTCGCAGCGTGTAGTAGGTCTTGCCCAGGTTCTCGAGCCGGATGAACTCGCGCTCTCCGGCCTCCGCCGGCCGAGCGGTCGTTGCAGCGTTCGTCGCGTTCAACGGGATCGGCCCCCTTCTGGCGACAGCAGGATCTCCTTGCGGTCCCGGAATCCCAGGTACGAGCTGGTGATGATGCGTTCGCCCGCCTCCAGGCCCTCGACGACCTGGATGTAAGGCCCGTCCATCACCCCGTAGCGCACCGGCCGGCGCACGGCCCGGCGCCCGTCCGCACTGACGACGTACACGAAAGCCCCGTCCCCGCTGGTATAAAACGGCCCCCGTTCGACGGCGGGCTGCTCCTTCAGCACACCCGTCAGGATCTCCACTCCCACCGGGGCGAACGGTCGCAGGGGTGCCGCCTGTTCGAGCGCGAGGTGCACCATGACGACGCTCGCGTCGCCCTGGCGGGTCGCCTCCGGGGCGACGAACGTCACCCTGGCGGGGTAGGCCTTACCGTCGGCCGTCACCGTGGCCTGCTGCCCGGGGCCAACCTGGGAGGCCTGCAGCGCGCTCACGCCGGCCTCGACGTGCTGGCGTGACAGGTCCGCCACCCGTACGAGCTGGTCGCCCGGCTTCACCTCGTCGCCGGGATCGAGGTCGAGGGCGAGGATGCGACCGGCCACGGGCGCCCGCACGGTCAGGCGGGCCACCTGGTCCTCCAGGCGCCGCACGGCCCGGGTGGCGGTCTCCAGCTTGGCCTCGAGCTGGTCGAGCGTGAGGCGACGCTTCTCGTTGGCCAGCTCGAGGGCGCGTTGGGCGTCCTGTCGCTTACGGCGGGCGTCGTCAAGGGCCTTGCGCGCCTCGTCCAGTTCGGCCTTGGAGATGCCGCCGAGCTCGTAGAGCTTTTCCTGCTGGGGCAGCTTGCGGGCGGCCTCGGCTTCGACCCTGCGGGCCTCGGCCAGGGCAGCCTCGGCGTCGTCCACGTCGCGCTGAGTGGTGAGGTGGGCATCCTCCAGCGAGTACCGGGCGTTGATCAAGGCGGAGCGGGCCTCGTCCAGATCCTGGAGCAGCGACGGCGAGTCGAGGGTGACCAGCACGGTGCCTTTCGTCACGTCCTCACCGGCGCGGGCCCGTACCTCCTGCACCACGGCTGCCGCCGGAGCGGTCAAGGTGTACACCCGATCGGGCTGGACCTGTCCCTCGACCTGGATCAGGCGGCGGAAGTCACGCCGCGTCACCTCCGCGTACTCGTAGCTGTCGAGCACGTACGGCGGGTTCTGCCGGACGGCCACGACGTACCCGCCGCCGGCGAGCAGACCGAGGAAGGCTACGAAGACCAGGGCCAGGCGTGCCTGAGCGCTCCCCAAAAGCGGCCGACGGGGCGGGCGAGACCCTGACCCCCCTGCCGTTCCCGCCCCGCGAGAGGGCGGCGGGGTGGAGGGTCGCCCCTCCGCGAAGATCGGCCTGTCGTAGCGCGGCTGTTCGCTCAAGTGGCCCACCTTCAGGCGACCTCCCGCCATGCCTCGGCCGGCGCCGTGCGGGAGGCGTCCCAGGCCGGGTAGAGCCCCGCCAGCGTCCCGATGCCGAGCGCAAGCAGCAACCCGGCCGGGACGGCGATCATCCATCCGAGCGCCACGTAGGCCTCCCCGAGCCTTCCCCCGAGGAAGCTCACGGTCGGCAGAGCCGGCTCCAGCAGGCGCTCGATGGGCCAGGCCAGGAGGATGCCCACCAGGCCTCCCAGCCCGGACAAGACCAGGCTTTGGGCCAGGATCTCGCCGAGGACGCGCCGCCGGGTGGCGCCGAGCGCCCTGCGAAGGGCGATGGCCCGGACCTGCTCGGTCACGTTGACGAGCGAGACCGTCAGCACCGCGATGCCGCCCACGACGGCGGCGAGCAGCCCGACGCCGGCGGTCACGGCGACCTGCCAGGACAGGATGGAGCGCAGGGTGGAGCTGGTGAACGGCTCCCGCACGGTGAGTTCGTAGGTGCGCCCGGCGATGCGGTCTCTGTAGCGGGGATCGGCGGCTCGCTGCTCCACGCGGGGAGCGAGCAGCAGCCGCACGGACTCCTGCGCTTCCTGCACCCGCCCGGGCTTGGGCTTCACGTACAGCGCCGAGTACCGGGGTTCGCGGCCCGAGCCGGTCTCGCCCATGGCGGGGTTGGCCGTGGCGGGGAGCATCATCGGAAGATCCTGGAACACCGCGTCCCCCGTCAGGGGCCGGTAAACCCCCACGACCCGCAAGGACTGGGGCGACTGCTCGGAACCCTTCTGCTCCCCGGGCGCCGCGAAACCCATCAGCGCCATCGCTTCACGCAGCGGGCGCATGGTCAGCGTCTGGCCGACGGCCGCCTGGGCACTCCCGAAGAGCATCCGGGCCAGAGGCTCCGAGACCGCGGCCACCCGGGCCTCCCTCTCCTGGATGTCGGCATCCGTGAAAAAGCTGCCCGCCACCATCTCGAGCCCCGCGATGCGGGCCAGTTGCGGGGTGACGGCCGCGAACCCCCGCGTGGCGTAGACGTCCTGGCCGGCCTGCACCAGCACGATGGTCTGCGGGCTGAAGATGGCCGCGGCTTCCACGGCCTCCGCCTGGGAGACGACCACCCCAACGTCATCGGGCGTGAAGACGGGGATGGTCTCCTGCGTGAACTGGTTGACCTCCTGCCCGACCGCGCTGTAAGAGGCCTCGAGCAGCTGCGCCGAACCCATGCCCGTGCCCATGAGCGTCGGGATCCCGGTCGCCACGATGGCCACGACGGCCCCGACCGCGACCCCTATTTGCAGCACGGCCATGAGGCTGCGTCCCCAGTGGGCTCGCAGCACGTGGAAAATGACCTTCAAGCATGACCCCACCTTCCGCCTCGCCGGCAGGCTCCTACTCGCCCCGGAGCACCTCCGCGGGGTGTGTCCGCGAACTCACCCAGGCCGGGTAGGCGCCGAAGACCAGGCTCAGCAGCAATCCGGACCCGATCCCGACGGCAGCCCCGGCCGGAGTGAGACCGAGCGGGGGCATCTGGAGCAACTCCAGGAACTGCTGCATGCTCCCCTGGATCATCCCGTAAAGGCCGCCGAGGAGCGGCGCCGCCAGCGCCACTCCCAGCGCCGACCCGGCGATGCCGAGGATGATGGCCTCGAGCGCCGTCTGCACGAACAACAGCCGCCGGCTCGCCCCCAGGGCGACCGACAGGCCCAGCAACCGGCGGCGGCGCACCACCCGGGCCATGAACAGGTTGAGGATGTTGACCGCCGCGATGATCATCCCGAGGCTGGCGAGCACCATGGCGCTGACCATGAACGCTCGCTGGTTGCGGGTGATCTCTTCGAGCTGGGCGAGGGGCGAGTCGAGTTGCACCCGGCCCGCTCCGTACTTGCCGTCGAAGTAAGTCTGCAGCGCCTGGATGACCTCCCCGGTGCGGGCCGGGTCCTGCGGCACCACGGCGATGGCAGGGAGCACGTCGCTCAAAGCGCCCGAGCTTTGCGCCAGCGCGGTGTCGGGTACGTAGCCCAGGCCGCTGGCCTTGAGCTCGGGGGCAAATTGGGTGAGCGGATCGGCGCTGACCACGGCCACCACGCTCCACCGGGCCTTTTCGGTGGAGACCGTGTGCCCCACGACCTGGCCCGGCTCGAGCCCGGGGAAGAGCCGTTTGGCCAGGATCTCGTCGACCGCCATCACCTGCCGGCCGGCGTCGTAGTCCTCCCACGTGAACGGCGCTCCCGCCAGCGTGCGCAAGTTGAGATAGCCGAAGACGTCCGGTGTCGTGGTCCGCAACATCAGGCGTTCGGGCGGCCCGGCGCTCGGCCCGGTGGCCGCCCCTTGCCCGCCGCTCGCCGGCCGGTCGTTGTTCGCCGGAGCGGGGATCGTGGCGACGGGGCGGTCGTCGATCGCCCGCAACCCCTGGGGCTCGGTCATGCCGGTGGCCACGTACGCGATGCCGGGGACGGTGGACTTGACCGCCCGCAGGTCCGCCCGGGTGAGCTTCACGGGCTCCAGCAACCGGGGCTCGATCCGCTGCGCCGGCGGCGCCTGACCGCTGAAGAGGCTCTGCCAGTCGATCCCCTTGGGCCGCACCGTGATGGCCCGGAGGTCGGGCACCAGGGCGATCTGGCGGCTGGTGAGCGCGCCCGTGTAAGAGACGAAGGAGACCCCGGCCGTCAGCACGGCGCTGCCCACGGCAAGCCCCGCCACGATGAGCAGGGTCTCGAGCCAGCGGCTCTTGAGCTGGCGCCCGGCCAGCCCCAGTAGCCCTCCGACCGCCGGGCGTCCCGATACGGCCACGGGGCCCGCGCGGTACGCGTCGGCTGCCATGTCATCCATCCCGCCTTCCCGGAGGGTGTGTCACCTGACAGGCTTGGGCGGTTCACCCAGGGTCACGCAGGCGGCCGCGGCGGCGCGATCAGGCCCGCATCCTGCGGCCGCTGCGACGCCAGGCTAATCGCAGAACCTTACCGGCCGCTGTCGTCAAGATGAACGAATGCTTACGACCCGCGCACCGGCCGGCTCCGCGCGCGGCGCTACGGCCGCGAGCCGCCCGGCGAGAAACGCCGGCCGGGTGCGAGCTTCCCGAGAATGGCGGGATGACTGGCTCCGCTGGTCGATGGCACGTTGGCCGGTAGCCCCAGCGCGCTTTCGTCGCCGAGCACGGCCCAGATCACGGCTTCCCGGGCTTCGGAGGGCATCCCGAGTTGGTCGAGGAGTTTGACTTCGAGGCCGGGTAAGCGCTCGGCCAGCATGCGGCGCAGCGTCGGGTTGCTGGCACCGCCCCCGGTCAGGAACACTTCATGGATAGGGAACCTCGGGAAGACGAACCGCCGGTACTGGAAGGCGATCGACTCGGCCGTGTAGGCCGTGACGGTGGCCACCAGGTCGTCGTCCGTCAACCCGAGCGCTCGGGCCTTGCACACCAACTCCCGCGCCATGGGCAGGCCGAAGACCTCGCGACCCGTCGTCTTGGGCGGGGGGCGGTGGATGTAAGGGTGAGCCATCAACTCGGCGAGCAGGCCCTCGTGCACGTGGCCCCGTGCGGCACGCTCGCCGTCCCGATCGAACGCCTCCGCGCCGCCGGTGATGATGCTGACCACGCCGTCGATGAGCACGTTGCCCGGCCCCGTGTCGAAGCAGAGCAACGTGTCCCACGAGGCTCCGGGCCCGATGACCGTCGGGTTCGCGATGCCGCCGACGTTCTGGATGATGCGTCCTCGCTCGGGATGCCGGAAGAGCACCAGGTCTGCGAACGCGCTCAACGGCGCGCCGAGGCCGCCGGCGGCCAGGTCCGCGGAACGCAGATCCGAGAGCACCGGGATACCCGTGAGTTCGGCCAAGAGCGACGGCTCCATGAGTTCGACGAAGGCACCCCTGCCGGCGTTGTCGGGCCCCGGCGGTTCGTAATAGAGCGTGGGCCCGTGGACGCTCAACAGGTGGACCGATCCGGCCGCGGTGCCCGCATGCTCGAGAAGCTCGCAAACCGCGGCGGCAAAGGCTTCGGTCACGCCCACCATGGCCCGGGCGAGTGTGGCGCCGTCGAAGACGTTGGGCGGGTACAGGCGGAAAACGAGGTCCCGCAGCGCCCGAGGATACGGGACCGTGCGATACGCCTGAAGTCGCACCTGCCGATCCAGGGCCTGGCCGCGCGTGCACACCAGGGCTACGGTGACCCCGTCCGACGAGGTGCCGGACATGGCCCCCAGCACCAGACGCTCTTCCCGGGAGCGGCCGGCGACGGCCGCAAAGTAGGCCGGCCACCGGCCCCCCGGGTCGTCCTTCCCGGCGGGGCGGCACCAACGGCGCGGCCGCCGGCTCTTCGTCATCCCGGCATGGCCACCGGCCCTCTCAGCGGGCGAGGGTGCGGATCCAGGCCTCGTATTGCTCGAAGATCCGTTCATTGTGGCCCGGCTCCACCCCCTGGACGTTGGGCGAGACGAAGACGTCCTTTCGAACGCCCCGGGCCGCGAGCTGCTGGGCCGTCGAGGCCACCAGGGCCTGGGCGATGGCCACGAAGGCGACCGTGGAGGCGGCGGCCACAGGATGCTGCCAGCCCTCGACGACGACCTGGGCATCCTCCGGAGCGGTGCAGTTGTCGATCGCGACGTCCGCGACATCCGCCAGATGCTTTCCCGAGGAATGGGCGGGCCGGTGGGCGCGGGCGTTGGCGAGGGATGTGACGGCCACGACCGCACTCCCGCGCTCCCTGGCTCCCAGGGCCACCTCGACGGGCGCCGCGTTGAGCCCGCCGTGGGAGAAGACCAGGGTGACGTCGCCGGTGCCGAGCGGGTGGCTCTTGAGGAACTGCGCCACGTACCCCTCTTTGCGCTCGAGCCACAGGAGCTCCCGGGCCCCTCCCGGCCCGACCGGGCTGAACCACATCAGCCGGGGGTCGGTGAGGGGATAAAAACCCACGAAACTCCCGTATCGAGGGAAGACGTCCAGCACGGGGATCACGGAGTGGCCGCTCCCGAAGACGAAGACGCCGCGCCCGCCGGCGATGGCCGTCGCCATCATCTCGCCTGCACGGGCGATGGCGGGCGTCTGGGTTTCCCGGATGCGGGCCAGGATCGCCTCCACCGAGCGCAAGTAGGTCTCTGCTGCCACCGTCGATGGGGACATCGTCACCCCTCCTGCTACGGCCTTCGTCAACGCCGGGTTTCCAGGTAGTCGAGCGCCGAGCGCGCCGCACCCAGCAGGCCCGCGTCGCCTCCGAGCCCCGCCGGGGCGATCCGGACGCGCCGGGCGGACCACGGCTGGGCGAACTTCCGGACCGTGGCCTCCAGGTCGGCGGCGTATGCGCCCAGACGCAGCCCCACGCTTCCTCCCAAGAGCACCAGCGCCGGGTCGAGCATGGACACCACGTTGACCAACCCCCACGAGAGGTGCTCCAGGGCGTCCCGGACGATCGCGCCGCAATCGGGGTCGCCGGCCGCGGCCTTGTCGAACACCTCTTTGGATGGGACGGGGCGCCCGATCCTACGGGCAGCTGCCCGCTCGATGCCCGGCCCGGCGATGAGCCCTTCGAGAACGCCCATGCCTGAGAGCTCCGGGTCACGAACGTCCACCCGGGTCGGGACGCCCATCCATCCGGTGGCCCCTGCGAGGTTGGTGTGTCCACGGATGAGTCGGCCACCCGCGATGATACCGCCTCCGACGCCCGTGCCGACGACGAGGCAGACCATGTCCTCCACGCCACGTCCGGCACCGGCCCAGTGCTCACCGAGGGCCGCTGCGTGGCCGTCGTACTCGAGCACCACCGGCATCTCCAGCTCCTCGGCCAGCGCGCGGGCCAGCGGGGTGCCGTTCCAGCCTGGCAGGTGAGGGGCCCACTCCACCCGGCCCGACATGCGGTCGATGACGGCAGGCAGGCCCACGCCGACGGCGCCTGCGTCCGGTACGAGCAGGGGCCGCACCAGGTCCAGGAGCTGCCGGGTGAGGGCTGCTCCATCGTCCGGGGCTGAGACGGGTAGGGCCGCCCGCTCCACGACCCGTCCGTCGCGGGTCACCCGGGCGGCTCGCAACTGCGTGCCGCCGACGTCGACGGCTATCACGGACGTGGGCTTGTCCTGGGCAGGCATGTGGCTACCGGCTCCTCCTGCCGCGCCGCCCGGGCTCCTCCACGGCAGGCGATAACGGGTGCCGGGAAGGGATTGGCCGGCGGTCATCGAACAACGCATTGTTATATCAACTGAACGTTTCGACTGCTGGGGCAGGAATCCTGCCATCGGCCCGGGCCGTCAAGGCCGGTGCGAAGGGGAGGGGCCGACGTGCGCGGGGAAACACAGCGCATGGGCGAAAGCGCGCAGGCGCAAAACGGCGGTGGGATACCGGGCGACAGCCGGGTGCCGCTCTACCACCGCCTGCACGATCAGCTGCGGGACGACATCGAGTCAGGGGTGCTGCGGCCGGGCGACCGGATCCCCACCGAAGCGGAGCTGAGCGCCCGATTCGGGGTGAGCCGCACCACGGTGAAGCAGGCGATCCAGCGGCTCGTCCATGCCGGGCTGGTCTACCGGGTCCAGGGCAAAGGGACTTTCGTGAGCCAGCCCCGCATCCCGCGCCGTTTCGACGGGCTGATCAGCTTCCACGAGGAGATGCGCCAGCGGGGGCACACGCTCGCGACCGAGCTCCTGGAGGCCGGCCTCGTGCCTGCTGCCCGTCACGTGGCCTCGGCCCTTGGGGTGAGCGCCGGCACGCCGGTGGTCCGTATCACCCGCCGGCGCCTGGTGGACGGGGCACCCATCGCCCTGCAAACCAGCTTCCTGCCCGGTACCATGGCGGAGCTCGTCGACGACCCCGTCGTGGCGACGGGCTCCCTGTACGAGGCCATGGAGCGGCGCTTCGGCCAGAGACCCACGCAGGGGCGAGAGGAATACACGGCCGTGGTCGTGGCCGGGGATGACGCGGCCAGGCTCGGGGTGCCCGACGGTAGCCCCTGCCTTGCGGTACGCCGCTTCGGCGCGTTCGGCGACGGGCGGCCGGTGGAGTACACGGAGTCGCTGCTGCGGGCGGATCGGTACACCCTGCACGTGGAGCTCAAGAGCGTGCCGGCCGGCCCGCCGCCCCGGTCCGTCCCGTGAGCGCCGCGCCTGCCGGCACGCCTTCAGGCCCGCATCCGCGCGCCGAGCGCTCGGGCCAAGCCCAGCAGGAAGGCGAGCCCCCGGCGGGTGTCGGGGTCCCTGGCCATCTGCCACAGCTCCCGTATGCCCGGTGCACGCGTCCGGCCGCGGCTTTCCCGCGCTGCATCCCCCAGCGCCCGGACGGCGTCGACCAGCACCGGCCGGCCGCTTTGCAAGACCTCGTCCAGTAACAGCCCTGCATCGGAGGCGAGGCCCGCCATCCGCGCCAGGACGCCCGGCGTCATGGAATCCATGAGCGCCTTGAAGGCGCCGGCCGCCTCGACCAGGGTATCGAGCGCACCCGACGCCTCCAGCGCTTCCAGCCTGGCCATGACCCTCGTCGTTACCTGCGAAGGCTCGGTCGTCACCGGCCGCTCCTGCAGCGCGACGGCGGCGGGAGTCTCCGGGCGCTGCCCGGGCCCGCCGTCCGCGCGATGGCCGCCGGTGCCGCTGCCCTCGACCTTCTCCAGCATCCCATGTGCCCCCTCGCGGTTGTGCCGTCCTGCCGGGATACCGGGCCCGGATCACCGGCATGCCGGTCCCGGCCACCGGCCGTGACGGCTCCCGGCACGCCTACAAGACACCCCGGGCCGAAAGCCAGTACATCTCGTTGTAGGCCATCTTGAACTGGTGCAACATGACCGATGCCGGCGCCGGCCTCGGCGGCCGGGTGTAGCTGAACTCGATGTAGGTGCCGCGGTCATCGCCCGCCTCGATGAAGCAGAAGACCTTCCCGTCGTACCGCCGCAGCGCCGGCTCGCCGGCTATGGCGGCGGCGACGTTGTCCGCCACGATGTCGGCCTCGTAGTGGGCGGTCGAGCCGGCCTTGCTGACCGGCAGGTTGGTGGCGTCGCCCACGACGTAGACGTTTTCCAGCCCCGCCCCCCGGAGCGTGTAGCGGTCGGTGGGGACGAAGCCCTGCTCGTCGCCGAGGCCCGAGGCGGCCACCACCGGGGCACCCCGGTGCGGCGGCACCGAGATGAGCAGATCGTACGGGTACTCGCCGCCCTCGGCGCTGTAGACGACCCGCTGCTCCGGATCGACCCGATCCACGTTGAAGAACGTCTCCCACCGGATCTCCCGCCGCTCGAACTCCGCCTGGGCCCACTCGGCCACCTGCGGCAGCGAGTGGACCCGGTTGATGGGGTAGGTGTAGACGAGCTCGACGTCGTGCCGGCGCCCCATCCGGCGGAAGTAGGCATCCAGGCTCAAGACCATCTCGAGGGGCGCCACCGGGCACTTGTGGGGCACGTCCACGGTCAGCACGATGCGGCCCTTCTCGAACCGGCCGAGCGCCTCGCGCAGCCGCACCGCATCCTCGGCGGTGTAAAACCCAAGAGCGCCCTGGGCCAGGCCGGGGACGGCGGAAGGATCGGGGTACGACCCCGTGGCGATGATGAGGTAGTCATAAGCGTAGACGGCGCCGCTCTCGGTGATGACGTGCCCGGCCTGCGGGTCGATGGACTCCGCGGGGTCGACGACCAGCCGGATGCCGGGCAACAGCAGCGAGGCCTGGTCCCGCTCGAAGTGCTCGAGCGGCGCGTCGCCGAGCGCCACGAACAGAAAGCCCGGCTGGTAGGTGTGCTTGGTGCAAGCGGTGATCTGCACGATCTCCACCCGGTCGCCCGTCAACGACCCGTTGAACCGCCGGGCGAGGTGGTTGGCGACCATGGTGCCGCCGGGCCCGCCTCCCAGGATCACGACTCGCTTGCGGCCAAACACCCTCACCACGCTCCTTCGACCGGCCCCCGGCGCGCCGGGGGCCGTCGTCTCGGGCCGGGCCTCCTAGTGTCCCTTGCGAACGGCGATACGCCAGTACCCGCTTTCCTCCACGACGTACACCAGTTCGTGGGACGCCTTCTTGACCCACTCGGGAATGTCTTTGCTCGAGCCCTGGTCGCTCGACCAGACTTCGACGACGCTGCCGACCGGCTGCGCCTTGATGGCCTTGATGAGCTCCATGAGCGGGCCCGGGCAGTAGGCGCCCCGCGCGTCTACGACCTTGTCGGGCCGCAGCTGGGCGTGGTTGGTCCCGCGGAGCGCAGCCTGGGGTTTGCCCTGCTCGACGGCCATGGGTGCCCCCTCCTCCTGTCTCTCAGATGGTCAGGATCTGGGCGCCTTCGGACTTGCCAAAGAATGCGGTCACTCCGATGACGTCCTCCACCAGGTCGATGAAGTCGGGCTGGCGCCAGCCCATGAGGTCGGCCGCCATCGCGCACCCGAAGACGTGCAGATCGCCGACTTCCTTGCCCTGCGCGAGCAAGTCGTAGAAAAGGGGCACGCCTTTTGCGACCAGCTCGCGGCCCACCTCGTCCAGGACGAAAGCGCGCCGCTCGACGACCTCCTTGCGAAACTGCCCGAGGGCATCCATGGTGGCGAAGACCTGCACCCTCATGCCTGCCGCCGCGGCCGTCGATGCCATGATGGCCGCCGCGTGCAGCTTGCTCAGCTGGGGTGACATGAGCACGATGGAGAGTTTGGGTACCTGCTGCTCCGGCATAGCATCCACCCCTCACCTCTCGCCTGGGAACTCTACCCTAGGAGGTAGGGTACTGTCCCTACCCATCCATACCCGTTTGTGAAGGGATGCACCAAGAGAACCGTGACCCTTTCTCCGGAGGTCATACGTCCGGGTCGAATGACACCCAGCGCGAGGCGCGGCGGTTCCCGGCTCCCGTCCCGCGCATCCGGGCCAGCATGGGCCGCGGCTGCGGGACGCTTCCGGCCGTGCCGGATGCATGGTAGACTGGAGGGCGAACCGTAACCGCAATTCGCATTATTTAGCCGGCGCCTCGGAAGCGGTGGCGCGCGTGGCGGAGCCGTCGACCAACCGGCCGTTTGGTTGACAGCTCGACGACGGGATCGACCTTCGAGAAACCCCTGTGAGGGCGGGTGCTCGGACGGCAGGCAGGTGAAGAGCGGTGGGCCCCATCTTCTCGAGCGTGCTGGTGGCCAACCGGGGAGAGATCGCCCTGCGGGTTATCCGCGCCTTGCGGGAGCTCGGCATCCGGGCCGTGCTGCTGGCATCCGGCCCCGATCGGGAGAGCCTCCCGGCGCGGTTGGCGGATGGCGTGGTGGTCCGGGACGACCCGCTGGTCTACCTGGATGCCCGGGCGGTGGTGGAGGCGGCCCGCTCGGCAGGGGCCGACGCCGTACACCCCGGTTACGGTTTCCTGTCCGAAAACCCGGTGCTGGCCCGGCTCTGCCGGGAGGCCGGGCTGACCTTCATCGGACCGCCGGAAGAGGTGCTGGCGCACTTCGGCAACAAGGACGCCGCTCGCCGGCAGGCCGAGCGCCTCGGCATCCCGACCATCCCCGGCAGCGCCGCTGCCCTGCCCGGCGTCGAGGAGGCCCGGCGGGAGGCGCAGCGCCTGGGTTATCCGGTGCTGCTGAAGGCGGTGGCGGGCGGGGGCGGCCGCGGTATGCGCCGCGTGGACGGGCCGGAGTCGCTGGAGAGCGCGTGGGATCGGGCCTCCTCCGAGGCGGCGAAGGCGTTCGGCGATGGCTCCCTCTATCTGGAGAAGTGGCTGGAGCGGGTGCGCCACGTCGAGATCCAGTTTGCCGTCGACCGGTACGGTAAGGGCGTCCACTTCGGGGAGCGGGACTGCTCCATCCAGCGGCGCCACCAGAAGCTCGCAGAAGAAGCGCCGTCCCCGGTGCTCGACGGTACGCTGCGGCGGCGCATGGGAGAGGCGGCGGTGCGGCTCGCCGCGTCGGCGGGCTACGTGGGGGTCGGAACGGCCGAGTTCCTGGTGGACGAGGAACGGCGCTTCTACTTCATCGAGGTCAACGCCCGCATTCAGGTCGAGCACCCGGTGACGGAGCTCGTAACGGGGACCGACCTCGTGCAGCTCCAGATGGCGCTCGCGGCCGGGCAGCCGGTGCCCCTCGGGCAGGAGGACGTGGTGCTGCGGGGCCACGCCATCGAGTTTCGCATCAACGCCGAGGACCCCCGCCGGGGCTTCCTTCCCAATCCGGGGACCATCGAGGCTTACCTGCCGCCGGGAGGGCCCGGCGTGCGGGTCGATTCGGCCGCGTTCCCCGGGTGGGTCATCCCTCCGTTCTACGACTCGCTGGTCGCCAAGCTCGTCGTATGGGCACCGTCCCGGCGCGAGGCGCTGGCGAGGGCGCGCCGGGCGCTCGAGGAGTTCGCGATCGACGGGGTGCGGACGACGCTGCCTTTCCACCGGTGGCTGGTCGGGCGCCGCGAGTTTCGCGACGGGGAAGTGACCACCCGGTTCGTGGAGCAGCACTTCACGCCCGACCAGCTGCCCCCCGATGGCCCGGGGCCGGGGGAGGCAGCCCCGGGGAGAAACGGGGAGGGGGCCGCCGCAGCGCGGGTCGAGCTCGCCCCGGGAGCGCGCAGGGAGGGCGTTTCCCCCGAAGCGGCTGCCGCGGCGGCAGCGGCGCTCCAGGCCTACCTGGGCGCCCCACGGACCAGGGCCGGAGCGGCGCCGCATGACCGCGATGCGGGGAGCCGCCGGCGGTGGAGGATCCGGGCCATTTACCCCGACCCGGAAGGTGGGGGCGGCCACGGGCCGGCGCACCGGGCCCGGTGAAACGCCGGCGGGCCGCCCGGAGCGCCCTCCGGGACCGCAAGAGGGGAGGCGTACCTGCGTGACGTGGAGCCCGGCTCTGTACGGGGAAGAGGGGGGGACGCCCGGCGCGGGGCATGGGTCGCGCCGGCGCTTCCGGGTGCACGTGGACGGAGTGCCGTACATCGTCGAGGTAGAGGAGCTAGCGGATCCGGTACCCGGGCAGGTCGACGAAGCGGCCACCCGGGTAGGGTACGAGCGAGGTGCCCTGCCGGGATCCACGGCGGCCCGGCCCCGGCCCCACCCGGCGGAGGCCGGCGTGGCCTGGCCGCCCCTTCTTTCCGCCGTGTCCCGCCCGGCGGCGCCGGCCGGCACCTCGGCGGGAGCCCGCGTGGTGAAAGCCCCGATGCCCGGCCTGGTGCTGTCGGTCGCCGTTACTCCCGGCCAGGCCGTGGGGAAGGGGGATCTCCTGCTGGTGCTGTCGGCGATGAACCTCGAAAACGAGGTGAAAAGCCCGGAAGCCGGCGTGGTGAGCCACGTCGCCGTCCGCGTGGGGCAGACGGTCAACACGGGGGAGAGCCTGGTGGCGCTGCGGGCGCCGGCCGGAGCGTCTTGAAGTGACGCAGGCGCGATGCGCCCTGCATCCCCCATCGTGAAGGGGCTTCGCTCTTGGGAGGCGTCCAGCCTTGCAGCAGCACTCCGGCATGCGTGAACCACGTGGTGCCGCCGCCCGGACGGTGTCGCTGGCCGACCGGGTGCGGGCAGGAGACCGGGGGGCGCTCGCCAGGGCGCTCAGCCTGGCCGAGGCGAGCCTGCACGACGGGGTCGCCGGCACGAGCCGGGAAGCAGCTCGCGCCTGCGACGAACTCGCCCCTCTGTTGACCGGGGTCGTGCGCGCTCACGTGGTGGGCGTCACGGGCAGCCCCGGCGCTGGCAAGAGCACCCTCATCGGCCAGCTCGCCCTGGAGCTTCGCCGGCGCGGCCGCAAGGTGGGCATTCTCGCGGTGGACCCCACGAGCCCTTTCACCGGTGGAGCGGTGTTGGGCGACCGGCTGCGAATGAGCCTGCCGGTGGACGATCCGGGGATCTTCATGCGCAGCGTGGCCAGCCGCGGGCAGCAGGGGGGCCTCGCACTCTCGGTCTTCGCGATGGTGCGGGTGCTCGACACGGCCGGCATGGACGTCGTCCTGGTCGAAACCGTCGGCGCCGGCCAAAACGACGTCGGCGTGCTGGGCGTGGCCCACACAGTCGTGCTGGTCTTCAACCCGGGCTCCGGAGACGAGGTGCAGGCGCTCAAGGCCGGCATCGTCGAGATCGGCGACGTGATGGTGGTCAACAAGGCCGATCTCCCGGGCGCTCACGAGGCCTACCGGGCCATCGCGGGGATCCTCCACCTCTCGCCGCCCGATACGGGCGCCTGGCAGATTCCCGTGGTGCTGGTCTCCTCGACCCGCCGGGAGGGGCTGGGCCAGCTCGTCGAAGCGCTGGAGTCGCACCGGCGCTATCTGGAGTCGGCCCCCTCCGCCCAGCAGCGGCGCCGCCTTCGGGCCGAATGGGAGCTCCGGGCGGCCCTCGCAGCGGCGGTGGAGCGCCACGTGGTGGCGCCGGCCCGGCAACGCGGGCTTTGGGCCGACCTGGCGCGGCGCCTGGCAGACGGCGAGCTGTCGGCCCGAGACGCCGCCGGCCTCCTCCTGCGCCAGGCCCTCTCCGGGCAGGATCTCAGCCCTTGACCGCGCCGGCCAGGATGCCCCGGACGAAGTAGCGCTGGAGCGCGAAGAAGAGGGCGACCGGGACCAGCATGGAGATGAAGGCCGCCGCCGTCAGCACGTGCCACTCCTGCCCGTAGCTGCCGACCAGGCTCGACAGCTTCAGGGTCAACGGGCCGGTCCGGGCGCCGCCGCCCAGGTAGATGAGGGCGACCAGCAGGTCGTTCCACACCCACAGAAACTGGAAGATCGCCAGCGACGCCAGAGCCGGGGTCGACATCGGCAGTGCCAGCCGGAAGAACGCCGACAGCGGAGACGCCCCGTCGATGTACGCCGACTCGAAGAGCTCCCCCGGCAGCGAGCCGAAGAAGTTGCGCATCAGGTATACGGCGAAGGGCAGCCCGTAGCCCGTGTGCGCCAGCCATATCCCCACGAACGTGCCGGCGAGCCCGGTCTCGCTGTAGATCTTCAGGATCGGCACGAACGTCATCTGCAGGGGCACGACGAGGAACCCCACGACCACCAGGAAGAGCCACGAGCGCCCGGGGAAGTCGAGCCACGCGAAGGCGAACGCGGCGAACGACGCCACCAGGATGGGCAGCACCGTCGCCGGCACCGTGATGATGAAGCTGTTGAGGAACGCCTGCGCCAGCCCCTGCTGCCCCAGCACGTGCCGGTAGTTGGCGAGCGTCCAGCGCGTGAGGTCGAACGGGTTGGCGAAGACGGTCCACCATCCCGTGCGGGCCACGTCGGGAGCCGGTCGCAGCGAGCTCACCAACAGCCCCAACGTGGGCAGCACCCACGCCAGCGCCATCAGCACCACGACCAGGTGCACGAGCGCCTGCGAGGTCCACTCTCCCACGCCCGCCGGCGCCGCCGTGGCAGCCCGACGCCGAGCGGCAGGCCTCGTCGTCGCCGTTGCCGGAAGGTCGTGCGGTGCGCTCCTCATCGGGTCGCCTCCTGTCGCCGGAAGCGCCGGATGTTGGCCAGCATGATCGGCACGATGGCCAGGAAGAGGATGACCGCGATGGCGCTGGCCCGCCCGAAGTCCTGGTACTCGAACATCTCCTTGTACATCCGGTTGGCCATCACTTCGGTGCCGAAGTTGCCGTTGGTCATGACGTACACGATGTCGAAGACCTTGAGCACGTTGATGATCATGGTCGTCGCCACGACGGCCACCGTGGACTGGATGACGGGAAGGCTGATGCGCCAGAAGACCTGCCACTCGGTGGCGCCGTCTACTCGGGCTGCCTCGAGGAGCTCCTTGGGGATGGCTTTGTAGGCGGCCGACAGCACCACCATGGCAAACCCGGTCCAGATCCAGACCCCGACCGCAATCAGAGCCAGGTTGTTGACCCAGGGCCGCTCGACGAGCCAGCCCCTGGGCTGTTGCCCCAACATCACCATGACCTGGTTGGCGAGCCCGATCTGGGGTACCCCCGGCGGCTGATAGGCGTACATGAACTTCCAGATCACCCCGGCGCCCACGAAGGAGATGGCCATCGGCAGGAAGATGAGCGCCTTGGCCGCCGCCTCGTAGCGCACCCGATCCGTCAGCACCGCCATGAGCAGACCCAGGCCTACCGTGCCGGCCGTGAAGACCACCAGCCACAAGAGATTGTTACGAAAGGCGGTGAGCATCGCGGTCGACGTCAACAGCCGCACGTAGTTGGAGAGCCCCACGAAGTGCTCCGAGCGGCGGTCCATGAAGCTCAGGTAGATGGTCTGGACCGTGGGGTAGGCGAGATAGAAGCCGATGAGCAAGAGCGCGGGCGCCACGAACCCCCAGGCCCAGGCTCCGCCCCGCCGCACGTCGCCTCACTCCCTTCGAGGGCCGGCGGTGCGGGCGCCGGCCTCCCGCGCGCCCGCACCTCACCGGCAGCCGTTTGGGGTCGTTGTGGTTCACCCTTGGTCCTTGCTACGGAACTCCCCGTTTCAACGATACGCCTCTTCGGCGGACCGCTCGATCTTCTCGAGCACGCTGTCGAGGTCCTCACCACCGACGTAATCCAGGATCCCGGTCCAAAACGAGCCGGACCCGACCGCAGCCGGCATCAGATCCGAGCCGTCGAAGCGGAATACCTGGGCGTCGACCAGGATCTTGGCCGCCTTGCGGGTGAGGGGGTCCGGGTAGGCGTTCATGCTGACCGCCTTGTTGGCGGAGAGCTTGCCGAGAGCCGCCACCCACCGTTCCTGAGCCTTCGGGGAGGCGAGGTACTGGATCACCATGCGGGCCTCGGGCGAGTCCTTGAACATGCCCACCATGTCCGCGGCGCCCAGGGCCGGCGTGCCCCACTTGGGGTCGATGGGCGGGAGGGCGAAGAAGTCGTAGTCGGTGCCGGCCTTGAGGCCCGGGTTGGCCTTGAGGATGAAGCTCTGGATGAACGTGGCCTGCCGGTGCATGTAGGCCCTCGGCGGCGAGGTGAACAGGGCGTTGACGCTGTCGCCGAAGTTGGTGGTCAGCTCACCCGTGGGGCCACCGTAGACGTACTTGGGGTTGAGGGCGATCTTGCCGAAGGTCTCCCAGGCCCGCCGGACGGCAGGGTCGGTCCACGGGATCTGGTGGGCTACCCACTTGTCGTAGACCTCGGGCCCGGCGGTGCGCAGCATGATGTCCTCGATCCAGTCGGTGCCCGGCCAGCCGCTGGCGGCGCCGCTCTCCAGGCCGATGGCCCACGGGGTGCCGCCGTCTTTGACGATCCGGTCGGAGAGGGCCATCATCTCGTCCCACGTCTTGGGCACGGCATAGCCCTTGGCGGCAAAGGCCTTCGGGCTGTACCAGACCAGGCTCTTCAGGTCGGCCGACATGAAGATGGCGTAGAGCTTGCCGTCGTAGCTGCCCAGATCGAGCCAGACCGGAGCATACTGTTGCCTGAGCACCTTCACGTCGAGCGCCTTGCTCAGATCGACCAGGTGCCCCTCCCGGGCGAACTCCCGCATCTGGCCGGGGTTGGGAAGCGCGGCCAGATCCGGCGGGTTACCGGCCTGCACCCGGGTCGTCAGCACCGCCGGCAGGTCCCGGGTCCCGGTGAACTCCACTCGAATGCCGGTCTCCTTCTCGAACGGCTCCAGTACCTTGCGGAACGCCTCCAGCTCCTGGCCGCCCCAGGTGCCCAACATGGTCACCGTGCGGGCCGCCAGCGCCTGGGCACCCACCATGGCGACGAACAACGCGGCAAGTGTCACCCACACGAGCGCCCGCAACCCGAGCCTGCCCGGATGTCTCCTCTCAGCCATGGGGATCCCCTCTCTACGTACTGAGCTTGTGTGGAACGACGCCGCGGTCCCCACCCGCCCTCGGGGCTGCCTCACCTCCCTCGCGGCGGGCCCGTGCTCCCCTTGACCCGCAGCTGCACCGGTACGACGACTCGCCGGCCTACCGCCCCGATCTGCTCAGGGACGGCGGCCCTGTCCCCACCTGCCGCACCCAGTCGACCGAGGAGCAGCTCCGCCACCATCCGGCCCAGCGCGCGGATGGGCTGGGCTCCCGTGGTCAGCGAAGGCTCCAGGAGATCGGCCAGGTAGATCCCGTCAAAACCTGCTACCGAGACGTCCTCCGGCACGCGCAGCCCGGCGCCGCGCAGGGCCTCGAGCACGCCGATGGCCATCAGGTCGTTGCTTGCGAAAATCGCGGTCAGGGATCCCGGCTCCCGGAGGTCGAGGAGCCGGGCCTCCAGCAGCCGTTGCCCCGCCCGCAGGCCTCCTTCGCGGGTGAAGTCGCCCTCGACGACCCACTCGGGCGACGGGGCGACGCCGGCCGCCTGCAAGGCCTGCAGGTACCCTGCGAGCCTGCGCCGGGCGGAGACGAGGTGCAGGGGGCCGGTGATGCAGGCAATCCGGCGGTGGCCCAGGGAGAGCAGGTGCTCCACCACCTGCCGCGCCCCACCCTCGTTGTCGCCGTCCACGAACCAGACGCCGGGCACGACCCCGCCGGAGGCGTCCTCCGGCGTGCCCAGCACTACGAAAGGAAGAGGTGCCTGCCGCAGCAGGGCCAGCCGGGGATCGTCCACCTGCACCTCCGTCAAGACGGCCCCGTCGACCACTCGTCCGGCTGCCAGCTCCGCCAGGCTGTTGGCAGGCGAACCGCCGGCGCCGGGAGAGGTGATCACCAGGCTGTACCCGGCCTCCATGACCCGGTCGCCCAGGCCGCCCAGGAACTCCAGGTAGAAGGGATCCGAGAAGCTACGGGGCGGCGTGGGCGTCACCACGGCGATCATCTCGGTGCGGCCGCGGGCCAGCGCCCGGGCGATCCGGTTGGGGATGTACCCGAGCTCCTGAGCCGCCTGCTCGATCCGCAGGCGGGTCGCCTCCTTGACCCGGCTGTCGCCGGCCAGCGCGCGAGAAACGGTAGACTTGGAAACCCCCGCCGCTCGCGCCACGTCGGCCATGCTGGTCTTGGTGACCATGCTTCCGTCGCTTCCCGCCCAATACAACCGGTTGCATTTCCTCCCATTCGTCACCGAGCGCGCCCTCCCCTGCTCGACGGCGAGGCGGTGGTATGGCAAGATGCGGGATGGTGGCGAGCGAATAGCGGCGGTACAATATCTTCCCAGAAGGGCATGGGTTGGGTGCCTTGGGTCATGGCCCTCGCGCTGGCGCCGGCAGCGTTTCTCGCTACGTCTGGGCCCTGCGTCGCGCCCTGGCGTCGCCCGGCCGGGCGCGCCTCGAGCTCGAGGGCGGGCGACCTGCCGCGGTGCTGGTGCCCATCTACCGTCCTGGCGACGAGGATCTCCTCGTGCTCACCCGGCGTACGGAAGAGGTCGAGTACCACAAGGGCCAGATCTCCTTTCCCGGGGGAGCCGCGGATCCCGAGGACGACGACCCCGTAGCGACCGCCCTGCGTGAAAGCGCCGAGGAGATCGGGCTCGAACCGCGGGACGTGGAGGTCCTGGGCCTGCTGGACGACGTCCTGGTCTCCCACAGCGGTTTTCGAGTCACCCCCGTTGCAGGCGTCGTGCGGCCCGGGCCTTATCGGTTTGTCCCCAGCCCCGCCGAGGTGGCGGAGATCGTGACCGTGCCCGTCGAGTGGCTGCTCGAGCCGGGGCACGAACAGGTGGGGCACTCCCCTTCGGGCCGTCCCAGCTACGCCTACGAGCACGGCGAGCACTTCATCTGGGGCGCCACCGGCCGCATCATCCACTCCCTGCTCGAGACGATCCGCCGGGGCCTGGCACCGGTCGCCTGATCCGGGAGGCGTCGGCATGGTCCAAGGCCTGCCCGGCATACGTGTGCGCTGTGACACCTGTGGATGGACCGGCGCACGCGCATACGCAACGCAGCGGCCATAGGGGCCCTCCTGCTTACCGCTCTCTCGTTCCTCGCCTTCTTTCGGCAAGCCGAGAGGCAGCCTCCGCCCGGCAAACATCCGCCGGCCTCGCCGTCCGTTCCCCAGGCGGCCCGGCTGCCCCTCGAGGGGCTCGTGATCGCGGTGGACCCGGGGCACGGGGGCGACGACGGAGGCGTGATCCATGGAGGCGTCCTGGAAAAGGACGTCAACTTGCAGGTGAGCCTTCACCTCGCAGCCGGCCTCGAGCGCCTGGGGGCCCGGGTGGTCATGACCCGTACCGGCGACGACGGGCCCTTCACCGACCCACGCACGAGCCTCAACTTGCGGCTGTACCGCGCCCGCCAGGGGGAGGCGCAGATCTTCGTGAGCGTGCACGCCAACAGCTACCCCGACTCGTCGCAGTTCGGGGCGCAGACTTTCTATCACCCGTCCTCGGTGGAGGGGCGGCGGCTGGCGCTCCTGGTGCAGGAAGAGCTCGTCAGGCTGCAGCCCGAGAACTACCGGGAAGCCCTGGCAGCGGACTACTACGTGTTGCGCAACAGCCAGGTGCCCGCCGCGCTGGTCGAGGTGGGGTTCTTGTCCAACCCCGACGACCGGCGCAAGCTGGTCGATCCGGCGTACCAGGCGCGCCTGGGAGAGGCCGTTGCCAGGGCCATCGTGCGGTATTTCCAGGGGGACGTGCCCGAGCACCGGCCGACGGTGACCAGGCCCGGGCCGCCGCCGGGCTTCATCCAGGAGATCTACCCGCCGGAGGTGCGTTGACCCCGCGGGCCGTCGCCTCTTCGGGAACGGGCGGTGGCCGGGCCGGGTCGGGCCGGGTCGGGGCGCTGCGGGCGGCTAGGAAGCCACGCGCTTTAGCACGACGATGGGCGTCTGCTCGTCGTCGTTGCCCTGCGGGTTGTTGCGCAGCGCCTCCAGGAGCTCTCTCGGATCCTCCTGGCCCGTGAATCCGATGATGTCCACGCAGTGGATGTCGTTGACGTCGGCGATCAGGGTGTCCACCCCGGTGGCCTCCTTGACGCGCCGGGCGACCTCCTGGCCGTTGACGGGTCCCAGCACGATGGTCCGGTCGTAAGGGTAGAGCGTACCCCCGATGTCGTCGATCAGGTTGAGCCCCCGATCGGCCACCCGGAAGAAGACCCCCCGCCGCCCGAACAGCCGCCCGATGGCCGCCGCCGCGGCCGCTGCCAGCACCCGAGGCAGCCCCGCCTCCTGGATGGCGAGCTGCATGGCCGCAGGCGTCGCCAGGCTGCCGTCGGGGTGGGCGAAGCGCCTCAAGAAGTCCGCGAAGCGCCCGACCTTGACGCTCTGCGGCAGCACGGCGCGCCCCTGCGTGATGGCGACCATCGACTCGGAGAGCGCGATGACGTCGCCGGGCTGTGCGATGCCGCGCGTGTAGCGGCGGACCACCTCCGGCAGATCGTCCTTCTCGGTGATGATGTGGGTCCTGATGGCCATCGGCTTATAGCGCAGCGGCGGCACCCCCGCTCTGGTGCGCCGCGCCCCAGTGCGCGGCGAGGGCGTTGCGGATGGCCTGTGCGATGCGGTCTTTGAAGACCACGCTCCGCAGGAGCGCCTCTTCTAGCGGGTGGGCGATGCACGGGACCTCGACCTGCACCACCGGCACCCGGGTAGCCGCGGCCGACGGCCAGTGCATGGCCTGTACTCCGTGCTCCGGCAACCCCAGCCGCTGGCGCAGGCTGCTCGCGATGGCCCGGGCGATGGCCTCGGCTTCGGCCCGGGCCACGCCCGCCCCGAACCGGACGGCCATCCCCTGGCAGCTGTCCGGAGGTTCGTGCAGGGTGTGCAGGCTGACCAGCACCTGGGCCCGGTGGGTGACCGCGGCCAGCATGCGCCGGTGGGGCTCGACGAAGCGATCGTCCCGACGTGTCAGAGCCACGGCTGCGCCGGCCTCTTCCAGGTGGACGGCCAGGCGGCGCGCGATCTGGAGCACGACGTGCCGCTCCTCGAGGTTGATCGGCCCCCGGGCGCCGGCGTCCCGGCCCCCGTGCCCGGGGTCGATCGCGATGCGCCGGCCCCCCAGCACCTCGCGCAGCGGCTGCCGGTCGAGGGTGATCCGGGTGACGACGGGAATGCCGGTCTCGACCTCGATCCGGGGGCGCGCGCTCGAGACAGGGAACTCGAGCTCAAGACGGCACAGCACCCCGCCCGTCCGGCCCTGGTCGAGCCGGACGGACCGGACCACCCCGTCCAGCACCAGCCGCTCGAACGGGTCCATGTTGAGCGCCAGCCCCTCCAACCGCACGAGCAACGTCCGGGGGCCCAGGGCCTCCACGCTCCGGCGCGTCGGGGGACGCGTCGACTCGAGCTCCACCACGGACACGGCGGTCTTCTCCGGCGGCGGCGGCGTCACCCGGGCGCGCAGGTTGGTCAGCTTGGGATCCATAGGGTCGGCGGCAGGCCCGCAACCGAGGCCTGGCCGCTCACAGCACCTCCAGGGTCTCGAGGCTGGGATCCTTGGGCCCGGAGACGGATGCGCCGGCGCTGCGCACGAGCTTCAAGAAGTCCACCACCTCGGGCGTGATGCGCTCGCCCGGGCAGAGAAGGGGGATGCCCGGCGGGTAGCAGGTGACTACCTCGGCGGCAATGCGCCCGGTGGCCTGCTCCAGGCCGACCGCTCGGTGACGACCGAAGAAGGCTTCCCGGGGTGGCAACTCGACCACCGGTTGCCGCACCACGTCGGCGGCCAGCGGCTGTGCCGCCCGCAACAGCGCCCGGGTCTCGGGCGTGGAGTGCTCGTCGGCGTGGGCGGCGATCTCTGCCAGCACCTCCGCCAGCCGTTGGACGTCGTCTTCGTCGTTGGCGTAGCTCACGATGAAAAGCACGTAAAAGAGGTCGGGCATCTCGGGCTGCACCGGCCCCAGCTCGCGCAGCAGCCGCTCGACCTGGTGCCCTGTCAGACCCAGGTGCTTGACCAGGACGGCCACCTTGGTCGGGTCGAAGCCGGCGGCCCCCGGGGCGCCCGGCGCCGGCTCGAAGGCGACGACGCCCTCGATGCCCTCGACGCGTTGGCGCAGGAGCCGTGACAGGGAAAGGGCCCGATCGAGGAGCTCGTGCCCGCCCGTGGCCATCTGCATGCGTGCCGCATCCAGGGAGCTCATCAGCAGGTACGAAGCGCTCGTGCTCTGCAGCAGCCGCAAGACCGCCTGCACCCGCCCGAGGTCGATCCGGTCGCCCTTGACGTGCAGCATCGAGGCCTGGGTGAAGCCGCTCAGCATCTTGTGGATACCGTGGGCGCAGGCGTCCGCGCCGGCCTCCAGGGCCGGGGTGGGGAAGGCTTCGTGGAAGCGGAAGTGCGGCCCGTGGGCCTCGTCTACCAGCAGGACCTTGCCTCGCTCGTGCACCATGGCGGCGATTGCCTCGAGGTCGCTGGTCACCCCGTGGTAGGTAGGGCTGACCAGCAGGACGCCACGCACATCGGGGGAGCGCTCGAGAGCCCGGCCAACCTCCTCCGGCGTGACGCCCAGGGCGATGCCCCACTCGGTGTCGACCTCCGGCGTCACGTAGACCGGGACGACGCCGCTCAAGATGAGCCCCCCGATGATGGACTTGTGGACGTTGCGGGCGACGATGAGCCGGTCGCCCGGGTCACACGCCGAGAGGATCATGGCCTGCACGCCGGCGGAGGTGCCGTTGACCAGGAAGAAGGAGTGATCGGCCCCGAACGCCTCGGCCGCGAGCTCTTCCGCCTCCTGGATGACGCCCCGCGGCTGGTGGAGGTCGTCGAGCCCCAGCACCCCGGTGACGTCCATGCCAAACACGTCCCGGCCCATCACCTGCGTGATGCGGGGGTCCGCTCCGGGCCCGCCCCGGTGCCCCGGCATGTGGAACCGCACGACCCCGCTTTGCCAGTAGTCCACCACGGCGTCGAGCAGTGGCGTGCGGATCTGGCGCGATACGTCGACCCTGGGAAGGGCGCGGGCGTGGCCCTGGAAGGGCCTTACTCCGATCACGTGCATACGCCCCCTGTTCTGGCTGACAATCTGTTCCTGAGAACATCCGCCCTTCACGCTATGCCCGAGGGGATGGCCGGGTTCGGAAAGGACAGCCGTGACGGGCCAGAGAGGCGGCCATGAGCCCATGAACGGTCGAGGAGCCCCGCCGGGTGGCCCGTGGCGTGTGCTGGGGGCCACGGTAGCGGTCATCGCGCTGGCTTATGCCCTGAGCCGGGCCTTGCCGCAGGCGCGGGCGAGGAGCGTGGACTACGGGCCGTTGCAGCGCCAGATCCTGGGGTTCATCGAGACGAGGCCCCAACGCTTCGGGATCTACTTCAAAGACGTGCGGTCGGGCCAGGAGTGGGGCATGGACGCCGATCGGCCCTTCCAGGCGGCGAGCACGGTGAAGGTACCCATCGCGTTGCTCGTCAACCAGTTGGTGGCAGAGGGCAAGCTGCACTGGTCCGACCGGATCACCTATCGGAAGGACCTGGACTACTCCGGCGGCGCGGGCGTGCTACAGTTCGACGGCATCGACGGGACGTCCTACTCCCTGCGGGTCCTCACCAACCTGCTCATTACCGTGAGCGACAATGTAGCCTGGCAGATGCTGACGCGCTTTTTGGGGAAGGAGACCATCGCCGCCTACATGCGCCAGCTCGGGGGCAAGACCGTCTTCCCCGGGGGGGAGAACGTCAGCACGGCCCGCGACATGGGGGCCTACATGCAGGCCGTGCTGGACTTCGCAAGCCGCCACCCCGATCTCGGCAACCGGCTCCTGGACGACCTGTCGCACACGATCTGGCACGTCGGCCTCCCGGGGCGATTGCCGCCCACGGTACGGGTTGCCCACAAAGAAGGCGACGTGCAAGGGGTGGCGGACGACGTCGGCATCGTCTTCGCCCGTCAGCCGTACATCCTGGCCATCATGTCGGAGGGCGTGCAGGACATCGAAAGCGGCTTTGCCGACATCGCCCGCATCTCCCGCATGGTCTACGACTTCCAGGAAAAGGTGGCCGTCCGCTGAAAGCCGGCGCGCCGGCCCGGCTGCTTGGGCCCGTTTGTCTCACTCTCCCATGACCTTGAGGATCACGCGCTTGGGGCGCTGCCCGTCGAACTCCGCGTAGTAGATCTGCTGCCAGGGGCCCAGGTCGGCTCTCCCGCCGGTGACCGGGACCATGACCTGGTGGTGCACGAGCAGGCTCTTGAGGTGGGCGTCGCCGTTGGTCTCGCCCGTGCGGTGATGCCGGTAGTCCGGGCGGTACGGCGCCAGCTTCTCCAGCCACTCGTCGATGTCCTGGATGAGCCCGTCCTCCGCGTCGTTGACCCATACCCCGGCGGTGATGTGCATGGCCGAGACCAGCACCAAGCCTTCGCGAATTCCGCTCTTGCGAATGGCCTCCTGTACTTTCTCCGTGATGTTGACGTACTGGCGTTTGGTGGGCGTATGGAAGGTCAGGTATTCGGTGTGCCATTTCATGGCGGGCACCTCCCGATCGAGAAGTACCCTGGCAGGTACGGTACCGTCCTGCCATGGTATGCTGTCACTGTTCCCACAGTGTAAGGCGGAGGTGGAACGTCGTGGCGTCAGGGCAGGTGTTGGGTAACGTCCAGGTGGACCGGCTGCGGGAGAGCATGCGCCGGGCGGCGGAGAATCCCTCCGCAGCGGTCCTCCAGGTCGAGATGGAGGGCAGCTGGGACTTCACCGAGGGCCAGCCCCAGTACAAGGGCTCCGTCGCCACTCCGGCGCGCGGGCCCGTCGAGCTCGTGGCCGACTTCCCTCCCCAGTACGGAGGGTGGGGCGAGGCGCCGAGCCCTATCCAGTACTGCCTCTACGCCTCCACGGGGTGCTTCCTCTCGACGTACGCCCTGGTGGCGGCGCTCGAAGGGGTGGCTTTGCGTTCCCTGAAGGTGAAGCTCTCTGCCCGCCTCAACATGCAGCGGTTCCTGGGCGCGGGCGACGCCCCGGTCGTCGAGTCGATGAAGTGGACGGTGCTGGCCGATGCCGACGCCGGCATGGAAACCCTCGACCGGCTGCGGGTGCTGGCAGAGGAGCGGTGCCCCGCCACCTGGTGCCTGCGCAACCCCGTGCCTCTCCAGACCGAGGTCCAGCGCATCACGCCCTGAGGACCTGCCGGGGGCGTGCCGTCCTCAGGCCTCGATCCACCACGGCTGGGACCACGCGGCGCGGCCGTCCGGCTCGATGACCTCGGCCCGGACGTAGCCCTCGTCGCCCCGGACGGCGTAGCTCGCCCGGCGGCCCTCCACCTGGACGAGCAGCCGACCCCCCTTTCCCATCAACCGGATGCGAGGCGGCACGCCCGGCGCCGCCTCGTCTTCCGGGGGGACTGCCTCGACGACGACCCGGGAGCGACCGCCGTCCCGTTCCCACCGGAAGATGGCGCGGGCGCCCGTGCTGGGGTAAAAGGCCCCACGACGCAGCGCCTCCCGCACCATGCCTGCCAGCCGGGCGGCCGGCAGGGAGAGGTCCCAGGTCTGTTCGACCGCTACCCAGACCCACGCCCGTCCCACCTGCTCGGGACGGTGCGAGTCGTCGACGGCCGTCGCCCACAGCGGCAGCGCCGGGCCACGCCTCGCGAGCGCCTCGTCCCACAGGGCCACGTTGGCGCCCGTCCGAGAGTGGTGGTTGACGATCTCGACGAGGTCGAGCAGGGGATCGGCCAGCGCCTCGATCCGCCAGCGCCCGGTGCCGAAATTGCCGTCCCAGGCCGGATGGGCGGCCATCGCCAGGGCGCCCTGCCGCCGGGTCGCCTCCAGCTTGCGGTGGGCGCTCGCCAGCAGCGGCACCGGCTCCGTCGTGAACAGCCTCACCAGGTGGCGGCCCAGGGGCGGGAAAGGGCGGACCAGGGTGCTCTCTTCGCCCGGCACGACCAGGATGCCATCCACGACCGCCGCCCGCTCCCACACGCGGTCGTGATCCGTCACGCACAGGAAATCGAAGCCCCGGAGCCGGTACGCCGCGAACATGTCCTCGGGCGGCACCCGCCCGTCGAAGGACCGGGAGGTGTGCACGTGCAGCTGGCCTTTCAGCCAGCGCACCCGGTTCATGGGGCCACCTGCTCCTGCGCCGTTCGGCCGGCGGGCACGAGGGCCCTCACCAGCCGCCGGAAAGCCTGCCCCATCGGCACGCGCTCGAGTTCGCCGGGGCCCACCCACCGGGTTGCAAGAGGGGGGGCATAGTCGGGACGCTCTTCCGCGGCCCGGGCGGCGCCGCCGTTTCGTGGGGGAAGGCCCCTCCCTCGGGCCTGCACGCGAAATGCCCGCATCTCCCAGATCCGGTGGCTGAAGACGTGGCGCCCTTCGGCGACCGCCGTGCCGAGGGCGCCTTCCAGGCCGGCCTGCTGCATGGCCCGGCGCGCCCCTGCCTCCCACTCCTCCCCGGGCTGGAGCTCGACGGCAGGCAGGGCCCACAAGCCGCCCAGCAACCCGTCGGGCGGCCGCTCCACCAGCAGCAACCGGCCTGCCGAATCGAAGGCCGCCACGGCCGCCACTCTCACCACCGGCGAGGGGGCGGGGCCTCTTCGCTTGGCCGGCAGCTCCTCTTGCAGCCGGTACGCCCACGCCGCGCAGAAACGCCGGATCGGGCATGGTCCGCACTCCGGGGCCGGCCGGCAGATGCGGCTGCCCAGCTCCATGAGGCCCTGGGTGAAGTCTGCCGCCCGGCCCTCGGGCACCATCCCTCTGGCCCACGCCCCGAGCCGGCGCATCGAGCCCGGCCCGGGGGGATCCCAGACCATGAGCACCCGGGAGAGCACCCGGCTGGCGTTGGTATCGATGGCCGGCTCCGGCCTGCCGTACGCGATGCTCGCGATGGCCCTGGCCATGTACGGGCCGACGCCCGGGAGCGTCTCGAGGACGAGCGGGTCGTCGGGGACCCGCCCGCCGTACCGTTGGACGATGGTGCGGGCCGCCTGGTGGAGGTACCGGGCCCGCCGGTAGTAGCCGAGCCCCTGCCAGACCTCGAGGACGCTCTCCAGCGGCGCCTCGGCCAGAGCCTGCAAGGTCGGGAACCGCTGCACGAAGCGCTCGAAGTACGGCACGACGGTCTGCACCTGGGTCTGCTGCAGCATGAACTCCGAAACCATGACCCGATACGGGTCGGGACGGTCGCGCCACGGAAGCGCCCTCTTCGCGCCTTCGAACCAGCGCACCAGGGCCTCTCCGAGCTCGGGGATGGGCAAAGTGTCCTCCTTCCACCGGGCCGCCTGGCGCCCCGCGGCCCCGGCCCTATGGCCTGCTTTCTCCTCGGAGGCTCCCTGGGACTCCCACCGGGCCAGGACTTCGGGCACCTCCCCGACGTGCAGCACGGCCGCGTCCGGCAGGGCGTAAGGGAGGAGCCACCGGTCGGCCGCAGGCCTCCGATCGGCGATGGCCGCCACCTCCGTGTGCCATTCGGGCATCCCGTCCAGCACTTCAGGGCGCTCCCAGGGCGGCCGCCGGGCGAGGAGCTCGAAACGGGAAAGGCGCGGCGGGATGACCCAGACGGCCCGGATGCCGGCCGCCCGCGCGGCGGCGACGTCGTACAGCAGGTCGTCGCCTACGTGCACGAAGGGGCGCCGGCTTTGGCCGCCTTCGACCCAGGTGAAAGCCCGGGCATCGGGCTTGGCCCATCCCGTCAGGTCGGGCGCGCCGAAGCGTTGGAAGGCGTCGAGGATGCCCAGCGCCTCGAGCACCGGGCGCTGGTAGGCCCATAGACCGTTGGTGGTCACCACGAGCTGGTGGCCATCCCGGCGCAAGGCGGCCAGGGCGGCCGGTACCGTTGCGTGCATGAAGGAGATGGCGGTGCCGGCCCTGGCGAGGCGCTCCACCGTAGCTTCAACCGGCTCCTCGGGAACGCCCGGGACGCCGTGGCGGCCCGCGACGGCCGCGATGATGTCGGTCCAGTCGTACGCCCAGGCCGCAAGCGATCCCGCGGGCGGCCCGGAGGCGGCGGCCTCCCGGCTCGCGGCCAGGCGGCGCCGGTACTCCTCGGTCAGCGCTTCCATGGCCATGGCCTCGCTGCCGCCGAAGGCGGGGGCAAGGGCCCGGGTCACCTGGGGGAAGATACCGTCCCGGAAGGGGTTGCGCATCAGCACCCCATCCAGGTCGAAGCTAATCGTGACCATGGCTCTCCGCCCGGGTGGAGAGGACCGAGGCCATGCGATCCGGGTAGTCGGTGATGATGCCGTCCACTCCCAACGCGGCCAGCCGGCGCATGGAGGCGACGTCGTCGACGGTCCAGACGTGGACCGGTACGCCACGCCGGTGCAGGACGCGGATCAAGCTCTCCGTCACGACGGGAAGGACCCCCTGTCGCTCCGGTACCTGTACCACCTGGCCCGGCGGTGTCCAGAAACCGCCCAGGCCCAACCTTACCATGATCACCATACGCAGCGCCTCGCCGGCACCGGTGGAGGTGAGGACGCCGGGCGCGTCCCGGCGCACCTGCTGGAGCACCCGGTCGCTGAAAGAGGCGACCACGACGCGGCCGCGTGCCCCGGCAGCATCGATGGCCTGGAGCACCCTGGCGGCGAAGCCGGGGTCGTCCGGCTTGATCTCCACGACGAAGCGCGCCTCGGGGAAGGCGCGCAGCACGTCCTCCAGCCGGGGAATGCGCACTCCCTTGCCGCGATACGGGAAGCTGGCGCCGTCCGGGCTGAAGCGGTACCCGGCGTCGAGGGCCTCCGCCTGCCCGAGGTCCATGGAGGCGATCTCGCCGGTGCCGTCCGTCGTCCGGTCGACCCGCTCGTCGTGCAGCACGACCACCTCGCCGTCTCGGGTGGGCCGGACATCCAGTTCCAGGTAGCTGGCGCCCCAGCGCAGGCCTTCCTGGAAGGCGGCCAGGGTGTTTTCCGGCGCGAGGCCCGCGCCGCCGCGATGGGCGATGTTGAGGGGACCTGCCGAAGTGGCCCACAGCGACCGGGATGCTTCGGTGAGAGGGACGGGGCTCGGGGCCGCTGCGCTCGCCGCCGCCACCAGCACCGCCGCCACGGCCGCGATGCCCACGTACGGTCCGACGGGTACGCGGCTCGACGAAGCAATGCTCGGGATACGCCGCTGGCGGGCGCGCTCGGAGAGCTCCCTGGGAGGTGACGCCAACCCCGTACGCAGGAAGACGAGCGGCGCCACGACGGCCACCCAGACCGCTGCGACGGCGTAGGCGAGGACGGCGGGAAGGCCGGGTGGCACCACGCGCTGGATGAGCAGGGCCATTCCCACGAGCCCCGCCAGCCCCACCAGCGATCGGGCGACGTGCTGGACAGCGCTTGCGCGCTCCCCGTACGGGATCCCCGGCAGCGCCACCATGTCGGCGGTGAGCAGGCCGATGAGGAAACCCAGGGCCCGCTCCGACGTGCCGGAGGGGGAGAGGGGGAACAACAGGAGCGGCACGGCCACGGCCAGCCCCATCTTCCATCCCCGGCCCCATCGCTCCCCGGGCTGCCGGGCGAAGATCACGGCGCCGGCGGCGATCACGAGGAGGCCGAGGGCCCACCCGCCCAGCACGTCCCCCAGGAAGTGCACTCCGAGGTACAGGCGGGAAAGCGAGATCATGGCGACCATCAACCCTGCGAGCGCGATGACCCAAGGGCGGGGGAACTCGATGGCGAGCCAGCCCCACAGCGTCATGCTTCCCTGGGCGTGACCCGAAGGAAAGCCGGCGCCCGCGGCCTCGGCCAGCCGCAGGATCCCTCCCACCCCGGGCTCCGGCCGGGGCATGGCCATCCACTCCTTCACGACCCCGTTGAGCCAGATCGACAGCAGGAAGATGACCGCGAGGCGGTGCCCCTTGTACCGGTCGATCCCCCAGTACACCACCGGGATGAGGAGGATGTAGGCCAACTCGGTGCCCAGGTTCGTGAACGCCAGGAACCATTGATCGAGGAACGGCGACCGGAACTGCTGCAGCCCATGGATGATCCCGGTATCCCACATGGAGCCCGAACTCCCTCCCGTGCCGTGCGCCTGGACTCCGGGGTTCGGCCTTCCGGCGTTTCGTCCCTGCGTTGGGCGGATAACGCAGGAGGAACTAGTATCTTTATCGAAGACGAGGCGCGATGCTGGATCCGATGGGGCGGGGGGCTCACGAGAAACGCGATGAGCAGGGTAAAGCGCACCTTGGGACTGCTTGCAATCGCTTCGAGTATCTTCGTGCTGTGGCAGGTCCCACACCTCGCAGGAGGCGTCGCTCTTGCGGCGCCACAGGGAGAGCCGGTTGAAATCGGCGTCATCACCTCGTTAAGTGGCCGTTTTGCAACCTTTGGAACCATGCAAATGGCCGGGTATCGAGTCGCCCTGGAGGAAATCGAAAGCCGGGGCGGCGTGCTGGGCAGGCCCCTCAAGCTGCTGGTCGAAGACGACGCCAGCGACCAGAACGCGGCCCTTTCGGCCGCCGAGCGGCTGCTCCGGCGCGGGGTGCCGGTGATCCTGGGCACCTACGCGAGCGGCATCAGCAAGCCCCTGGCGCAGTACATGGCCCGCCGGCAGGCCCCGCTCCTGGTGACGGGCAGTGCCGACGACGCCATCACCCGGCCCGGGTCGGAGTGGGTCTTCCGGGCCAAGACCAACGCGTCGGCCTACGCCCGCTCGTTGCTCGACCTGGCCGATCGGCTGGGCGGGATGAAGCGGATCGCGATCCTCGCCGGCTCGGGGGCCTTCGAGCAATCGGTGGCGGACGCCGCCGAGCGGCTGGCGGGCCAGCGCGGCTACCGGGTCGTGGCGAGGGAGGCGTACGACCGGGGTCTCACCGACTTTCGTCCCATCCTCAACCGCTTCCGGACGCTCGACCCTGACATCCTGTTCATGGTGTCCTACGAGGAGGACGCCGTCGCCATCATGCGGCAGGTGAAGGAGGTCAATCTCAACGCCCGGATGTTCGCAGGAGGCGCGGCCGGGTTCGCGCTGGAGTCCTTCGTCAAAGGAGCCGGCGACGCCGCGGAGTGGGTCTTCTCCGCGACGTCGTGGACGCCGCAGGTGCGCTATCCGGGAGCGCAACAGCTGTACGAGAAGCTCAAGGCCGAGCTCCACGGCACCGAACCGTCCTACCATGCCGCCGAGGCGTACATGGCGCTCATCGTCGCGGCCGACGCCATCAACCGTGCGGGCAAGCTCGACAAGGCGGCGATCCGCGATGCGCTGCGGGCCACCCGCCTGACGACGGCAGCGGGGCCCGTCGAGTTCAAGGATTACGACGGCTTCCGCAACCAAAACCCCATCTCCATGGTGGTGGAGCAGGTGCAGGACGGCCGGTTCGTCACGGTGTTCCCCGAAGAGGTGGCCGCCGGCCAGCCGCGCTTTCCCACCCCGGCGTGGGCGAAGCGGTGATACCCGATGGATCGGTGGACGGCGCTGTTGCAGGTGGTGGCCTCCGGTCTTCTCACCGGAGGCCTCTACGCCCTGGTGGGCATCGGGTTGAGCCTCATCTTCGGGGTCATGAGGGTGGTCAACTTCGCGCACGGGGAGTTCCTGGCCCTGGGGATGTACGGGGCGCTGCTGTTGTTCAATCGCTGGCACGTGGACCCGTTCGCCTCGGTGCTGGCCATCTTGCCGGCCGGCTTCGTGCTGGGATACGGGGTCGAGAGGGGCCTGCTCTCCCCGCTCGCCCGGGCCCCGGAGCAGTCGCTCATCCTGATGACCGTCGGCCTCGGGCTCATCCTCAGCAACCTGCTGCTCTTCGCCTTCGGTGCCCATCCGCAGAGCATCTACACGGCGTACTCCACGGCCACGTTCCACGTGGGCGGCGTCAGCCTGAGCCGGGCGCTCTCGGCCTCCTTCGGCGTCACGGTCCTGGTCATCGCGCTCTTGTACTATCTGTTGCTGCGCACCGAGCTGGGCCGGGCCATCCGGGCGACGGCCCAAAACCCCCAGGCGGCCGAGCTCCAGGGGATCGACACGGCCCGGATCCGGGCGGTGGTGTTCGGGTTGGGCGTGGCGCTGGCGGCCGTGGCGGGCACGTTGATGCTGCCCATCTTGTACGTCATCCCGACCATCGGGGGCGTCTTCACGCTCAAGGCGTTCGTCGTGACCGTGCTGGGCGGGATGGGCAACGTGGCCGGGGCCATCGGGGGCGGGCTCTTGTTGGGGCTGGCGGAGAGCCTGGGGGCGACCTACGTGTCGAGCGGCTACCGAGACGCCTTCGGCCTGCTTGCCTTCTTGCTGGTGCTGCTGGCTCGCCCTGCCGGGCTCTTCGGCAAGAGCAGGGTATAGGGCCCGCGGCGCGGCGGGTTCCGGCGCCAGCATGCCACGAGAGGACGAAAGGCGCATGAGCAACGACGCGAAGCCCATGTGGGCGCGGCTCGGGGCCGCCACGGGCGTGGCCTTGCTGCTCGTGGCTTACCCGCTGCTCTTCCCTGGGGCGCTCAACGTCGGCGTGACGTTGGTGCTGTTCGCGGCGCTGGCGTACGCCTGGGACGTGCTGGGCGGCTGGGCCGGCCAGCTCTCCTTGGGCCATGCGGCCCTGGTGGGCCTCGGGGCGTACACGTTCGGGCTGCTGACGCAGTCGCCGGCATGGGCGCGCTTCGGGGCGGAGGGGATCGGGCTGGCCCTGGCCGCCACCGCTGCCGTAGCGGCCGTGGCGACGCTCCTTTGGGGATGGATTGCTTTCCGTCTGCGGGGCCCCTACTTCACGCTGTCGACCATTGCGGTGGCCGAGATCCTGCGGCTGGTCGCCACCAACGAACGGCGCTGGACAGGGGGCGCCGAGGGGCTCTTCCTGGCCAATCTCCCGCCCGTGGCAGGGCTCGACCCCTTCGACCGCACGGTCGAGTACTACGCGGCGCTGGTGTTGTTGGGGGCAGCGATGGCGGGCGCGTGGTGGCTGTCGCGCAGCCGGTTCGGCTACTACCTGCAGGCGATCCGGGAAGACGAGGACGCGGCCATGGCGCTCGGCATCGCGCCCTTGCGCTACAAGCTCCAGGCCTTTGCCTTGAGCGGGGTGGCGACGGCGCTCGGCGGAGCGCTTTACGCCGTCTTCCTCTCCTTCTTCGAGCCCCACGGCGTCTTCGACATCGGCCTCAGCATCCAGATCGCGCTGGTGGCCATCATCGGGGGCACGGGTACCCTCTTCGGGCCGCTCATCGGGTCGGCGGTGCTGGTGTTGTCGGCGGAGTTTTTCCGGGCCTCGTTCCGCGAGGCCAACCTGCTGATCTACGGCATCCTCATCGTGCTGGTGGTGCGCTTCGCTCCCCAGGGGATCGTGGGGACGCTCGGCGGCCTGGAGAGGAGGTGGCGCGCCCGTCATGAACGGGATGCGGCAGCCCATCCTGCGGTTGAAGGGCTTGAGCGTGGCCTTCGGGGGGCTTCTCGCCCTTCGTGACGTGAGCTTCGACGTCTACCCGGGGGAGATCGTGGGGCTCATCGGCCCTAACGGTGCGGGCAAGACCACGCTGTTCCACGCGGTGAGCGGGTACCTCTGGCCCCGCTCGGGGGAGGTGTGGTTCGACGGGCACAGGGTCACGGGTCGACCCCCGTACCTCCTGGCCCGCATGGGTATCGCCCGCACCTTCCAGATCGTGCGCCCCTTTCCACAGCTGTCGGTGCTGGAAAACGTGATGGTGGGGGCCTTCCTGGCGGAGGGCCGGCGGGCGGGCGCGCGGCGGGCGGCCTTGGAGATCCTGGAGTGGACGGGGCTTGCCGATCGGGCGTATGCGGCGGCCCGGGAGCTCACCCTGGCGGGCCGCAAGCGCCTGGAGATCGCGCGGGCGCTGGCGCTGCGGCCGCGTCTTTTGTTGCTGGACGAGGTGGTCGCCGGCCTCAACCCTTCCGAGGCGGACGCCACGGTCAGGCTCATCCTGGCCATCCGCGAGCGCGGCATCACCATCGTGGCCGTCGAGCACATCATGCGGGTCATCATGCAGATCTCCGACCGCATCGTCGTGCTGCACCACGGCGAGAAGATCGCCGAGGGCCCGCCGGGCGAGGTGGCCTCCAACCCCCTCGTCGTCGAGGCGTACCTGGGTACCCAGGAGAGCGGCGCCGGGAAGGGGGCAGCGTCCCGTGCTGCTGGAGGTTGACGGGATCGATGTCTACTACGGCGACGTCCAGGCGCTGTGGGGCGTCAGCTTCCGGGTCGAGCGCGGCGAGAAGGTCGCGCTGGTGGGCGCCAACGGCGCCGGCAAGACGACTGCCTTGCGAGCCGTCTCGGGGCTGTTACACCCGCGCCGGGGGCGCGTCCTCTTCGGCGGGCGCCCCATCGAGCGGATGACGGCGCACCGGGTCACCGATCTCGGCATCGCGCACATCCCGGAGGGCCGCCAGCTCTTCCCCCTGATGAGCGTCGAGGAAAACCTCCTGGCCGGAAGCTACCTGCCTCGCGCCCGGCCGCACCGCCGGGCCAATCTGGAGCGGGTCTACACCTTGTTTCCGCGCCTTGCGGAACGGCGCCGCCAGGACGCCGGCACCCTCTCCGGCGGCGAACAGCAGATGGTGGCCATCGGCCGGGCGCTCATGAGCGAGCCGGCTTTGCTCATCCTCGACGAACCCTCGTTGGGCCTGGCGCCGGTGCTGGTGCAGGAACTCTTCCGCGTCATCCAGCGAATTGCCCGGGACGGCACCACGGTCCTCCTGGTGGAGCAAAACGTGCACCAGGCCCTGACCGTCGCCGACCGGGCCTACGTGCTGGAGAACGGGAGGGTCGTGATGGAGGGAGCGGGAAGGGAGCTGCTGGCCCACCCCGGGGTCCAGGCGGCATACCTGGGCGTGGGATGATTTCCCGTGGAGCTCCCAGGCCACCCAAGAGGATCCGGCCGGGCGCACACGAACCGAAACGGCGGGGGAGAGGCGATGGCCCGTTGCGCAAGAGCACAGGAGCCGGCGCGAGGCCGGCACGGCACGGGTCCTGGCTACTGGTAGCCAAGACGCTCTTGGTCGTGGCCATCGCAGGCGCGGCCTGGCCGGGCGGGGCCACCGGCGCAACGCGGGTGCTCCAGGAGGGCATGTGGGGCGACGACGTCCGGCAGGTGCAGGAGACTCTGCGGGAGCTCGGTTTCCGGACCGTCAATCCCAACGGGTACTACGGCCCTGAGACCACCCAGGCGGTGAAGGCGCTGCAGCGGGCCATGGGGCTCCCCGCGGACGGGGTGACCGGGTCGGCCACCGCCCGGGTGCTCGACGCGCTCGGCACACCGTACCGTTACCGCGTGGAGCAGGGCGATACCCTGTGGAACGTGGCCCGCCGCTTCGGCACCACCATGGAGGCGCTCATGGACGCCAACGGGATGGAGGATACTATGCTCCATCCCGGCCAGACCATCACCATCCCCACCGTGCGCCGGCTGTTCGTGCCGGTGGCCGTGCAGCTGAGAGACCTGGCGGCCCGCCTCGGAGTGCCCGGAGAGGCGATGGCCCGGCTCAACGGCCTGCGCCTGACCGACACGCTCCAGGCAGGCAGCCTCATCTGGACTCCGCTGCCGCAGCTGTGACGCCGGGAGGCAGGACCAGGCGGGCGACGGCGTCGACCTGCGAGGCCCAGTACGCGCCGCCGATCCGGATGCCGGTCTCGACCACGCGACCCTGGCTGGCGCTGGCCACCACCACGCGTACCACGCCCGGCATCACGACGTGGACGATGCCGACCCCCGTGACCTGCCCGGTGGACGGCGACTTGAAGAAGAGCAGGTCGCCCGGCCGGGCCTCCTCGATTGAGACCTCCGTGGAGTTGTACCGCCGCAGCATGGCCGAGGTCACGTACTCCGCGGTCCTCCCCTGGTCCGGGGGACCGGCGAAGAAGCGGACGCCCGGCACGGCGGCCCGCAGCGCGTTGACCACCAGGCCCGACGCGTCCACGCCGGCAGAGGCAGCTGCCCGGGGATCGGAGCCTTGGAGCCGGAGGTACTCGTCGACCGTGGTCTTGCCCCCGAGCCGGAAGGGCACCCCGGCTTCCACGTAGCGCAAGCTCTCTCGCAGCGCGCTCAGAGCCGGCTCCTGGCCTATCACCACGCCGGCCGAAGCCTGCTCCCCCGCCGGCGCTGCGCCGGACGCAGCTCCTTTCTCCTGCGCTGCGGCCTGCGTGCCGGCCAGCCCGGCAAGCAAGGCGACCAGCAGGAGCGCTCCGGTCACGCGGGCCCGGCGCAGGACCGGCCTGCGTGCATCGCGCTGGTTCGGCGTCGTCACCACGACACGACCGCCCCTCCGTGGCCCGGGAGCCGCAACGTCGCAGCCAGCCGGGCCGCATCTTCGGCCATGGTTACGTTATTGAAGAAACACCAGATATCCTCCTGGCTTTCCAGGTGCTGGGATACTCGCCACGCCAGCTCCTGGATCTCGGCGTCGGTGTACCGGTGGCCGTACCCTCCGACGCCGTGCAGCCGGTAGTAGATCACTCCGGGGGTGAGGGAGGGCCTGCGGAAGGGGTCGGTGCCATGCACGAGCCCCAACTCCTCGCACAGCGACCGCACCAGGTCGTCCGGCCACGGGCCACGGGGTTCCCACACGAAGACGGACCCCTCCCTGCGGTAGCGGGTGAAGAAGGCGCGAAGGGCGGCGACATTGGCAGGCTCGGGAGCGAACGAGGCCGGAGTCTGGAAGAGCACGACCCGCGCCCCGAGGGCATCGGCCACCTCGAGGGTGCGCCGCATGGCCTCCTCGACCACGGGCGCGTCTCGGAAGAAGCCGCACGCGGCCCTCTCCTGCTCATCGAGCGGCGTGCGCAGCCGCCGGTAGGTGGGGCTCGACGCCGGATGGGTGACGAGCTGCCACGCTTTGACGGCGAACGCGAAGTGCTCGGGCGCCGAGCGTTTCCACCGCAGCGCCGTCTCGAGGCGAGGAGGCTCGTAGAACGTCTGCTGGATCTCGATGGCGTTGAACTGCCGGAAATACTTCGCCTGGCTCAGTGACCATCCGCACGTGCCCAGCCAGAGCATGTCCTCGACACCGTCCCCGGGCCGTCCCACCGGCCACGTGATGCCTGCAGCGTCGAGGAGTTCGAACAGGACCGCTCAGGAATCCTCGTGATGCGGGCAGAAGGCGGGGTCCACGCTGGTGCGGACGGCGGGTACCGGATCCGGGCCCGCCTCGGGAGGGGCCGGGAGCAGCCGGAGGGCGGAGGGTTGCGCCAGGGTACCGGAGGGCGAGCCGGAGCGCGGCAACAGCCGGGACGGCAGGGGTTGCTCCCGGAGCTCGGGTGGATCGTCGATACCTCCACCGTCCGGCCCCGTCAGGTACGAGGTGACGCCGGAGAAGAGCGCATCGGCCAGCCTCTCTTGCCCTTCGAGGCTGGTGAGGACGGCCCGGTCCCTGGGGTGAGTAAGGAAGCCGAGCTCCACCAGTACGGCGGGGAAGGGGTTGGTGCGCAGGACGTACAGGTCGCCCGGGAGCGCGGCGTTTTGGTTACCGGGCATCACCGGCCGAAGCGCTTCCAGCAGCCGGAGGGCCAGCACCCGGCCCTCGGGGCGGTTGGGTGCGTAAAAGGTCATGACGCCGCTCATCCCCGCATCCCTGGAGGAGTTGGCGTGCAAGCTGACGTAAGCGTCCGGCCCGAGTCGCCTGGAGACGGCCACCCGGGTGGCGAGATCCCGGCGATAGCGCGAACCGGGGCCGGTTCGCATGTGTCCGAGCTCCATGTCCTGGATTCTGGTGAGGCCGGCGCGCGCTCCGGCGGCCCGCAGCAGGCGGGCGAGTTGCAGGCCTATCGGAAGCACCACGTCTTTTTCGTAGAAGCCCCCGGCCACGCAGCCGCTGTCGATGCCGCCGTGGCCGGGGTCCACCACCACGGCCCTGCCGGCCAGAGGGCGGCCCTCGAAGCGGGCTGCGGCCGGCGCGGGCCAGGCGGGCCGGCTCCACCCCGCCAGGATGGCCGTGGCCAGCACGAGCCCTCCCAGCGCGTGCGCGCCTGCCCCCCTGCGCATCTTCAAGGTCTCGTCCCTTCTCTCCGGGAGCCCTTTGGCTACGGTGAGCCGGCGGCGCCGTTTCTATGCGGACTGCAGGAGGGGACTCGGACGGGTTCGCAACGGGATCAGACGGGCTCGCGCAGCGACGATGCCCCTGTCCTCGCGGGCCCGCCCGGCGGCTCTTCGGAGGATACCGCTTCGGGAACGGCGGCGACGGCCGAGCGGTGGACGCTTACCGCCGCGGCGACGGCTCCGGCCATCAGCGAGGGATAGAACGTCAGGAGGCGCCACACCGAGACGAAGATGCCCACCGCCGCCCGGGGCAAGTAAGGCGCCGCGATGGCCGCCATGCCGGCCTCGATCCCGCCCGAGGCTCCCGGGGTGGGCAGGACCCCTCCGACCAGGAAAAGGGGGAATTGGGCGGCGACCAGCACGCCGGCGTGAATGCGGCCTCCCAGGTTGTTGGCCAGGATGGGAGCCACGAGGAAGATCAGAAGGTAGTAAACGAGGAACCCTGCTCCCACCACGGCCATGACCGCCGGGCGCCCGGCCACCACCGTGCGGAACGCGTCGGCCGTCGAGAGCAGGAAGTGGCGGCTGCGCGTGCGGGCCGCCCGCAGGCGCGCCGCCCACGCCGGCATGACACGCTCGAGCCGCCCCAAGAGACGCTCCACGGGCCCGGCCAGCCAATCGAGCTGCAGCAACGCCGCCACCACGCCCAGCAAGCCAAGGGCGTAGACCACCAGGATCCAGCGCAGGATGGCCCGCACCACAGGCAAGCCGGGAAGGGGCACAGGGCTGAACGCCAGGGCGAGGGAAGCGACGAGGAGCACGCTTTGGTTGAGCACCCCGGCGGCGTTGACGGTGGCCAGTGCCTTGGCGTACGGGATGCCGGCTTGCGACAGCACCAGCGCCTCCGCTGCACCTCCGCCGCCCGTGAAAGGCGTGAGGCCGGAGACCATCGCGCCCACCAGCGTGGCCCGGAGCGCCGCCGAGTATGGGATGGGGTACCCCAGCGAACGGGTCATGAGCCACGCGCGAAGGCCGCCGATGGCCCACGTGACGGCTATGAGCCCGAGGGCCGCCCCGACCGCGTCGAGGCGGATGGTGGTGAGCAGCCTCCAGCTGTCGGGCGCCCACGTGGCTTTGAGCAAGAGGCCCAACGTGAGCACCGTGACGCTTGCCCCGACCAAGAGGTTACGCACCAGGTGCGGGCCGTGGCCCCGCTCCTCTTTGGCGGGCCCGTGATGGTTGCGGAGATCACGACGGGCGGGACGCTTGGTGTCTGGCAAAGATCAAACGCAGTCCTTCCAGCGTCAGCAGTGGATTGGTCTCCTCGACGGTCTCGCACTCCGGGGCGATCAGGGAAGCCAGCCCGCCGGTCGCCACCACTCGGGCCTTGCCGCCCACGCTCTTCAGGATCCGCCGCACGATGCCGTCCACCTGGCCCGCAAACCCGAAGACGATCCCCGACTGGATGCTTTCGGCGGTCGTGCGCCCGATCACCGACGGGGGCCGGGAGAGCTCGACGCGGGGCAGTCGCGCCGCCCTCTCGAACAGCGCCTCCGCCGAAATGCCGACTCCCGGGGCGATGGCGCCCCCGACATACTCTCCCCGCGCGTCCACGACGTCAAAGGTGGTGGCCGTACCAAAATCCACCACCACCACGGGTGCGCCGTACAGGTGGACGGCCGCCGCGGCATTGACGATGCGGTCGGCCCCCAGCTCCTCCGGGAACCGGTAGCCGATCTTCACCCCCGCGGGCGTCTCGGGGCCGATCACCAGCGGCTCGATCCCGAAGAACCTGCGGCACGCCGCCCTCCAGGGCTCGGTTTGGGACGGCACCACCGAGCTGATGGCCGCTCCGGTCAGACGGGCCGGAGAAGCGCCATCCAGGTGCATCAGCCCCGAAAGGGTGAGCGCCAGCTCGTCCGCCGTGCGCTCGCGAAAGGTGGTCAACCACCAGTGGTGGACCAGGCGCTCGCCCTCGTATACGGCAACGCCCGTGGTCGTGTTGCCTACGTCGACGGCCAGCAGCATGCGCCGGTTGCCCCTCTCCCGCCACCTCTTATCCTTTCGTAGCCGCTCGGGCGCTCCCTGTCGCAAGGCGGCGGGTCGAAGACGGCTCCCTCGGGGACCGGGACGCCCTTCCCGATCCTTGTATCATGGAAGGTGGGTCGTTCGAAAGGGCAGGTGGTTCACCACGCAAGCAGTTTCGCTCCGTACCTTCCGGGCCATCGTCGCGCGCGTGCTGGACCGCTTTCCCGACGAGGTGCTGGAGCAGCTCGACGCCGGGGTCCTCGTGGTCGAGGATCGCCGCCGGTACCCCAACGACCCGCCCGACGTGTACGTCCTGGGCGAGTACGTGGAAGATCCCGTGCTGGGGCGGCACGTGGTCCTATACTACGGGTCGTTCCTGGCCATCCTTGGTAGTGCATCCCCCGAAGAGATCGAAGAGGAGGTCGTCCGCACCCTGGCCCATGAGCTCCGGCATCACCTGGAAAGCCGCGCGGGGGTCGAGTGGCTGGACGAGCAAGACTGGCGGGAGCTGCAACAGTTGCGCGCTCGAAAGCGCTCCCCGCGCCGCAAGGAGAGGACGCACGACCCTTGACGAAACTTCCGCGATCGGTAACAATCTCGTAACACAGACGGGTTACGACTACATCAGGTGACTGGCCGGCGAGCAGGGAGGGGCCAGAGCCTGTTTTCTTTGGGGGATGCGGGACGAAAAGCGACCCGGCGGGACGCGCCGGGCTTCCAGGCAGGCGTTCACGACAAACCGTTTGCCTGGGGCCATCGACGGATCGACCAGAAAGAGGAGCCGGGCCGGCACGCCGGCCTGGCGGCACGGGGAAGGATAAGGAGCTGAAGAGAGGATGCCGCGACGCAAGCGCAGCGAGACAGGAGCCAGCAGCGGGCGAGTCACCCTGGACGAGGTGGCCCAGCTCGCAGGGGTTTCGAAGGCCACCGTTTCCAGGGTCATCAACGGGAAGTCGTGTGTACGGCCCCACGTTCGCGAGCGAGTCATCAAAGCCGTCAAGAAGATGAACTACCATCCCAACGCGGTCGCCCGGGCGCTCGCCACCCGCAGGACCGGCCAGGTCGGCCTCCTGCTCGCCCTGCCCTCTTCCATGCCGGGCTACGGCTTGGGCCTGATCCAGGGTATCGAGGCTGTGCTCCGCCGGGAGCAGATGCACCTGGTGCTCAACGTGATGGACGCCCAGGCCGCGCAGTGGGATCCTCCCAGCACCGTGACCCAGCGTCAGGTGGACGGGCTCATCGTCGGGGGCGACCTCAACGGAGCCTCGTGGCTCAAGGAGCTGGCCGGCGACTCCCTGCCCGTCGTCGTGCTCGGAGACGAGGTGCCGGAGGGCGTCCAGTTCAGCGCGGTCACCATCGACTGGTTGACGCCGTCGGCACAGGCGACCGAGCGCCTGCTGGCCGCAGGGCACCGCCGCATCGGGGCGATCGTGCCGGGCGGGCGCTGGGGCGACCAGGTGCGTGCAGGCTTCGAGCGAGCCCTGGCCGGAGCCGGGGTCGCGGCCGATAGCTCCCGGGTTGCCCGGGTCGACGTCTCCGAACTCCGTAACGGCACGGCCCATGCAGCCGGCTACCGTGCAGCCCGGCAGGTGCTGGGGCTCGCCGAACGGGCCGGCCGGTGGACGCCCGGCGAAGGGCTGCCGGTCACGGCGCTGTACGTGGCCCACGAGGCACTGGTGCCTGGCGTGCTCCACGCCCTGAAGGAATCCTCCATCTCGGTGCCTCAGGACCTCGCCCTGGTGGTGTGGGGGCACGGTTCTGCCGGCGAGCAGGCGATGGGCCTGACGGCGGTGACGGTCAACCGGGAGCAGATGGGCCGGATGGCCGCGTTGATGCTGCTCGACCTGCTGAAGGATCGCGGGCGCCAGGCGGTGCAGCTCGCCATCACCCCCTCGCTCGTCGTCCGGGAGAGCTGTGGGACCCAGCGGGCCGAGCCGTCCAGGGTGTACTCGCTGGCCTGAGAGATGACCCGGCGCGAGAGCCGGGCGGGTTTGGACGGCGGCGACCTTCCCGGGAGGGAAGGCCGCCGCCCTTTTCGCGCGCCCGCCCTCCCTCGCCGGCCCCTCGACGGCAAAGGGACAATCTGGCTCCGGTGGAATTGATGGGCCGGAACGTTCGAGCCCGGGTGGAGGATGCTGGAGGACATGGAGGTGCCGTCGGTGACGATTCGGTTCGGCACAGACGGGTGGCGTGCCGTCATTGCGGACCAGTTCACGTATCACAACGTGCGCCTGGTGACGCAGGCGATCGCCAACTACCTGGGGGAGGCCGGCCTGGGGCGGCGGGAGGTCCTGGTAGGCTACGACACGCGCTTTGCCGCCGAGCACTTCGCTCAGGAGGTGAGCCGGGTACTGGCGGGCAACAGCCTCGCCGTGGGCCTCACGGCCTCCGACGTGCCGACGCCGGTGCTGGCCCACGCCGTCTTGCACCGCAGGGCCGCCGGGGCCATCATGCTGACGGCCAGCCACAACCCGCCGCAGTACCTGGGGCTGAAGTTCATCCCCGAGTACGGGGGGCCGGCCCAGTCGGACGTCACGGCCGCCATCGAAGAGCAGATCGTCCGCGTGCAGCGGGCGGAGGCGTCGGGCAACATGGTGGTCCGCACCCTGGACCTGGAGCAGGGCCGGCGCCAGGGGCTGGTCGACACCGTGGACCCGCGGATCGACTACGTGGAGCACCTCATGAGCGTGGTCGGCACGGCGCCGCTCTCGAGGGGCGTCGAGGTCGTCTACGACGCCATGTATGGAACCGGGCGCCATTACGTCGCCGAAGCCCTGGAAAACCTGGGGGTCCGAGTGCACCGGCTCCACGACCGCCGGGACCCGCTGTTCGGCGGAGGCGCCCCTGAACCCACCGCACAGCACCTGCAGGAGCTGATCCGGGCGGTGCGTTCCCGCCAGGGCGCTCTCGGGCTCGCCACGGACGGCGACGCCGATCGCTTCGGCGTCGTCGACGAGGACGGCACGTACTTGACTCCCAACGAGGTCCTGGCGATCGTCGCCGACTACCTGCTGGGGGTCCGGCAGATGCGGGGCAGCATCGTGCGGACCGTGGCCACGACCCACGTGCTCGACCGGCTGGCCGCGCAGTTCGGCGTGACGGCGCGGGAGACCCCCGTGGGGTTCAAGCACGTCGGGGCGTGGATGCGCCGGGAAAACGTCACCCTCGGCGGCGAGGAGAGCGGAGGCATGAGCATCGCGGGTCACATCCCGGAGAAGGACGGGATCCTGGCGGTGCTGCTGGTCACCCGCATCTGGGCCGAAGGGGGCATCAGCCTGCGACGGCGCCTCGCCGCCATCCACGAGCGGGTGGGGCCTGCGACGGGCCGCCGCGTCGACATGCCCATCGCCTCCGACGAAGTGAAGCGGCGCATCCTCGACCATCTCGCTTCCCAGCCACCCGATCGGTGGGCGGGCCAGCGGGTCGACAAGGTCGTGGTGATGGACGGGGTCAAGGTGATCCTGGAGAGCGGTGCCTGGTGGCTGCTGCGGGCCTCGGGCACGGAGCCGCTCATGCGGCTGTACCTGGAGGCGCCTGACGCCGGGCTCGTCGACGGTATGGAACGGGAGGTCCGCCAGCTCGTCGCCCGCATGGGGGCATGAGGGCGACCGGGGCAGCCCGATGGCCGGGATATGGCTGGTGGCGGCAGGCCGGATCAAGCACCCGGGGCTCCGGGATGCCGTCCGGGAGTACCTGCGGCGTACGGCGGGGTACGGCTGGCAGGTGCGGGTGGTCGAGGTGCGGGAAGGGGCGGGTGGGCGTACCGATCCCCGGGCGGTAGCGGAGGAAGAGAGCCGCCGGATGCTGCGGTCGTCCCTTCCGCCCGGCGCCTTGCGGGTCGCGCTGGACGCCGGGGGGCGGGCATTCACGAGCGAGGCGTTCGCCGGCTGGCTTGGGCGCCTCCTGGACCGGGTACCCGTCGTGTTCTTCGTGGGCGGCGCGTGGGGGCTCGGCGAGTCGCTCTTGCAGGAGTGTGACGAACGGTTGTCCCTGTCGCCGCTCACCATGGCCCACGACATCGCGCGGCTCGTCCTCGTGGAACAGATTTACAGAGCGGCCACCCTGGCCCGCGGTGCGCCATATCACAAATAGCGGCAAGGCCCGTCGTGGCCGCATTGATTGGGTGGTACCGGCCAAGGTATAATGAGCCCGCATGCGGGGGCGTGTCAGCTTTTCCTGCTTCGGAGCCGGATGCCTTGCTTGGACGGGGGGTGCGAGCGCGCGTGGTGATGATGCGTTGGAAGAAGATCTCCGACGCGGTCGTGCGCCGCCTGCCGCTGTACCTGAGGGTCCTCGAGGAAGCTCATCAGAGCGGCGAGACCAAGCTCATGTCCTCCCATGAGCTGGGGGAGCGGGCGGGGGTCAGCCCGGCCCTGGTGCGCAAGGATCTGGCCTGGTTCGGGGAGTTCGGCAAGCAGGGCGTGGGCTACGAGGTCGGCTACTTGCGCGAGGAGCTCCGGAAGATCCTCAACCTCGATCGAGAGATCCGGATAGGCCTCATCGGCGTCGGGAGCCTGGGCCATGCCCTCGTCCGGTACAACCAGCAGCGCTACGCGGAAGACAGCCACTTCAACCTCCACATCGTCGCGCTCTTCGACAACGATCCTTCCAAAGTGCATCGACAACTGGACGGGATGTTGATCCACCCCATCGATGCGCTTGCGGAGGTCACCAAGCAGGAGCGGCTGCAGATGGCGATCGTGACCGTGCCCGCCGCCGCGGCTCAGCAGGTGGCGGATCGGTGCGTGGAGGCAGGGATCCGGGCCATCCTCAACTTCGCTCCGGCCAAGCTCGTCGTGCCGGCCGGAGTCTATCTGGCCAACGCCGACGTGAGCCTCGAGATGCAGCGGCTGGCCTATTACCTGGGTGAATGATGCAACCGCGACTGCAAGACCGGCTGAGCCGCGACGGGCGTGCCGGCACGAGCGGCCTGGACGCGCTGGGGGTGCCGACGGAGCCCTCGGCGAGGGAACGCTACGTGCGGGAGATGTTCGACGCCATCTCCCCACGCTACGACCTGCTCAACCGCCTTCTCTCCCTGGGGCAGGACGTGCTGTGGAGGCGGCGGGCGGCGCGACTGGCGGTGACAGGGCTCCCGCGCGGATCGCGGGTGCTCGACCTCGCCACGGGGACGGGCGATCTGGCCAAAGAGCTGTTGGACCAACTGGGGCCCGGGGGAGAGGTCGTCGGGGTGGACTTCGCGCTGCAGATGATGGAGCACGCCCGGCGCAAGCTCGGGCGGCGCCTGACGCTGGTCGCGGGCAACGGGCTTCTACTCCCGTTCGCCTCTGGCGCGTTCGGCGCGGCCACTATGGCCTTCGCCGCCCGTAACGTCGTCGACCTCCGGCGATGCTTCGAGGAGATGCGCAGGGTCGTCCGGCCAGGAGGGCGGGTGGTCTGCCTGGAGCTCTCCCACCCCCGCGGGAGGCTGTGGCCCGCCCTCTACCACTTCTATTTCTACCGCATCGTGCCCAAGATCGGGCAATGGTTCATCGGGCGACGGGATCCTTACCGGTACCTCCCCCACTCGCTGACCCCGTTCCCCGACCAGGATCGACTACGAGCCATCATGCAGTCCGCCGGGCTCGAGCGGGTGCGCTACTACGACCTGCTCGGCGGCATCGCAGCGATTCACGTGGGCGAGGTGCCGCCCGGGGCTGGGACTGCGCCAGCCGAAGTGGAGGCCCGGGAGTGGACGTAGCACGGCAGATCCACGCTTACGTCGGGGACGCCCTCGGCCAGGTCGAGCGCATGCTGGAGCAGGTGCTCTCGGAGACCGAGGGGTTGGGAGCTCGCACCTCGCTGCACCTGCTCAAGGCGGGAGGCAAGCGCGTCCGCCCGCTGGTCACCCTCTTGTCCGGGCGCGTCTTCGGGGCCGCCGACCGGGACGTCATTCCGATCGCGGCCGCCGCAGAGATGATCCACATGGCCACCCTCGTCCACGACGACGTCATCGACCATGCCGATACCCGGCGCGGGCGGCCGACGGTCAACGCGGTCTGGGGCAACTACCCGGCGGTGCTGACCGGCGACTTCATGCTGGCCCGAGCCATGAGCCTCATCGTCGACCAGGGTCACCCCCGAGTGTTGAAGGTCATGTCGGACATGATCTACGAGATGTGCGAGGGGGAGATCGCCCAGCACGAGGCCAAGGGACGCCTGGATCTGACCGAAGAGGAGTACCTGCGGCGCATCGGGAAGAAGACAGCCCGCTTCTTCCAGGCGTGCGCCGAGAGCGGCGCCCTGCTCGGAGGAGCGACCCCGGCGCAGGTGCGGGCGATGGGCCAGTTCGGGTACTTCCTCGGGATGGCCTTCCAGGTGGTCGACGATCTGCTGGACCTCACCGGCGAAGCCCCGGTGCTCGGCAAGCCGGTGGGCTCCGACCTGATGGAGGGCGTGCTCACCCTACCGGTCATTCACATGCTGCAGCATCCCCGCTACCGCGACCAGCTCCTCTCTCGCCTGCGAGCGGTACCTCCTCCTCCGGACGACATGGCGGCCATCGTTCACCTGATCCGTCAAAACGGAGCCCTGCGATATACTGAGGAGGTGGCCCAGGGGTACGTGCTCCGGGCGATGGGGCTCCTGGCGGAACTGCCGGCCACCGAGGCGACGCGCCTTCTGGCCGAGATGGTGGTGGCGCTGGGCCAGCGCAAGAGCTGACACCGGCGGGCGGCCGCAGGCCCAGGGGAGTCGGTGGAGGGAGCGGGCGTAAGCGGGTGCACCCGGTGAGGGCGGCCGTGATCACCGTGAGCGACGGGGTGGCGGCAGGCCGGCGCGAGGACGCGAGCGGGCGCCGTCTGGTTGAGCTGCTCACGGGGCAGGTGGGAGCGGAGGTGGTATGGACTGCCGTGGTGCCCGACGAAAAGGAGCGCATCGCGGCAGCCATCGTGGAGGCGTGCGATCGGAGGCAGGCGGATCTGGTGCTCACGACCGGGGGCACCGGCATGGCACCCCGGGACGTGACGCCGGAGGCCACCGCCGCCGTGCTCGACCGGATGGCGCCGGGCATCGCCGAGGCAGTGCGGTGGTACGGCCTGCAAAAGACGCGTGCGGCCATGCTCTCCCGGGGGGTTGCCGGTATCCGAGGGCGGTCGTTGGTCATCAACCTGCCCGGGAGCCCGGATGGCGCCGGCGAGAGCCTGGAGGCCATCGCGGATCAGCTTGCTCATGCGGTGGGGCTCTTGCGCGGGGAGCTCACCCTGCACGAGCCTTCGCACCGCCATGAGCCCTGAGGGCGGGCGAGAGGCGTATGTTCAACATTGGGCCGGCGGAGCTCCTGGTCATCCTGCTCCTGGCCCTGATCATCTTCGGCCCGGGCAAGCTTCCAGAGGTGGGCCGGGCGCTGGGCAAGACGATCAACGAGTTCAAGCGTGCGACCAGCGAAACGAGCCTGCCCCCGGTGACCGGGCCGGCCGGTTCCGGTTCCACCCCGCCGCCCCGGCCGGACGGGTCCGGCAACGACAGGCCGGCGCCGGAGTCGACGGCGGCGCGCGGCGAGGCTGCCGCCCAGGCTTCCCCGAGCAGTTCGGGGCAGGGGGAGTCCGGTGGCGGAAAGGCCGGCTGAGGGCGAAGCGGTCTCCTCGGCCGAGCGCCTGGCGGGCTGGCGAGCCCGGCGCCGGCAGCCCGGCGCGGAGATGACCCTGACCGAGCACCTCGAGGAGCTCCGCTACCGGGTCTTCCTCTCCCTCCTGGCCGTGGCGGGCGGCTTCGTGGCCGGTTGGCGCCTGGTCCCCCCGTTCATGGACTACTTGCGCGCCGTGGGGGGCCAGCTGGTCGTGGTCACTCCGGCAGAGGCGTTCGTGACCTACCTGCGGGTCGCCTTTTCCATCGGGCTGGTGCTGGCCTCTCCGGTGCTGATGGCTCAAGTGTGGCTCTTCGTGGCGCCCGCTCTTTACCCCCACGAGACGGCGCTCGCGGTACGCCTGGCTCCTGCGGCGGCCGCGCTGTTCGCGTCAGGGCTCGGCTTTGGGGGCGCGTTGATGTTCCCTGTGGCGATGCGTTTCCTCGTCGGGCAGTCCGGCCCGGGGGTGATGCCGGCGCTTTCGGCGGCGAAGGTGGTCTCGTTCCTGTTCGGGCTGATGCTCCCGTTCGGCATCGTCTTCGAGATGCCCGTAGTGGCCTACCTGCTGGCCCGGTTGGGCATCCTCAGGCCGGCGCCGCTTCGCCGGATGCAAAGGTGGGCGGTGTTCCTCGCCTTCGTGCTGGCCGCGGTGTTGACGCCGACGGTGGACGCGGTGTCGCAGGTACTGATGGCGGGGCCCATCGTCCTGCTCTACGAAGTCTCCATCTGGACGGCGGCATGGGGCGAACGGGCCCGGCGCCCGCTTCCCCATCTCGTGGAACGGTCGGAGTGACGTATGGCGCAACCAGAGCCCTCACCATGGGAACAGCTGACGGAGATGCTGGCGCGCTCGCCGTGGGTGCGCCGGTTCGAATCGGTGCGGCGCTACCTGGCGGCAGGGCTGCTGCTGTTCGCGGTGGGATCGGCGGCCGCGTTCGCCGTGGCGCCGGCGGTCGTGGCCGACATGGAGCGCAAGCAGCCGGAGTTCGCCAGGCTGGTGATGCTGGCGCCGGCCGAGGGGTTCATGGTGCGGATCAAGGTGGCGCTGGCCCTCGGGGCGGCGATCGCGATCCCGGCCGTGATGTTCGGCGTGTGGGCGGTGGTGACCAGGGGGTGGCCGTGGGGGAAGCGGCTGAGCCGGTTCCTCTTCATCCCGGCCTCCCTCGGGCTCTTTTTCGGAGGGGCCTACTTCGCGTACGGGTGGGTCGTGCCGCCCGCGTTGCGGTTCTTGCTGGGTTTCGCCCGGGATCGGCTGCAGCCCATGATCTCCATCAACAGCTACACCAACTTCATCCTCACCATGGTGGTGCCCTTCGGGCTGGTCTTCCAGTTGCCGCTCCTGGTCTTCTTCCTGGCGCGCCTGGGCGTCGTCAGCCACCGCGGCCTTGCGCAGCGGCGGAGCTATGCGATCGTGGGCATCGCCGCCCTGGCAGCGGCTCTCACTCCCGGGCCCGACGTCTTCTCCCAGCTGCTGATGGCGGTGCCCCTGGTGATCCTCTACGAGGTGAGCATCTGGATCGCGTGGCTCGCCGCCCCGCGGGGCGGCGCCCGCCCCTCCTCGACCGACAGGGTGTAGGATGCCCTGTCTCGAAAGGCTCCCCGGTGAGGCAAACTAGCGGTCGCGGCGCGACCAGGGGGCGGGGCACAGCACATGGAGAACGACGCCGAGATCAACCAAAGAGCGTCGCTGCTTCCCATCTGGCAAGTCGCCGAACGGATAGGGTTGTCTGCGGACGACATCGAGCCGTACGGCCGGTACATGGCCAAGGTCCGCATGGAGGCGGTCCGCCGCGCGGCCCGAGAGCGCAGGGGACGCCTCATCTACACCACCGCCATCACCGCCACGCCGGCCGGTGAGGGCAAGACGACCGTCGCCATCGGCCTCACGCAGGCGCTGGGCCGGCTGGGCAAGCGAGTGGCCGTGTGCCTGCGGGAGCCCTCCCTGGGGCCGACGTTCGGGGTCAAGGGAGGGGCGACCGGGGGAGGGCTCAGCCAGGTCGCTCCCATGGTCGACATCAACCTCCACTTCACCGGCGACATGCATGCGGTGACCAGCGCCCACAACCTCCTGGCCGCCGCCGTCGACAACCACATCCACCAGGGCAACGCGCTCGGCCTCGACCCCAAACGGGTGTCGTGGCGCCGGGTCATGGACATGAACGAGCGGCAGCTCCGGCACGTCGTCGTCGGCCTGGGAGGGGCGGGGGACGGGGTCGTGCGGGAGACGGGCTTCGACATCACGGCCGCCTCGGAAGTGATGGCGGTGCTCTGCCTCAGCCGGGACCTCCGGGATCTCAAGGAGCGCCTGGGACGTATGGTGGTCGGGCAGACTGCGGGGCCCTCCAGGTCCCGGCGCTGGGTGAGCGCGCGAGAGATCGGCGTGGTGGGTGCCATGGCCGTCCTGCTCAAGGATGCCATCAAGCCCAATCTCGTCCAGACCCTGGAGGGCCAGCCCGCCTTCGTGCACGGCGGCCCCTTCGCCAACATCGCGCACGGCAACAACTCCATCCTCGCCACGCAGACGGCGCTCGGGCTGGCCGACTACGTGGTGACGGAGGGCGGGTTCGCCGCCGACCTCGGGGCCGAGAAGTTCTTCGACATCGTGGTGCCGCAGACGGGGCTCGTGCCCGACGTGGTGGTGCTCGTGGCATCCATCCGGGCGCTGCATCACCACGGAGGGGCCTCCAAGGGAGACCTGCACACGCCAAATCGGGACGCGCTGCAAAAGGGTTTGAGCAACCTCGACCGGCACATCGCCAACATCCGCAAGTTCGGATTGCCGGTGGTCGTGGCCGTCAACCGTTTCGCGGCCGACGACCCGGGCGAGATCCGGGCGGTCATCGAGCACTGCCGCTCGCTGGGCGTGCGGGCGGAGGCGGCCGACGTCGTGGCGAGGGGTGGAGAGGGCGGCCTCGAGCTGGCCGGGGCGGTGCTCGAGACCATCGAGGAGGAGCGACCGGACTTCCGGCCCATCTATCGGTGGGAGGAGCCGCTCGCCGGCAAGATCGAGCGCCTGGCCACCGAGATCTACGGGGCGGACGGCGTCGACTTCACGCCCGAGGCGGCGGCGGCCCTGGAGGATCTCTCCGCACACGGGTTCGGAGGACTTCCGGTCTGCGTGGCCAAGACCCAGTTCTCGATCACCGACGACCCTTCCCTGCGCGGCGCGCCTACGGGTTGGAGGCTCAAGGTGCGAGAGATCCGGCCGTCCCTGGGCGCCGGATTCGTGATCGCGCTCACGGGCGAGATCATGACCATGCCGGGGCTGCCCAAGGAGCCCGCGGCGCTACGCATGGACATCGACGAGACAGGGTACGTCACGGGCCTGTCGTAAACCGGTGCGAAAGGTGCGGGTGAGGCAAGTCGTGGCGGTAGAACGGACGCTGGTCATCATCAAGCCGGAGGCGGTCAAGGAAGGACTGGTTGGGGAGATTTTGGCCCGCTTCGAGCGCAAGGGGCTGAAGATCGCCCGCATCCGCGACGGCAGGGTGGACCGGGCGCTGGCGAGACAACACTACGCGCACCATGCGGACAAACCCTTCTTCGAGGGGCTCCTCGACGCCATCACGGCGGGGCCGGTGGTCTTCGCCATCATCGAAGGGCCTTCGGCCATTGCCCACGTGCGTAACCTGGTCGGCGCCACCAACCCGATAGAGGCGACGCCGGGCAGCATCCGCGGGGATTTCGCCCGGGAGCTCCCCTTCAACATGGTGCACGCCTCCGACAGCCCCGAGACCGCGGAGGAGGAGATCCGCCGGTTCTTCGGCGAGGGGGCCTGAGCCGCGGCGACGGACCAGGGCAAACGCGGCAGGAGCGGCGTCAGCGAGGGCGCCGCTCTTTTCGCAACCGGGCGAGATAGATCCGGGCGGCCTGCGTGGGGTCGACCCCATCCCCGGCGGGGGAGGCTCTCCCCGGGGCAGAGCCGGAGGCGCCCGAACGCCTGGCGAGGGCCTGCTCGCGTACCCGCCGGACCGTTTCGCCGGCGCCGCCGATCGCGCGGGCAGCGGCCGAGAGGCGACGGGCGCCGCCGAGCACGAGTTCCCTGGCGATCGCCAGGGGGCTCTCCCCCCACCAGCGGCGGACCGCCACGTCGGCGATGAGCAGGAGCCCGGCGGCTACCAGCAGCAGGGGCCAGGCGGGCGCCTCGGCCCACGTGCCCGGCCGGGACAGCGCAAGCCGCCCGAGAGAGGTGGCGGCCCTGGCGAGTTCGGGGGTCAGCTCGGGCGGCGCGGGAGACGGCTCTGCGTCTTGGGCGGCGTGGCGGCCGCTCGGCCCCGGAGCGCCACGCACGTAACCCAGCACCCGCCCGCCGCTATCGCGGGCAAGGCGCGCCAGCAGCGAGGGAGAGGGCATTCCCGGGGCGTACTCGGCAGGGTAGCCTCGGACCAGGGTTGCGTGCAGGGTCTCGTCGCCTGCCCGCAGCGTGACCAGGTACCCGCCGGGCTCGGAGGCCACGAACCAACCGGCGTACCGGCCGGGTGCCTCCTGCGCCATGGGGATGGAAGGCGACGGCGTGCCGGAAGGCCCGATGAGCGTGGCGGTCACGGGAAGGAAGTTGAGGGGAAGACCGTGTTCGCCTACCGCGTCGAGGGCGAGCCGTACCCGGTCGGCCTCCCAGTCTGCCAGGACGGTGAAAGTACCGGGGCCCTGGGCGGGCATCACCCAGCGAACCATGCGCACCAGGCTGCGGCGCGCCAGCCCGGAGCGTTGCCACTGGTACCCCCACGGCCCGGTGAGGCTGGAAGTGAAAGCGACGACCCGCCCCAATCCGATGCGCCAGGTTGCGAGCACCGGGTCTCCCTCGGGGGATGCGAGCAGCACCCGGGCCGCCGGGCGGGGCGTGGTGGCGACGTAGCCGCCCAGCGCCGGCAGCTCGCTTGCGGGATCCGCCGGGATCGGCCCATCCTCGCCGTCCTGGCGGCCTTCAGGGGTCCACACCGGAACGACCGGGGTCGTGACCATGGCCGACCGGGTGACCGTCAGGGTCTCGGACGCGAAGATCTGCGGCAGGCGCTGCAGCTGCCGCGTGAGATAAAATCGCCCGTGCCCCCACCGTGCCAGGTCGGCGAGCAACGCCGCGTCGGCATCGGGCCCGATGGCCACCGTGCTGATGGTGATGCCCTCGGCTGCCGCCCGCCGGGCCATGGCCTCGAAGTCGGCGGCGGTCGACTTGCCGTCCGACAGCACGATCGCGTGGCGGACCATGGCCCGGGTACCGGCGAGGGCCCGGAGGGCCTCTTGCAGGGCAGGCCCCAGTTCGGTGCCGCCGTCGGCAGCCAGCCGGGAGAGGCCCGCCAGGAGGGGCGCCGGATCCCGGAGCTGCTCCAGGGGAGCGAGCCACCGGGGCTCGGAGTCGAAGGCCAGGAGCCCTACCCGGTCCTCCGGGGTGAGCAGCTCGATGGCCGCGGCCGCTGCCCGCCGCGCGGCGTCGAGCTTGGTGCCCCAGGCGTCCCGCTCGCTCATGCTGCCGGACTTGTCGATGACCAGGACGAGCGCCACCCGAGGCACGACCAGGCGCCGTGGCACCTCGGAGCGCACCGGCAGCACGTCGTCGAGGGGGGTGCCGAGGTACCCGCCCGGGCCGTAGGATGCGGGCCCTCCGGTGACTACGAGCCCGCCACCGGAATCCCGCACGAACGAGGCCAGCGCCCGCATTTGCTCCGTCGACATCGAGGATGCGGCGACGTTGTCGAGCACGACGGCGGCGTAACTGCCCAGCCGGGCGGCCTGAGCGGGGAGCGCGCCGGCCGGCGCGCGATCCACCTCCAGCCCGGCCTGCTCGATCCATGTCGCCCCGGCCGGGGCCGTTCCCTGCCCGTCGCTGCCCGTGACCCACAGGATGCGCCCGGGCCGCCTTGGGGATATGGCCACGCTGGCCCGGTCGTTTTCGGGCACGGCGTCGGGCCCGGCGCTTTCGACGGCCAGCGAGTAGACGGCCATGCGCCCGTCCGGTAGGGGCGATCGGTCGTCGTAGCGGAAAGCGGACCACCCTCCGGGAAGGTGGACCTCTCCCCGCCACAGCTCCTCTCCGTTGCGCGACAGCGTCACCCTGGCAAGTTGGGCCTGGGAGGCGTAAAGGCGAGCGCGCACAGGGACGGGCCCGTGGCCGGGCGGCACGTCCGGGACTTCGATGCCGGCAACGGCGACGTCAGGGGCAGGCCTCGCGACGACGGGCAGCACGTCGATGGGCACGCGGACCTCCTGCGCGCCGGGCGCCTGCTCCCCATCCGTGGCGCGGGCCTGGCGGGTCACGTCCCCGCGGGTCTGCCGCCCGTCGCTGATGAGCACGATCCGCCCGCCGGCAGGTCCGCCCGTGTCCGCCAGCAGGCTGCGAGCGGCAGCCAGCGCAGCCTCCAGATCGGTGTCCGACGGGTCGAGGCCGGAGTCCCCCGTGGGCCGGCGAGGCAGGTCCGGTCGTCCGCCCCGGTAGACGCCGGCCAGCCGCGGCGTGGCGCCCGCTTCCACGATCCATGCCCGGTCGCTCCGGCCCAGGTGGCGCAACGCCTCCCGCAAGAACGCGTCGATCTCTCGGCGGGCATCCTCCGGCACGCTGGCCGACCGATCCACCACGAACACCCACCGGCGCCCGGCCGGCGGCCAGGGCACCATCAGGCCGCTGAGGGCTGCCAGGGCTGCCGCGACCGCGATGGAGCGCAGGGCCAGCGACCGGCGCCATGCCGCCGCGAGAGCCCCGCCGGCGCCGGCGCGCCCCGGAAGCCGCGCCAGCATCCAGTGGAGCGCGGCTTCGCCCGCCATCGCTGCGGCTGCCGCTGTCGCCGCGTACGGCCAGAGTGGCAGCTCCCGGGCCGATCCGGCCGCTGGGGCAGGGGTGTCCAGAGGAGGCAGGTTGCGCCCGGACAGGTCGGACTCGGCCGGGCCGGCCGGCTGGACGGCCCACATGGCCACCGGGTTGGTGGAGGGTTGCCCCGCGGGCCACAGGGAGTAGACGCCGGCCCGTTCGGTCGCTTCGAAGGCGGCGTCGCTGGCCGCAGGCTCCCACGGGCTCACCTGCCCGTCCGGCGCGACGAGGAGCAGCTTCTCGCCGGGCGGGAGCCACAGGCTCACGGGCCGTCCGGCCCCAACGGAGGGCTGCACCGGCTCCCACAGGCCTGGAGCGGCATCCCGGATGACATTGGCGACCAGCACGGGGAAGGCGACGTGCTCCGCCAGGTTGGAGTCCTCCAGGGCGAACGCAGTCTCGACCCGCCGCTGCCCGCTCTTCTCGTCGGTCCACTCCCACATGGCGGGGCCGGCGGCGGTCTCCGCCAGAACCTCGGCCGATGGGGGAGGGGGGGCGGCTGCCGGGGACCGGCGGATCCAAACGCCGTCCAATGGCACGAAGCGCAGCAGCGGATGGCTCTTCTGCCAGAAGAGAACGGGCTCCCACGGCGCTTGTTCCCGGACGGGCGGCCCGTCTCCGGGAACTGCCTGCGGCATCACCCACCACAGGGGCGCTCTCCAGGCGCCAGAGGAGGATGCCGGCGGCTCCGTCCCCCGGAAAACCACGAGGTCGGGGGCTCGCACGCGCCCGCAGGAGGCGTCCGGCGCGGCGGCGGGAGGGGCCACGGCCCCTCCCGGATCCCAAACCACGGCCACGTTGCCTGCCGCTGCCAGAGCGTGGCGCAAAGGCGCATAGGGGCTTCCGCGCACGCAGACCAGGGCGGGCTGGGCAGGGTCGCCGAAGACCAGGGTGCGGGCGTCGTCCACGGCCAGGGCGTCCGGCCCCTGGGTCTGAATGCGGGCTTCGAGGGACCCGAGCCCCCGCACCTGGTAGGCGAACACGGTTCGCCAGGCCTGCCCCGGCTCCAGGGTCAACGTCTCCCGGCGCTGCACGCCGAAGTCCCCCTGCACCGAGAGGGCTGCCCGGGCGGGCGCACGCCCGAAGTTGGTCACCTCGACCATGACGTCGGCCTGCCCGGGGTCCGGGCCCGAACGATGTGCCTCGAGGGCCGTGACGGCGACGTTGGGGAGAGGGCCGTCGCCTACGGGCAGCACCCTCAGCGGCACGGACCGGGCCAGCTCCTCGAGCCCGGTGCGGGAGCGGTCGTCCATCACGCCGTCGGTGGCGAGCCAGACGAAGACGCTGCGCCCTCTTGCCTTCAGGCCGGCGAGGGCCGAGAGCGCTCGCTTGAAGGAGGCCTCTCCGTCGGAGGGTGGGGGGATCCGGCGAAGCAGGTCGCGGGCTTCTTGCGGCGAGCGAGCAGGCCCCAGAAGGGTGGCCTGCCCCGGGCCTACGCCGCCGGCCCACCATTCCCGGATGCCCCGCGCTTCCTCCTGCCCGGCGGCCTCGGCGAGGGCGCGGATGGCCATGGCGAAGCGGCTCTGCCCGCCCTCCTCCGCCTGCATGCTGGCCGAGCGATCGACCCACAGCACGCCTACCTCGGGCCCGGTGCTCGATACCCGCGCGATGGGACGGCTCAGGGCGAGCCCCAGCAGCAGGAGCGCCACCATCTGCAGCCACATGAGCAGGTGCGGCAGGAGCCGGCGGAGAGGGGCTTCGTGCCTCACTTGCTGCTCCAGGAGCTTCCACAGCAAGAGGCTCGAGACGGGCACGGTCCGAGGCCTCGGGCGTACCATGTGAAGCAGCAGGATGACCAGCGCGCCGCCCAGGGCGGCCGCCAGCCACGCCGGAGCGCCGAGCGTGAGCGACCAGCTCCCGGGAGGCTGGTTCATCGAACCACCCCGGCCTCCCGGAGCGTCCGGACGACCGTCTCGAACGGCGACAGGTCGGAGCGCAGAGAGGCGTAGCGCCCTCCTCGATCCTCAGCGGCGCGCCGGAGGCCCGCCTGCCACGCTCGAAGTGCTCGGACGTAACGGGACACGGCAAGCGGGTCCACCCGTACCCAGGCGCTCTCCTGCGTCTCGACGTCGACCAGGCGTAGCTCTCCGATTTCGGCCGGTGCATGTTCTTCCGGGCTCAAGACGTGCAACAACACGAATGCCCGGCGGCCATGCTCGAGCAGCCTCAGGGCCTTCTCCACTTCCGCGGGGGGCTGCAGGAGGTCGCTGATGACCAGGGTCAGCGCGGGGCCCGCATGCCGGCGCGTGAGGGCTGCGGTCCACCGGTCGAGCTCCGTCGCGCCATCGCCGGCCAGGCTTCCGAGAGCCCTGACCAGCCTGCGGAGCGTGACCCCGGCCAGGCCGTCGAACGCGAGGGAGCGGATCCCTCCCGGGCCCGGGAGGGCCAGGCGAAGGGGTTCTCCCGAAGCCAGTGCCACGTAACCGAGGCACGCGGCAAGCCCCGCCGCGAAGGCCAGCTTGGACGGCTGCGCCTGGCTCATGGAGGCGCTGGTGTCGAGGAGCAGTTCCACGGGAAGCCCTTCTTCCCGGGCGTGGGTACGCACGAAAGGCCGGTCGAAGCGGGCAAGGGCCTTCCAGTCGATAGCACGGAAGTCGTCACCCGGCATGTACTCCCGGTGGCTCAAGAACTCCAGCCCGGAACCCGGGCGAGAGACGGGGCGCCAGGCAGGCCGTGTGCCCTTCGGGCGGAGTTCGGTGGCGAACCGGAGCTGTCCGAGCACGCCGAGCCACCGTTCATCCAGCACCGCGGCCCACCTCTTGCGCGGCGGACTCCCGCCACACCGCCCGCAGGATGTCGTCGGGATCCACGCCCTCGGACTCGCCCTGGAAACTCAGGACGATGCGGTGGCGCCAGGAGGGGAGCAGGACCTGCTCCAGATCCTCGGGCGTCACGTGCATCCGGCCGAGCAAGAGCGCTCGGGCCTTGGCGGCCATCACCAGGGACTGCGCTCCCCGGGGGCTCGCGCCGTAGCGGACGTAGCGCCTCACCATCTCGAGCGACGACTCGTGGGGGTGGGTGGCCTCGGTGAGAGCGAGTACCACTTCCAACATGGAGCGGGATAGGGCCACCATGCGCACTGCACGCTGGATGCTCAGGATCTCTTTGCGCCCGATGACCGGCTCCACGCTCGGCACGTCGACGCCGGTGGTCCGATCCACGATCCGGGCGAGCTCTTCCCGAGACGGGTAGGGCACCTTTACCTTGAAGAGGAAACGGTCGAGCTGCGCCTCGGGAAGCGGGTAGGTCCCTTCCATCTCGATGGGGTTTTGCGTGGCCAGCACGAAAAAGGGCTCCTCGAGGACGTGCTCCTCGCCGGCCACGGTGACCCGGTGCTCCTGCATGCACTCCAGGAGCGCGGACTGAGTCTTGGGCGTGGCCCGGTTGATCTCGTCGGCCAGCACGACCTGGGCGAAGATGGGGCCGGGCTGGAAACGAAACGTGCGCGCCCCGCCCGCAGGGTCCTGCACCAGGACCTGGGTGCCCACGATGTCGGCGGGCATCAGATCGGGCGTGAACTGGATGCGGGAATAGGTCAGGTCGGTCACCCGGGCCAGGGTCTTGACCAGCAGGGTCTTGCCCAAGCCCGGCAGGCCTTCGAGCAAGACGTGGCCTGCGGCCATCCATGCGACGAGGGTCTGGTCGAGCACTTCCTGCTGGCCGACGAGGACCCTGCCCACCGCCTCTCGAATCCGGCGGGCGCTCTCCGCCGCACCGGCGACCAGGCGCTCGGCCTCGGCGGGATCGAGGGCCGCGCAAGCCCCGGCAGCGGGCTCGCTTCCGGCGGCGGAAGAAGACGCGTCTCGCAAGGCTCTTCAACCCCCCTGGCCTGCTACGGCCTCGAAATAGCGGCGGACCGCATCCCGGTACTCCACCGGCACCCGTTCCAACAGCGGAGCGAGTTCCTGGACCGGGGTGCCGTCCTGCCCGGGCGGGCCTTGCTCCCATGGCACGGCCGGGGTCCCCCTTGGCGGGGGCCCTGGCGGCCCGGGAAGCATGACGGCGCTGCCCGGCCCCAGCTGCGGATGGGAAGGGACGGGGACGGCGCCGGAGCCATCGGGCCACGGGCCGGGAGCCGGCATCTGCAAGCGCCCTGGAGTGGTGCCGGGCACGTCGGAGGGGCGGGTGTCGGCCGCTTCTCGCGGGGCTCCGGGGCCCCGTCGGGCCGCGCCGCTGAGGCCCTTGCCCTCGTCGGGCCGAGCGGGCGCGCCGGCCCGCCGGGGCTCCGTTTCGCGACCGGCCGCAGCCGCTCCCGGCGCGCCCTGGTCGGGGGGCCGGTCCCCTGGTAAACGAGACGATGCTCGCCCGGGGTCAGCAGAGGTGCCCGGTTGAGCGGGTGCCGGCGGAGTCTGTCGCGCGGGCTGCGATCTCCCGTCTCCCTGCCCGGGGGGAGAAGAGGATGCCTGCCTCCGATCCCCGGCGCCTTCCTGGGGCGTTGCGGCGCCTGCCCCGCCGTCCGAGTCCCACGCGGTGGAAGCGCTGCTGCCCGCTCCGTCGCGTGCCAGGAGCGCCGCGAGTTGAGCGGCCCGGTCGGCCGCCTGAGGGGAGATCTCCCCCATCGAGGCCAGCTGCATGAGCAACGCCAACCGTTCACTCCAGGGGAGGCCGGCTCCGTACCCTTGCTCCGCCCAGGAACGATCCGCGGGCAGCGTGCCGCCCGGGACAGCCCCGCCGGCAGGCGGGATGGCCCAGGCGGCGCCCGGCGCGCCTGCGAGGCCGGGCAGCCCGGGGCGTTGGTCCGGACTGCCCACGGGGGAAGAGAAGGGGCTTTCAGGAGTGGCGTTCGCCGCCATGACCCGTTCGAGCTCGCGGGCCGCTTCGAGTGCCGCCGGGTCCCGGCTGCGCAGGCCCTCTTCTCGCAGAGCCCGGGAAAGAGCCTTCAGGAAAGCGGCCTGGGACGCGTCCAGGGGCACCTGCGCCGCCTGGCGGGCACGCCACGCCGCAATCTCCTGGTGCATCCAGCTGGTCAGCTCGTGGACAAGGTTCCATGCGGGCGCCGTGCCCATCCACGCAGCTACCGCCAGCAGCGCCACGGACGCCCTGACGCCCCTGACCGGAGGGGCGATGCGGTCCTCGACGGCCCGGTCCGACAGTTCCGGACGCCGCGACAGGCGATCCGCTCGAGAGAGGATGGCCGGGCCGAAGGGCGAGGCGATAGTGCCGTGGGCCCACTCCCATGCCGTCACGGCAAGGTGCTCCCACCCCAGCACGGCGTCCATACGGGAAACCACGGCGATCTCTGCGTCACGCCGGCGCCGTGCCCGCAGGCCGGCCCGGCTCACCGCCGTCACCGCCGCCGTCGCGCCCAGGACGAGCGCAGCTCCTGCCGCCCAGGGCCGGCCGGTCGCGGCCGTTGCGGGGCCCATGGCCGCCGCTGCGAGCATGAAGGCCGTAAAGGCGACCGACGCCACCGCCAGGCCGCCCAAGAGGGATCGCTGCCAGCTCCGGCGCCGGTTCAGCCGCACCAGGCGGCGCGCCTGCCGCACGAACAGAGAGGGCTGCCCGTCCGGACGCTCAGCGGCCATGGGGATCTCTCCTCCCCATTCGCCGGCGGATGGCTCCCGTGACGGCGATCTCCCCTGCGGCTACGACCGCCAGGCCCACCAGGGCGGCCTCCGGGAGCACCGCCGCGGGAAGCCCGGGCGCGGCCGCCGGAGGGGCGATGCGAGAGACGAGCCACAGATAAGCGGCCGCGCCAAGCCCGACCTCTGCCCAGGCGGCCGCGGCTCGGGCCGGCCCATCGAGGCCGATCTTCGCGGCCGCCCACCACGTGGAGGTGGCCAGGGCCCAGGCAACCGAGATGGCGGCCGGGGGCAGCGCGCCCCACGGTCCGGCGCCCGAGAGGCGCGCGGCGAACAAGCCCCATGGAAGGGAGAGCAAAGCGGAGAGCGCCCCCGCGGTGGCCCCCGCCAGCGACAGGCCAAAGGTCGTTTGCCGGGGTGTCACCTCGCCACTCGCCAGCCAATCGTCCAACGTGGGCGTGAGGCCGGTAAGGCCGTCTGGAGCCGGGAGCTCGTCGGACGTTTCGTGGACGCGCAGGGACGAGGCCACCCACCACCCTGCGTAGGACGAGAAGAGCCACGACACGGCGGCCCACAGCCACAAGACGGCAAAGGGATACGGTCGAGCGGGGTCGGCGGGCGACGTCCAGCTCGTCGCAGCCACTCCGCACGCAGCCACCCAGGCGGCCACGGCAGTAGCCATCTGCCGGGGTCGCATCGCTTGCGCCACCGCCCACCAGGCCACCGGGATCATGGGCCGTCACCTCCGAGGAGCCCGGCGGAGAGCGCGGCCACTGCCAGGACGTGCGGCGTCACGTCTTGCCACGGACCCGTTTCGAAGCGGACCCTGGCTATGGGGCGGAGCGACCGGCCGGCCAGCACGACGTAGCGTGGCCGGGTGCCGCCGTCCTCCCCGGTCGCCGCCAATCTGGCGCCCCACCGGGCGGCGGCGGCCACCAGGTCCTGCAGGTCGCGCTCGCCTGAGACAGGGTTCGAGAGGAGTTCGGCGAGCCGGGTCTCGAGCGTACCCGCGTCGAGAGGCAGGCGGTGCGCCTCCTGCGCGTCGAGCCGGCGGGATGCAGGCCCCGGGCGCAGGCGCCATGTGTCCCACTCCACCTCCCCGAGCCCGGCAGGCACGGCGCCTGCGACGCTCACCAGGGCCATGCGCCCCTCGACGTTGCCGGGCGCCAGCACCCATCCGGGCGATACCTCGACCGCCAGCGGCAAGACCCAGGAGGAAGGCGGGCCCTGCGTCCGGTCGCCGTCGCCGCCGGCCTTGCCGTTCGACGGGGACCGATCCGGCATGAGCGAAAGCCGCCATCCGGAGGGCCCCCCCTCGTCTCCCGCGCAACGCTCTGCTACCAGGCCCACGACGCCGCCGGGAAGCTCCTCCGGCCACGGAGGGAGGGGGAACAGCTCCGGCCCGCCCGGTAACGACCGTATCTCCCAGGTGCCAGGCCGGACGCCGGTCGCCGCCAGCAGCAGCTGGACTCCGGCCGTATCCGCGCCGTGGCGAGGCGCATCGCCGGGTGCCTGGTAACCGGCCGCGCTCCGGGCTTCTGCCATGTCCGGAGCGGGGCGGACCAGGAGCAACCCGCCGGGTGCGGTGACTTCCCTGACGACCAGCCTCCCGGCCCAGGATCCGGCCGCGAGGGCAGCCACGACGAGCCCTGCGCCGGCGAGGATCCATCGGCCGGAACGCCAGCGACCGTACGCCCGGAGCCATCCCCACATGGCCGCTCCGTACGCTACGGCGCCTGCCAGGGCGACCCAGCGCGGGGGAAGGCTCACCGGACGGGATCCAAGCTGGTCCGCGAGGTCTTTCCGGAAAGGATCGACGCCGGATCCCCACGGCTCACCGGCAGCGCCCTGGCTCACGCCTGAGGGAAGTCGTGTCGTCGAGCTCGCTGCCACGAGGCCGAGGCGGCCGGCGACGAGGGCCGCCTGCACGGGCGAGGGACCTCCTTGGCCCGCCGCCTCTTCCGGAGACCACCGTGTCACCCGGGGCCAGCGGGCAAGCTCGCCGGGTGCGACCAGAGTGCGAGCAGGGCCAGCGCTCCAGTGTGCGGGGGCGCTACGGGGCAAGATCACCGGCCTGCCCGAACTGGCGTACCGGAGAAGAGCCTCAATCTGGACCGGCGCCGCGCGCTCCAGGGGGAAGGCAGGATCGACGGCGAGCAGCGAGACGGCATCCCAGGCCTCCGCCATCGGGGGGAGGTCCAGCGGATGGACGACGTACACCACGCGCAAAGGGCAGGGGGCTCCGCCGGCCGCTTGCCACGCGCTCAGCCATTCCCAGCCTGACCTCTCCGGGCTCAAGACCACCGCCAGGCATCCCCTTGCCACGCTCTCGGCGGAAACCCGGAGCGAGATCGACGCGCTGCCTGTTCCTGCTCCAGCCGCTCCCTGCGGGCCTGGAGCGGCCTGCACTTCCGCCTCTACCGTGGCTGCCGGCCCGTCCTGCGGGATGGCCAGCCAGAGGGTAGCCCCTGCCCGCTCGGGGACAGTCAGCGGATAGCGGTACTCCGTGATGGCCCGGCGGCCGCTCACCAGGGACTTGCGAGTGATCCGCACCGTGAGCGTGACGTGCTGGACACCGGATCCGGCCGGCACAACCAGGCTCACCCTCAACGGGTTGAGCGCGCCGGCCACGGTCAGTCCGCCAAAGCCCCAGGCGGTCTCGAGCCGGACGTCGGGGCCGGAGCGCGCCGGTGGGTTCGCTGCCCCGGCTGTCCGGGCGTGCACCGGGGCCGGAGGCGAAGCGACCACCGCCAGGGCCAGAGCAAAGGCCAGCGATCCCGACCAGGCTTGCCGCCCCACCGCGGCGTCCCCACCCGTGGCTGAGAGCCCGTCTCGATGGCATTGTATCAGAGCGCGCAAAGAAGCGGCGGCGCCGGGGGCCTGATCTCAGGCCACAGCCGGCCCGCCGGGTTCCGGACCTCCATGTCCCGAGCCAGGGATTACCCTTTCCCGGCCGGGGGCCTTCCATGCGGACCTCCCTTTGATATACTTACGGGCGTGGTTGCAGACGGGCCCCATTGCCACGGGAAAGGAGCCGCTGCACGTCATGCTGCCGCTACCCACGCGTTATACGCTGGCCGCGGGCGCTGCCGAGGGCGTGACCGAGCTCAACGCCTTCGACAACGCGCTCCTCGCGGCAGGTATCGGTAACCTCAACCTCATCCGGGTTTCCAGTATCCTTCCGGCCGGCGCCCGGCGTACCGAGTACCTGGACCTGCCTGCCGGTTCGCTGACGCCGACGGCGTACGGCACGCTCACCAGCGCGACGCCCGGCGAGCGCATCGCGGCAGCCGTGGCGGTGGCGGTCTCGGAGTCGGGGTTCGGGGTCATCATGGAGTTTACCGGGCGGTGCACCCGGGAGCAGGCGGAGGCGCAGGTGCGGGCCATGGCAGAAGAGGCGCTGGCCGGGCGCGGGCTTGCAGTACGAGAGCTCCACGTGCGAGCGGTGGATCACCGGGTCGAGCGGATCGGCTGCGTGGTCGCCGCGGTGGCTCTGTGGGGCTGACGGGCAAGGAGCGTGGCAGAGCGCCGTGGAGCTGTGGTTCACCGAGAAGCAGACCAGTGCGATCGGCCTTTCCTGCCGGGTCACCCGGACCCTGGAGGAGAGGCAGACCCGGTTCCAGCACCTGGCCGTCCTCGAGACGGAGCCATGGGGGCGCATGCTGGTGCTGGACGGCATGATCCAGTTGACCACGGCCGATGAGTTCGTGTATCACGAAATGCTCGCCCACGTGCCGCTGGTCGCTCACGGTTCCGCCAGGTGCATCCTGGTCGTGGGCGGCGGCGACGGCGGCACCGTGCGGGAGGCGTTGCGCCACCGGGAGATCGAGCGGGTGGTGCTGGCCGAGATCGATCCGGAGGTCGTGGAGGTGAGCCGGCGTTTCTTCCCGGAGCTGGCGGGCGGCCTGGACGACCCCAGGGTGGAGCTCGCCTTCGGCGACGGGATCGAGCACGTAGCCCGTCATCCCGGCGAGTACGACGTCGTCCTGGTCGATTCGACCGAGCCGGTCGGCCGGGCGGTGGGCCTGTTCGACCAGCCCTTCTACGAGGCGTGCCGGCGCGCGCTGCGCCCGGGAGGCATCCTCGTCGCTCAGACCGAGTCGCCTTTCTACAACCAGGACCTGGTGCGCCGCAGTCACAGCGCCATGAGCGCTGCTTTCGGCGAGCCGGCCCGGACGTACCTGGCTCCCATCCCGACCTACCCGAGCGGTCTGTGGAGTTTCACCGCGGCTTCGATCGGGCCCGATCCGTCGCGGCCGAGTGCACGCTACCTCGGCCGTGAAGCACCGTGGGAGCCTTCGAGCTTGCGCTACTATTCCTTCGGGGTCCATCAGGCCGCGTTCACCTTGCCGCCGTTCGTGGAGCAGCTGCTGGGGAGCCGAGCCTCGAAGACCGGCGCGGGGGCGGCGCGATGAGCGAGCGCGCGGGGCACGGCCAGGGGCGGGAAGCGGAGCAGGCGGGCCTGCCCGAGGCAGAGGGGACCGGGATCGTATGGCAGCGGACCACCCCGTTCCTCGAGGCGCACGTCTCGCCGGCGACGGCCCGTACGGTCATTGCCGGCATTCCTCTCGACCACACGACCAGCTTCCGCCCCGGCACCCGGGAGGCGCCGCGGCGCATCCGAGACGTCTCCGACGGGCTGGAGTCCTTCAGCCCCGGCTTGCACGCCGACCTGGCCGACCTCGGGCTCGGTGACTACGGCGACCTGATCCTGCCGTGGGGTAACGTCGAAAACGCCCTCGCTACCATCGAACAGGCCGGCCGTACCCTGCTTCACGACGGTCGCCGGGTGCTGACCCTGGGAGGGGAGCACCTCCTGACCCTGGGCATGGTGCGGGCAGCACTGGCGCGCTGGCCCGACCTGGCGGTGGTCCAGCTCGATGCGCATCTCGACCTGCGGGATACGTACCTGGGCGAGCGGCTCTCGCACGCCACCGTCATGCGCCGCATCCTGGAGATGGTGGGGCCCGGCCGGGTCGTGCCCATGGGAGTGCGGTCGGGCATCCGCGAGGAGTGGGCCATGTTCGAGGAGATCCGATCCCACCTGGCCCGCGAGCTGTCATGGAGGCCCGAGGACCCCGTCGCCCGGCAGGCCAGAGCCGTGGCCGAGTGGTTGAAGGGCCGGCCCTTTTATCTCACCATTGACATTGACGTGGCCGACCCGGCGGCTGCGCCCGGCACGGGTACGCCTGAGCCCGGGGGGCCGTCAGCGGCCGAGCTCCTGGAGGCGGTACGCGCGCTGGCGGGTGCCGGCCCGGTGGCGGTTGACGTGGTGGAGGTATGCCCCTCCAAGGACCCCTCGGACATCACCGCGCTCCTTGCCGCCAAGATCGTCCGGGAGGTGCTGTTGGCGGCGGCATTCCACGTCAGGGGGTAGAGTCCGACACGACTGGCGAATCGCTTCGCCGCGCAGGCCGTGCCCTGGGTAAGGCGCTGCGCCTGAGCTATGATTACCTGGGGATGGTGCTGGCGGGCTCAGTGGTCTGGTTCGTTGCGGGTCTGGTGCCGGCGGCCGCTTCCGTGACCGCCGCCGTTCGCCTCCCCTCCGTCGTCACCCTGGTAGGTGCCTTCGTCGTCGTGTCGGCCCTGGCATTCCCGGTTTTCACGACCGTGGTGGCGGTCAGCCGTGATCTCGTGGCGGGGCGAGAGGTGACGCTCAAGGATTTCTGGCTCGCATGGCGCAGCTACGGCGCCCGTAGCGCCGGTGTCGGGCTGCTGGGCTGGGGGGCGCTCGCCGTGTTGTGGGTCGACCTGCTCTTCTTCTTGCGGGCGCCCTGGACGGCGGCCAGGCTGCTCGCCGGCGTCTGGGTCTGGTTGCTGGCCTACGGGGAGGCGGTCATGGCGATCGCTCCCGGTATCCTGGTGCGCCTGGATCGGGGCGTGATCCAGGTGCTCAAGCAGTCGGCGCTCGTCGTGCTGGACAACGCCGTGACCGTTGCACTCATGCTGGCTGCCCTTCTCGTGCTGGCCGTCGTGAGCGTGCTGCTCGCGGCACCCCTCATGCTGCTCTTCGCGGGCACCGGGGGGATGATCGTGGCTACGGTCGTCGACGAGATCGTGCAGCGCTACCGTGAGCTCGGGGGAAGGGTAGGAGATTGACGGTGCTCGCCAATAGCCGGCGCGTCGAGGGCTTGAAGACCCGCTTCATCTTCATCACCGGAGGCGTGGTGTCCAGCCTGGGCAAGGGCATCACCGCGGCCTCCATCGGGAGGTTGCTGAAGAGCCGGGGGCTCTCGGTGAGCATCGCCAAACTGGATCCGTACATCAACGTCGACCCGGGCACCATGAGCCCCCTGCAGCACGGGGAGGTCTACGTGACCGACGACGGGGCCGAGACCGACCTCGACCTCGGGCACTACGAGCGATTCATCGACGTCAGTCTCTCCAGGCTCAACAACGTGACCGCCGGTACCATCTACTGGTCGGTGATCACCCGAGAACGCCGGGGCGACTTCCTGGGCGGCACCGTTCAAGTCATCCCGCACGTCACCAACGAGATCAAGGAACGGATCTTGCGCCTGGCCGGCGAGCCTCCCGTCGACGTGGTGATCGTCGAGGTGGGGGGCACGGTAGGCGACATCGAAAGCCTGCCATTCCTGGAAGCCATTCGCCAGCTACGCACCGATCTGGGGCGGGATAGCTGCTTTTACGTCCACGTCACGCTCGTCCCGTACATCCGGGCTTCCGGGGAGCTCAAGACCAAGCCCACGCAGCACAGCGTCAAGGAGCTCCGCAGCATCGGCATCCAACCGGACGCGATCGTGTGCCGTTCGGATCGGCCGCTGACCGAGGAGATCAAGGCCAAGATCGCGCTCTTCTGCGACATCGAGCCGGACGCCGTCATCCCCAACCCGGACGCCGAGAGCATCTACGAAGTGCCCCTCACCTTCGCCCGGGAGAGGCTCGACGAGATCATCCTGGAACGGCTCAAGCTGCCCGGTCGTCCCCGGGACCTCGGCGAGTGGGAAGAGATCGTCCGCCGCATCCATGAGCCCAAGCACCGGGTCGAGGTGGCCGTCGTCGGCAAGTACGTGGCGCTGCCCGACGCTTACCTCAGTGTCGTCGAGGCTCTCAATCACGGGGGCATCGCAAGCGACGCCCGGGTCGACATCCGGTGGGTGGACTCGGAAAAACTGGAAGAGGTCGACGACCCGGGCGAGTACCTGGGCGGCGTCGGAGGGATCCTGGTGCCGGGGGGCTTCGGCTCCCGGGGGATCGAGGGGAAGATCCGGGCGGCGCAGTACGCCAGAGAACGGGCCATCCCGTACCTCGGCCTGTGCCTGGGGATGCAGGTGGCGGTCATCGAGATCGCTCGCCACGTTGGCCATCTGGAAGGGGCCAACAGCACGGAGTTCGATCCCAACACGCCGCACCCGGTCATCGACCTGATGCCGGAACAACGCGAGGTCGCCGACAAGGGCGGGACCATGCGCCTGGGTCTGTACCCTTGCCGCCTGGCAGAGGAGAGCATCAGCCGGGAGCTGTACGGCACCGAGCTCGTATACGAGCGGCATCGCCATCGCTACGAGGTCAACAACGCCTACCGGGAGGTGCTCGAGCGGTGCGGCGTGCGGTGGGCCGGCACCTCCCCGGACGACCGGCTCGTCGAACTGATGGAACTGCCGGGCCATCCGTTCTTCGTTGCCAGCCAGTTCCACCCAGAGCTGCGCTCCAGGCCCAACCGGCCGCATCCTTTGTTCCGGGGGTTCGTACGCTCGGCCCTGGAGTATGCCGGGCAGGGCTCCGCCCGCCTTGTAGGGCGTTCGGGTGGTCTGCTATAATGCCCGCGAGAGAGGCGTGTTGCCTCGAGTGGCGGCGCGAAGTTCGCAAGACCCTGCCGTTGCACCGCAACCTTCGCACGGAGGCCTTCATAGCCTAGAGTCCCCAGCTTCGGCAGCCGGGATCAGTGCTTCCCGCATCCGCCCGGCGGGCGGGACCGAGGGGTGAGCGCCATGCTCCGGATGAAGGTCAAGGTCGTAGGGCTCGACCAGAACACGATGGTGCCCGTGGTGGTCATCACCGATAGCGACGAGAAGGGGTTCATCCCCATCGTCATCGGACCGCCGGAGGCACAGGCCATCACGCTGGCGATGGAGGGGTCGAAGCCGCCGCGCCCGCTGACCCACGACCTGATGAAAAACCTCCTGGATGCCCTGGGTGCCAAGGTGGACCGTGTGGTCATCTCGGAGCTGCGTGACGAGACCTATTACGCCCGCATCTACCTCAAGACCCGTGACGGCCAGGTGGACGTGGACGCCCGGCCGAGCGACGCGATTGCGCTCGCGTTGCGCACTGACGCGCCGATCTTCATCTCCGAGGAAGTGGCGGCGAAGGCGCTGATCGCGAGCAAGCCCATCGATGACGAGGAGATGGAGGAGTTCCGCAGGTTTCTGGATAAGCTTACGCCGGAGGATTTCGAGAAGCATTTACACTAGGTGCTAACCAGCCGATCTGCGGGGTAGGATCGGGTTCGACCGTTGGCGGCCAGCTGCGCGGAGCGTCCTCGTGCCACCGCGTCAGGGTGAGTTCGTTCCGGGTGATTCTTGGGGTTTCGGATCTTCTTTTTTGACGTTCCCCTGGAATGGCATGGTCCTCGTTTGCTGTTTCCAGTTCCGGCCTGGCGGGTAGTTCCGGCCCGGCGGCGTCGATCTGTGACGGACGGGAGCGAGTGCAAGGTGACGATTGCCGAGCTTCAAGGCAAGAGCAGTGCCGAGCTGCACGAACTCGCGAAAGAGTTGGGGGTGACGGGCTACACCAAGTTACGCAAGAGCGACCTCATCCGGGAGATCCTCCGGGCCCAGACCGAAAAGGACGGGTTGACCCTGCTGGAGGGGATCCTGGAGATCCTGCCGGACGGCTACGGCTTCATGCGGGTGCAAGGGTACACGCCCGGCCCCAACGACGTCTACGTGTCGCCCTCGCAAATCCGGCGCTTCAGCCTGCGCACGGGCGACTCGGTGATGGGGCAGGTGCGACCGCCCAAGGAGAGCGAGCGGTACCACGCGCTCCTCAAAGTGGTCGCCATCAACATGCTCGACCCGGAGAAGGCCCTCAACCGGCCGGTCTTCGACGACCTGACCCCGGTGTACCCCAACGAGCGGTTGCACCTGGAGGTCGGCCCCAAGGAGATCGCCATGCGGCTGGTCGATATCATCGCTCCTCTCGGCAAGGGCCAACGCGGTCTCATCGTTTCCCCCCCGAAGGCAGGAAAGACCACGGTGCTGAAGAAGATCGCGAACAGCATCAGCACCAACCACCCCGAGGTCGACCTCATCGTCCTGCTGGTCGACGAGCGACCCGAGGAGGTCACCGACATGAAGCGGTCGGTCGACGGTGAGGTGGTCAGCTCTACGTTCGACCTTCCGCCCGAAAACCATGTGCGGGTGGCCGACCTGGTGCTGGAGCGAGCCAAGCGTCTGGTGGAGCACGGGCGTGACGTCGTGCTGCTGCTCGACAGCATCACGCGTCTTGCCAGGGCCAACAACCTGGTGGTGCCGCCCAGCGGCCGGACCCTTTCGGGCGGCGTCGACCCGGCGGCATTGCACAAGCCCAAGCGCTTCTTCGGCGCCGCTCGGAATATCGAGGAGGGCGGCAGCCTAACTATTCTGGCGACGGCGCTGATCGATACGGGCAGCCGCATGGACGAGGTGATCTACGAGGAGTTCAAGGGTACGGGCAACATGGAGCTCCACCTGGACCGCCGGCTCGCCGAGCGGCGCATCTTCCCGGCCATCGACATCTACCGCTCGGGCACCCGCAACGAGGAGCTGCTCCTCAACGAGCGGGAGCTCGACATGATGTACATCCTGCGCAAGGCGCTGAGCTCGCTCGGTACGGCGGAGACGACCGATCTGCTCATCGACCGGTTGCTCCACACGAAGAGCAACCAGGAGTTTTGCGATCTGATCATCAAGTCCGCCTTCGCGGAGAACGTCCGGGCCTGAACGGGCTCCCTCGCGGCAGAAGGGCCGTAGCCGCGGAGGCGCCGGCCGGGTAACACCGACTGGCAAGATCCGGCGACACCGGTGAATTCGACCGGGGGGAGGGGGTTGCGGTTGCCTCCGGCGCACCGCGGCGGGCCGGCGTACCTCGGGCTCAGTGAGGACGAGCCGGCCCTCACATGGCCACCTCCGAGGGCAGCAACCCGAGGTGGAGCTGGGCGCGGAGCCCTGGCGCTCGTCGTCATGGTAGCGGCCGTGGCGGGCTGGCTCAAGGGGGCCCCGCTGCTCGACGGCATGCTCTCCGGCGTCCAGGGCGAGGTGGTCGTGCCATCGACGTTGGGTTACGCAGGTGTAGCTCGGCTCCCCGAGGGTGGGCCATCCCGCAGGGGGCGCGCGCCCGGCGATGCAGCAGGCGCGGTTGGCGCGGGCGGGTCCGACCCGCCGGCGGCCCCGGCCGAGCAGTCAGAGGCAGTAGCCGGGGACGGTGCGGCCCAAGCCACGAGGGATGTGCCCCGGCAAGACGAATCGCCATCGGGACCCTCCTCATCGAGCAAGCCCGCCGGCATCCGTATCTACACCCACCAGGTACAGCCAGGTGAGACCCTGTGGGACATCGCCCAACGATATGGCACGGACGTCGACACCGTGGCGTCCGCCAACGGGTTGTACGATCTCGACTACCTGAAGCCCGGCCAGGTGCTCGACGTACCCAACGTGCGGGGGGTGGTCCATACCGTCGGGCGCGGGGAAACCCTCTCGCAAATCGCACGGAGTTACGGGGTGAGCGTGGACCGCATCGTCAGGGGCAACGCAATCGTCGACCCCGACCACCTGACACCCGGCATGCGCATCGTCATCCCCGGAGCCAGCTCGCGGACCGTCGACCGTTTGGTCGTGGCGGGCCGCCTGCAACGGGCCTTTTCCTGGCCTGCACGTGGCGGGATCTCCTCGCCGTTTGGGTGGCGCTGGGGGCGGATGCACGAGGGGATCGACATCGCGGTCAACACCGGGACCCCGGTACGGGCGGCGGCACCGGGCCGGGTCGTGTACGCTCGCTGGGGCGGCAGCTACGGGTACCTGGTGAGCGTCGATCACGGGGACGGCGTGGAGACCCGCTACGCCCACAACTCGCGCATCGTGGTGCGGGAGGGGCAGGCGGTCCGCAGAGGGCAGGTCCTGGCGTACAGCGGCAACACCGGCAACTCGACGGGCCCGCACGTCCACTTTGAGGTGCGCTTCCGCGGGCGGGCGGTCAACCCGCTGGCTTATCTCCGTTAGCTCTGGTATAATCCCCGCTGTAGTCTGGCCGGCCGACGCGAGGCCGTGGAGAGAGCTGGAGAGCAACGTGAGAGCAGGCATTCATCCCGAGTATCACCTGACCACCGTGACGTGCGCGTGCGGCAACACCTTCGTGACCGGCTCGACGCGCGAAAACATCCGCGTGGAGGTCTGCTCGGCGTGCCACCCGTTTTACACGGGAGCCCGGCAGAAGATCGTGGACGCCGGGGGCCGCGTCGAGCGGTTCCGCCGGCGGGTGGAGCAAGCGAAGCAGGCCCGGCAGGGGGCGTCCGCCCGGAAGGCTGCCGTGCCGGGGCGGCCGCGCCGGAAGACGCCCGGCCGGTAAGAGGCAAGAGCCCGAGGCAAGAGCCCACGGCCCGGCGGGACAGGCCCGGGCGGTCCTGCGGGCAAAGCAGGCGGCACCCTGGAGGGTGCCGCCTTTTTTCGTCGTTCCATGCCAGGCTTGCGGTCCGATCGCGCCGCGGGGGCTTGACGGTCCCGAGCGACCTGGTATCCTAGCAGTGTGCACACTTATGTGCACATCGTGAAGGCCGGGAGCCTCGACCGTGGATGACCTGCCCCAGCTATGGCGCGTCGGCGACAAGGTGATTTCCCGGGAGAAGCTGCTCCGCAGCATCGACCGCATCATGGCCATGAGGGCTCGGGGTGCCTCCCAGCAGGAGGCGGCCCGGGCGTGTGGCGTCGACCGGAGTTTCGTCTCCCGGCTGGAGGCCCTCGGGGAGATCCGCAAAGGGGCCCGCATCGCGGTGGTCGGATTCCCCGTCGCCAACCGCGACGAGCTCGAAGCGGCCGCGCGCGACGCGGGCGCCGAGTGGGTCCTGCTGATGAGCAACGAAGAGCGGTGGCGCTATGCCCGCGAGCGTCCCGGCGACCGGCTGTTCAACGAGATCATGGAGCAGTTGTCTTACCTGTCCCGGTTCGACCGCGTCGTTTTCCTGGGATCGGACATGCGGATCCGCCTGGTAGAGGCCATCCTGGGGCCCGACCGCCTGATCGGCGTCAGCCTGGGGCCCTCGCCCCTGCAGCAAGACGTCCATGTGGATCCTGCCCGCCTGGCAGCGCTCATTGGTGAGGTGAAGGCTCGATGAAGCACGTGGTCAGCGTCAGCCTCGGCTCCTCCAAGCGGGACCATCGCTGGCAGACCGAACTGCTCGGCCAACCCATCATCGTCGAGCGGATCGGCACGGATGGCGACATGCAGCGGGCCATCGACCTGATCCGGGAGCTCGACGGCAAGGTCGACGCGTTCGGCATGGGAGGGATCGATCTCTACATCCGGGCGGGACGGCGCAAGTGGGCGTTCAAAGACGCGCTCCGCATCGCCAGAGCCGCACGCCTGACCCCGATCGTGGACGGGGGAGGCCTCAAGGAGACCCTCGAGCGATGGGTCGTGCAGTATCTGGTGACGGAAGGCGCCCTCCCGCTCGCCGGCAAGCGCACGCTCATGGTGTTGGCCGTCGACCGGTACGGGATGGCCGAGGCGCTGGTCGAGGCGGGCGCGGAGGTGCTCTTCGGCGACCTCATCTTCGGGCTGGGGGTCCCCATCCCCATCCGGTCGCTCCGGACCTTGCGGTGGCTGGCCTTTGCGATTGCGCCCGTCATCACCCGGCTCCCTTTCCAGCTCTTCTACCCGACGGGGCGCAAGCAGGAGGAGATAGTGCCCAAGTACGAGCGGTTCTACCGCTGGGCAGACGTGCTCGTCGGCGACTTTCACGCCATTCACCGCCACATGCCGGACCAGCTCGCCGGCAAGTGGGTCATCACCAACACCGTGACGGCCTCCGACGTGGAGGCGCTGCGGCACAGGGGTGTGGCGCTATTGTGCACGACCACGCCCAACCTGGGGGGCCGCTCCTTCGGGACCAACGTCCTCGAGGCGGCGCTGGTGGCGGTGAGCGGGCGCCGGCCCGAGGAGCTGACCTCCGACGACTACCGGCGCCTCATCCGGGAAGCGGGATTGAAGCCCCGGATCGAGGTCCTCGGAGACCGGAAGGTCGCCGAGGGCGGATTGGAGCTCCGGCCGCACGGAGCCCCGGCTTGACACCCTTCGCGGGTCGGTCCTATAATCGCGGTGCTGTAGGCAGGCAGAGTGGTCAGCGAGCACTGGCGCGGCTGCGGGCGCGCCAGTGCTCACGTACTGTCTGAGGGTGTCACACTACAGCAGCAGGGGGCGTGATGGAGGGTGTCTGGCCAGCAAGATGGCGAGATTCTGCTGACACCCGACGGCCTGCGCCGTCTGGAGCAGGAATTGGAGTACCTGCGCACGGTGCGCCGCCCTCAGGTGGCGGCGCGGATCAAGCAAGCGCTGGAGTTTGGCGACATCTCCGAAAACTCGGAGTACGACGCGGCCAAGGAGGAGCAGGCCGCGCTGGAGGCGCAGATTGCCCGGGTGGAGGGAATCCTCGCCCGGGCCCGGCTGATCGACACCGAGGAGCACGACGGCCAGGTGGTCACCGTGGGAGGGCGGGTGCGGCTCCGGGATCTCGAGACCGAGGAGGAGTTCGAGTTCATGCTGGTGAGCCCGGCAGAGGCCGACCCGTCAGAAAATCGCCTCTCCTACGAGTCCCCCGTCGGTAAGGCCATCGTGGGCCAGGAAGTGGGGAGCGTGGTCGAAGTGGACGCCCCGGCCGGACGGATCCGGTACCAAGTGGTAGCGGTCGAAAAGCCGGCATGAGCACCGACCGCCAGGTCCCAGCCGGCCAGCAAGCCCGCGAAGCGCCCGAAGCCCAGCGTCTGCCGGAGCAGGTGGCGGTACGCCGCAGCAAGCTCCAGGCGATGCGGGCTGCGGGCGTCGGTTTGTATGGGGCACCTTTTCGACCCACCCACCAGGCTGCCCAGATCGTCGCTTGCTTCGACCAGCTGGCAGGCCAGGATGTGGCGGTGGCGGGCCGGCTCATGGCGCTGCGGCTGCACGGGAAGGTCGGCTTCGCCGACCTTTGGGACAGTTCCGGCAGGATCCAGCTCTACCTGCGGGAGGAGCTCGTAGGGAGCGAGGCGTTCTCCTCCTTCTTCGACCTGGACCGGGGAGACATCGTGGGGGCCAGGGGCGAGGTCGTCAAGACCCGTCGCGGAGAGGTCAGCGTCGAGGTGCGCTCTTACCAGCCCATGGTCAAGGCGCTGCAGCCGCCGCCCGAGAAGTGGCACGGCCTCAAAGAGGTCGAGCTCCGCTACCGGCGGCGTTACGTCGACCTGATGGTCCATCCCGAGGTCCGGCAGATCTTCCTGCGGCGGGCCGCGATCGAGCAGGCGCTACGGGAGTTCTTCACGGCCGAGCGCTTCGTCGAGGTCGAAACCCCGATGCTCCATCCCGTGGCAGGCGGGGCCAATGCCCGGCCGTTCGTGACCCATCACAACACCCTGGACATGGATCTCTACTTGCGCATCGCCCCCGAGCTTTACCTGAAGCGCCTGCTCGTGGGAGGGTTCGACCGGGTCTTCGAGATCGGCAAGAACTTCCGCAACGAGGGGATCTCCACCCGCCACAACCCTGAACACACTTCCCTGGAGGCGTACGCGGCGTACTGGGACTACCAGGACATGATGAGCCTCACGGAGCGGTGTGTGGCCTACGTGGCCGACCGCGTCCTCGGTACCCGCAAGATCGAGTACGCCGGCCGCACGCTCGACTTGACTCCTCCGTGGCCACGCCTTTCCATGGTGGAGGCGCTGCGGCGCTACGCCGGGATCGACCTATCGAGCAACCGGGACGCCGCGGCCGCCAGGGCGATCGCCGCCCGCGCCGGGATCGCGGTGGAGCCCGATGCGACGTACGGGCGCGTGGTGGTGGCCCTGTTCGAGGGGCTGGTGGAGGAGCAGTTGTGGGGCCCGATCTTCATCACGGACCATCCGGTGGACGTCTCCCCTCTGGCCCGCCAGCGCCCGGACGACCCGGCCTTCACCGAGCGGTTCGAGCCTTACCTGGCGACGATGGAGATCGGCAACGGCTTTTCCGAGCTGAACGATCCCGACGAGCAGCGCCGCCGGTTCGAGGCCCAGGCCGCGCTGCGGGCCAGGGGAGATCAGGAGGCGCACCCTTTCGACGACGACTTCTTGCTGGCCCTGGAGTACGGGATGCCGCCCGCAGGAGGGCTGGGCATCGGCGTCGACCGGCTTACCATGGTGCTGACCGGCGCTGAGTCGATCCGGGAGGTCATCCTCTTCCCGCTGTTGCGCCCGGAGGAACCGGGCCGGGAGTGAAGCGCTCGGAACTTTTCGACCTCCCCCTTGCCTGCTCGGGAGGGTCGTGCTAGATTAGTGGGTGCGCCGGGGGACGGCGCCCGACCCACGTCCGAGCAGGATGCTGTGTCAGTCTCCCGTTGGACGATTGCCCGAGGGCACGTGTGGGTGCCCGGCAATCTTCCAGAAAGTGGAGCTTGCATGGCAGCCGGTGAAAGCGTAGACTGAGGTCTTGCCGCTCGGACACGGCGGCCGGTGATCCTTGAAAACTAAACAGTGAGCGTCTGGCGGGTCTGCGGCAGGGAGAGAGCAGACGGAGCGGCCGGACGGAGAAGGCTCCAGGCCGAGGAGGCCTGGTGATTCGGGAGTCAGGGATCAGGGGAGCTTCGAGGGCTTACGGATTGGCCGGTGCCCGGGGTCAAGCCTGCCGGCGATGCCGGTGGGGGCTTTGGGGACAGGCCGGTAAGCTTAGCGGAGAGTTTGATCCTGGCTCAGGACGAACGCTGGCGGCGTGCCTAAGACATGCAAGTCGAGCGGGCCGGGCCGGGCAACCGGGCCGGTCAGCGGCGGACGGGTGAGTAACGCGTAGGTAACCTGCCCCCGGGATCGGGATAACCCCTCGAAAGGGGGGCTAATACCGGAGGGGCTGGGGTTCGGGCATCCGGGCTCCAGCAAAGCCGCAAGGCGCCCGGGGAGGGGCCTGCGTCCCATCAGCTAGTTGGCGGGGTAACGGCCCACCAAGGCGACGACGGGTAGCCGGCCTGAGAGGGTGGTCGGCCACACTGGGACTGAGAGACGGCCCAGACTCCTACGGGAGGCAGCAGTCGGGGATCTTCCGCAATGGGCGCAAGCCTGACGGAGCGACGCCGCGTGGGTGACGAAGGCCTTCGGGTCGTAAAGCCCTGTTCGGGGGGACGAGCGAGGACGGTACCCCCGGAGCAAGCCCCGGCTAACTACGTGCCAGCAGCCGCGGTAACACGTAGGGGGCGAGCGTTGTCCGGAATCACTGGGCGTAAAGGGTGCGTAGGCGGGCCGTTAAGTCCCGGGTGAAAGCGCCCGGCTCAACCGGGTGAGGTCTCGGGAGACTGGCGGTCTGGAGGGCCGGAGAGGGTCGTGGAATTCCCGGTGTAGCGGTGAAATGCGTAGATATCGGGAGGAACACCAGTGGCGAAGGCGGCGACCTGGACGGTACCTGACGCTGAGGCACGAAAGCTGGGGGAGCAAACAGGATTAGATACCCTGGTAGTCCCAGCCGTAAACGATGGGTGCTAGGTGTGGGGGGCGTAGGCCTTCCGTGCCGGAGCTAACGCAATAAGCACCCCGCCTGGGGAGTACGGCCGCAAGGTTGAAACTCAAAGGAATTGACGGGGGCCCGCACAAGCGGTGGAGCATGTGGTTTAATTCGATGCTAACCGAAGAACCTTACCAGGGCTTGACATGCCTCGGGCGGCGGCCGAAAGGCTGGCTTCCCGCCTTCGGGCGGGCCGGGGCACAGGTGGTGCATGGTTGTCGTCAGCTCGTGCCGTGAGGTGTTGGGTTAAGTCCCGCAACGAGCGCAACCCCTGCCCGGTGTTGCTCCCGGTTCGGCCGAGCACTCGCCGGGGACTGCCGGCGACAAGCCGGAGGAAGGCGGGGATGACGTCAAATCATCATGCCCTGGATGCCCTGGGCTACACACATGCTACAATGGCCGGTACAGCGGGTTGCGACCCCGTGAGGGGGAGCCAATCCCTCAAAGCCGGTCTCAGTTCGGATCGCAGGCTGCAACCCGCCTGCGTGAAGGCGGAATCGCTAGTAATCGCCGGTCAGCATACGGCGGTGAATACGTTCCCGGGCCTTGTACACACCGCCCGTCACACCATGGGAGTCGGCAACACCTGAAGCCGGTGGCGCCAACCCGCCAGGGAGGCAGCCGTCGAAGGTGGGGCCGATGACTGGGGTGAAGTCGTAACAAGGTAGCCGTATCGGAAGGTGCGGCTGGATCACCTCCTTTCTAAGGAGTGCGACCCCACTCCCCAACGACCGGACGACCGCTTCGTCCCGCCCTCCGCTCCAGGACGCCAGACTCGCTCACTGTTTAGCTTTCAGGGATCATCGGCCCGGCGAGCGGGCGGTGTCTCCTGAGAGAACGCCAGCACCTTGAAAACTGCACAGTGCGTTTGTGAATGCCCAACGGGGCCGCAGAGGAGCGCGCGAGCGCGGCTTCTGTGGTGATTCGGCGGTCAAGCGAAGAAGGGCCTACGGTGGATGCCTAGGCGCCTGGGGCCGAAGAAGGACGGGGCAAGCGCCGAAACGCTCCGGGGAGCCGCAAGCGGGCGTTGATCCGGAGATATCCGAATGGGGCAACCCGCACCGGGTGATGCCGGTGCATCCGGCGCTGAATCCATAGGCGTCGGAAGGGAACCCGGGGAAGTGAAACATCTCAGTACCCGGAGGAAGAGAAAGCAACTGCGATTCCCTGAGTAGCGGCGAGCGAACGGGGAAGAGCCCAAACCGGCCGGATGGCAAAGCCCACCGGCGTTGTCCGGCCGGGGTTGGAGGGCTGTACGGCGGGTGGCGGTGGCCGCCCGGGCCGGGATGCGGGAGCGAGGCGAAGGGGTCTGGAAGGGCCCACCATAGCGGGTGAGAGTCCCGTAGCCGAAGCTTTGGCATCCGGGTGGTACAGTACCTGAGTACCACGGGGCACGAGGAATCCTGTGGGAAGCGGGGAGGCCCACCTCCCAAGGCTAAATACGCCAGGCGACCGATAGCGGACCAGTACCGCGAGGGAACGGTGAAAAGCACCCCTGACGGGGAGTGAAACAGAACCTGAAACCGTAGGCCTGCAAAGCAGTCGGAGGGCCAGGCCCTGACCAGGGCGGCCTGACGGCGTCCTTATTGAGGAACGGGCCGGCGAGTGGCGGTAGGCAGCGAGGGGAAGGGGCAGAAGCTCCGGACCCGGAGGGAAACCGAGTCCGAACAGGGCGACGAGTTGCCTGCTGCCGACCCGAAGCCGGGTGATCTACCCATGGCCAGGGTGAAGCCGGGTTAACCCCCGGTGGAGGCCCGAACCACGTGGTCGTTGAAAAGACCTGGGAAGAGCTGTGGGTAGGGGTGAAATGCCAATCGAACCCGGTGATAGCTGGTTCTCCCCGAAATCGCTTGAGGGCGAGCCTTCCGGGGGACGGTGGCGGAGGTAGAGCACTGATCGGGTGAGGGGTCGTTACGGCTACCGATCCCGTTCAAACTCCGAATGCCGCCATCGGGTCCGGAGGAGTCAGACGGCGGGGGATAAGCTTCGTCGTCAAGAGGGGAACAGCCCAGACCGGCCGCTAAGGTCCCGAAGTGCAGGCTGAGTGGGTAAGGATGTGGGGTCGCCCAGACAACCAGGATGTGGGCTTAGAGGCAGCCATCATTCAAAGAGTGCGTAATAGCTCACTGGTCAAGCGGCCCTGCGCCGAAAATGGAACGGGACTAAGCCTGCCACCGAAGCGCCGGACGGCCCGGGAGACCGGGTCGTGGTAGGGGAGCATTCCGCTTCCGGCGAAGCCCGAGCGCAAGCCCGGGTGGAGGGGGCGGAAGGGAGAATGTCGGCATAAGTAGCGACAAGGCCGGTGAGAATCCGGCCCGCCGAAAGCCGGAGGGTTCCTGAGCAAGGTTCGTCCGCTCAGGGTTAGTCGGGACCTAAGCCGAGGCCGAAAGGCGTAGGCGATGGGCAACGGGTTGATATTCCCGTACCACCTCGTGCCGTGACGAGCGAGGGGGGGACGCAGGGGGGCCAGCCAGCCCGGCGGTGGAGAGGCCGGGTCCAAGCGCCTAGGCGGGAGCGGCAGGCAAATCCGCCGCTCCACGACGCCGAGACGTGACGGGGAGCGCCCGCAAGGGTGCGAACTGGGGACGCCCGGACTGCCGAGAAAAGCCTCTAGCCAGGCACGAGGTGCCCGTACCGCAGACCGACACAGGTCGGCGAGGCGAAAAGCCACAGGCGCGCGAGAGAACCCCCGTTAAGGAACTCGGCAAGTTGACCCCGTAACTTCGGGAGAAGGGGTGCCCCGGTAGGGTGAGAGCCCCGAGCGGGCTCGAGCCCGAGGGGGCCGCAGGGAAACGGCCCAGGCGACTGTTTACCAAAAACACAGGTCTCTGCGAAGCCGCAAGGCGACGTATAGGGGCTGACGCCTGCCCAGTGCCGGAAGGTTAAGGGGAGAGGTTAGCCCGCCAGGGCGACGCTTCGAACCAAAGCCCCGGTGAACGGCGGCCGTAACTATAACGGTCCTAAGGTAGCGAAATTCCTTGTCGGGTAAGTTCCGACCTGCACGAATGGCGTCACGACCTGGGCGCTGTCTCAACGGGGGGCTCGGCGAAATTGTGGAAGGAGTGAAGACGCTCCTTACCCGCGGCTAGACGGAAAGACCCCGTGGAGCTTTACTGCAGCCTGGTATGGGATGCCGGTCGGGGATGTAGAGGATAGGTGGGAGGCGCAGAAGCCGGGGCGCCAGCTCCGGTGGAGCCGGCGGTGGAATACCACCCTTCTCGGGCGGGCGTTCTAACCCGGGCCCGTGATCCGGGCCGGGGACAGTACCTGGTGGGCAGTTTGACTGGGGCGGTCGCCTCCCAAACGGTAACGGAGGCGTCCCAAGGTTCCCTCAGCGCGGTCGGACATCGCTGCTGCGAGTGCAAAGGCATAAGGGAGCTTGACTGCGAGAGCGACAGCTCGAGCAGGCGCGAAAGCGGGGCTTAGTGACCCGGTGGTGCCGAGTGGAAGGGCCATCGATCAACGGATAAAAGCTACCCCGGGGATAACAGGCTGATCTCCCCCGAGAGTCCACATCGACGGGGAGGATTGGCACCTCGATGTCGGCTCATCGCATCCTGGGGCTGGAGTCGGTCCCAAGGGTTGGGCTGTTCGCCCATTAAAGCGGTACGTGAGCTGGGTTCAGAACGTCGTGAGACAGTTCGGTCCCTATCTGCCGCGGGCGCCGGAGATCTGCGGGGAGCCGTCCCCAGTACGAGAGGACCGGGACGGACGCACCGCTGGTGTGCCAGTTGTCCTGCCCGGGGCACGGCTGGACAGCTACGTGCGGACGGGATAAGCGCTGAAGGCATCTAAGCGCGAAGCCCACCCCTAGATGAGATCTCCCCCCTCCTCGGGAGGGTAAGACCCCTGGAAGATGACCAGGTGATAGGCCGGGGGTGTACGGCGGGTAACCGCCTCAGCTACCCGGTCCTAATCGGTCGAGGGCTTGACCGCCCGAAACCCGGCGGGCCGTTGCATGCGCACTGTGCAGCTTTCAGGGCGCTGGCCCCAAACCAGCGTAGCCCGTTCCCGGTGGCCATGGCGGAGGGGTCCCACCCGTTCCCATGCCGAACACGGCCGTGAAAACCTCCAGCGCCTAGGGTACTGTGCGGGCGACCGCACGGGAGAGCGGGTCGCCGCCGGGACAGCTGTAAAACCCTCACACGTCACGGCCTCGAGCCCACGAACGGATCCCACGAAAGGGGTCCCGGGTCGAGGCCGTGACGTTTTTGTGCCTCTGCGTGGAACGTCGTGAACTTCGGCGTCGTTTGCGCGGTCGGCAAGGGACTGGAGGTCATGGAGTTGATCCAGTTTCGTGGACAACCTGTGGCTAAGCAGCCGTAACGGGGGCTTCGTGGTGGAGGTACCACCTCCTCTCGAACTCGTCCGGACTCAGGTAACCCGGGGCCGAGTGGCGCCGATGGCAGCTGTAACAGCCCGCGGTTGAGCCGCCCCGTCTGTAGCGTGGCGAAGAAGCTCTCCGCCACCGCGTTGTCCAGGGCGTCGCCCACCGAGCCCATGGAGCCCAGGATCCTGGCCGCCTCCAGGCGGCGGAAAGCCATGGAGGGGTACGGGGCGCCGTGGTCGGAGTGATGGACCCGCTCGCCCCGGGGGCATCGATTCCGGACGGCCATGTCCAGGGCGTCGATGCCCCGCTCGGCCGTGGGCCGCTCTCCCATGGCCCCGCCCACCACGCGGCGGGAGAAGGTGTCGATGACCGTGACCCCCTACCACCACCCCTCTTCGGTGGGATGCTGGGTCAGCTCGGCTACCCAGAGCCGGTTGGGAACCGCTGCCGCTTCCGACGAAGACGGGCGCATTGGGAAGGAGTGGTCATCCGTGGCCCAACACGAGATCTGCCAAGTGGAGCTCTCGTCGGGCAACTTCGCGGCGTTGCGGCCGCCGCCCACCTGGCGTCACCGCCTTCCGGGGCCAAAGCTGCGCCGGGCGCGGGAGCCGGTTACGAGTAAACCGCTTAACTATTTTGCGCCCCGTGTCAAGGGGACTGGCAGCGGAAAGTGAACAGAAATCCTTGCGGCTGTGTGAGCCACCGGCCCCGCTTGTGATTACTCGCAGACTCAAGCAGACGGGCACCGTCTAACCGCAATCATATGAATGGGCTAGCTACAGCCGCATCGCAGCTGGATGACGCGGGGAGGCAGTGGGGACATCAGCAAGGGGGTTCGATAGACGGCAGGGTTCTATCTATAGGTCAGTAAGCAGCCTGGCGCCGTGCTGCACCCGCACGATTTCGACGACCGACCCATTGTCCCGAACCCGGTAAACCACGCGGTATCCCTGGCAGATGCGTTCCCGTAGCGAGGGCACCCCGAATTCGGGCACCATGCGACCCAGGCCAGGATATGACGCTATCTCCTCGGCCAGCGTTACGATGCGGCTGGCCAGTCGACGGGCGTAGTCTGGTGAGTCTCGTGCTATGTAATCGACGATAGCTTCGAGATCGTCCACGGCATCGGGCGACCACCTCAGGAGAGCCACCGCTTCAGGTGCTCCTTGGCCTCTTCATGGGATAGGGCTTTTCCCTCGTCAAGGTTCTTCAGGCCACGCTCGACGGCCAGTCGGAAGTAGAGCTCCCGCATGATGTCGTCGAGTGTGACGTTGTCCGGGAGCTCCCGGATCATCCGGATGACATCCTCCTTTACACCCACGGCCATCAGTCCCACCTTCCGGTTGGATCCAGCATGCCCTCTGTCCATCGACCGTCATTTCGTGGCCGGCCGGGCACCTGCCTTGTTCGGTCAGACTGGAAATCGAATCCATTGTACCACATCCCGCTCGGGGGGGTGGGCGTCCCGTTTCTTGTGTACCATACGTGTTGCCGACCGACCACTGCCCTCATGCACGGGTACATCGAAGTCGGTTTCCCGGTTTCATGCCGATAGCTGTTCCGTGCAGTGCGTGGCCTTCGTGCATCTTTGGGACGGGGCTGCCTTGCTGTCTACGGGGTTCGTGGCCGCCCATGCGATGCGGTCCGCGTCTTGACGATGTTGCAAAAGTGGTCCGGGTCGCGGCCTTTGCGTAGGGCCACGTGGTAGCTCAAGAGGTGGAACAGGCTGAGCCACAACACGGACGCCAGCAATTCGTTCGCGTGCGGCGCCTCGAACTCCAGGTCGCCAAGGCAGCCTGCGCGTCGTCGGCCTCGTTGAAGCGGCCGCACGCCGCCTGCGGGGCCTCCACGGTTTCCCGGGTCTCCCCCGACTGGGAGAAGGCGAACAAGAGCCACTGCTCACCGACCAGGTGTGCGGCGTACGCCCGGAAGTCCAGCGAGGGCCACATCTCCACGGGCCGCCGGCACAGGCTCTGCATGGCATAGCGAAGCTCCTCGGACTGCAGGAACACCAGCAGCCTCCCACGGGGGCGCCGGATCGAGGCCGTGACGTTTTTGTGGTTCTGCGCGGTGCGTCGTGGACTTCGGCGTCGTTTGCGTGGTCGGCAAGGGATGGGAGTTCAGGGCTTCGTCTCCCAATGTTAACTCGAGTCGCCTATGGCCGGGCGGCGCGGACCCGGCACCTGCCTCATCCGGGGAACTGCGCCGAACTTGACAATTCCTTCCCCTCCGCCGGGCGGGGGGTACACTCTCAATGGCCCTGGCGCTCCGGTTCGGATGCAACCGTGAAGCGAGACCGCACCTCATCCAGAACGGCGCGTGGGCCTAGAATGAACAGCATGTCGCCAGCCTCAACCCTCGTGCTTCCGGTCGGTACCCGGTACTGCCCATTTCGGCTGAGCATGACAATGAGCGTTTCCTTCGGGAGTCCGAGTTGCGCCACGGGCTTTCCTGCCAGGGGAGACTCCAGCGGGACGGCCAGTTCCAGAAGCTCGCTGTCCATGGCTTCATTGGGTACCAGCTCCAGCGGCGAACGCCGTGGGACGCGTTCCGTTGCCGCCACCCCGAGCCACCGGGCAACGTACGGAACGGACGTGCCTTGCACAAGTGCCGACGTCAACACCACGAAAAAGACCACGTTGAAGATGGTCCGCGCGCCCGCAACCCCCGCCAACGTGGGCACCGTAGCCAGAATGATGGGGACCGCTCCCCTCAAACCTACCCAAGCCGCGAGCAGCGCCTCGCGCCAGCGCATTCCGAACAGCGGGACGATCCCCAGCACCGCCACTGGCCGAGCCACGAACATCAGGAACGTCGCCAGCGCCAGGCCCGGTCCTATCACGTTCGCGACCTCTCGGGGAAAAACGAGAAGCCCCAGGGTCAAGAACATGACGATCTGCCCGAGCCACGCGAGCGAATCGCTGAAGCGCATCAGGAAGCGCCGGTATGGAAGCCCGGAGTTGCCGATCACGAGGCCTGCGACGTAGACCGCCAGAAAGCCGCTGCCCCCAACGATGGCGACGAGGGCGTAAACGAAGACCGCGAGGGTCACGGCCAGCAGGGGATACAACGCTTCCTGTTCGAAGCGCATCCGGTGCAGCAACAACAGGCCAGCCCTTCCCAGCCCATACCCGAGGGCCCCGCCGAGAGCCATCTGTACCACGAAGGATGCCGCGAGGCGCACGGGGGACGTGCCGGGCGCCATGATCACCTGAACGAGGGCCGTGGTGAGAAAGACGGCCATTGGGTCGTTGCTGCCCGACTCCAGCTCGAGTAAGGGAGCCAGGCGCCCCCGGAGCGCGACCTTCTTGGATCTGAGCACCATAAAGACCGCAGCCGTGTCGGTGGAGGAGATGACCGCTCCCATTAGGAGCCCCTCCCGCAGGCCGAAACCCAGGGCACCCGCCGCGAAGAGGCCCACCAGCGCCGCGGTCAGGGCCACTCCTGCCGTCGAGAGCGCCACGGCTGGCCACAGCACGGGCCGCACCTGGTGCCAGTCCGTGTCCAGCCCTCCGGCGAACAGGATGACGGTCAGGGCGCTAACCCCGAGGAACTGGGCTAGCCAGGGATCGTCGAAGTAGATCCCACCGGGTCCATCAGATCCGGCCAGCATGCCCACGACGAGAAACAGCGCGAGGGCCGGAACGCCCAGCCGTCCGGCAGCCCGGGCGAACACCAGGCTGAGCCCGACGAGCACGGAAGCGGCCAGCAAGATTCGGTCGATGGGAGTCGATCTTAGGGCCTCGTAAGTGTCGAACGCCATCCCGGCTCCCCCGGCGATTCTACCGTACCATCTTCGGCGGCACGCCGGGGCCGACCTCGTGCGCCCTGAACTGAAGGCCGGCGAGCAGTGTGTGATTCCGAGCGCGACCGTGAAAACGGTGGGCGACCATGAGCGACGCCAGCCGGGCCTGCAGCCGACCTCGGCGACGACTTCGCCGTCTGTGACGGCCAGCGCGTCGAGCCACCGCTCGATGAGAGAACGGCGGGCCTGCTCGTGCTGGAACAGGCGGGCCTGGCGCATGCATTTGTGCGAACCGGACAGGGGCAAGGCCAACCGTGCCGAAGGATGCCCCCATGGCAAGCATCACGCTCTGGAGCTCCAGCTGTTACGTCTGCGGGCGGGAAAACCCCCGAGGCCTGCGAGCCACCGTGGTCGAGGAGAGTCCCTGGGCTTACGTCCATGTCGTCCCGCCGCCGGAGCTGGCAGGGTTACCCGGAGTGCTCCACGGGGGCATCGTGACCGCCTGCCTGGACGAGGCCATGTGGTATGCCGTGCACATCCACGGGACGGCCTCGGTCACGGCGAGGATCGACGTGCGGTTCGTGCGACCCGCGGCGCCGGGGGTCCCGTTGCTGGCCGTGGCTCTGGCGACGCCGCAAAGGGAGGGATCGGGCCTTTCCCGGCGAACCTCGTGGGCCGTGGCCAGGCTGGTGGACGAGCAGGGCCGGTTGATCGCCTCGGCCGCCGCTCGCTTCGTCCCGGTGGAAGTGCCGGCGCAGTGGCACCGCTTCATCTTCCGGGAGGTTGCGGCGCCGGGCCTGGTCGAGCGCTTGAAGGGGTGGCCGGGGGCACAGAGCCTGTGCAGGCGCCTCGAAGCTGCGGCCGCACAGAAGGAGAGGGAGACGTCTTGAGTCTGCTGGACGGCAAGATCGCCCTGGTGCTGGGGGTGGCCAACCAGCGCAGCATCGCCTGGGGCATCACGAAAGCCCTGGCGGCGGAGGGCGCCCGGGTCATCCTCACGTACCAGAACGAACGGCTCCGGGAGAACGTGCAGGAGCTGGCTCGCACCCTCGACGCGCCCACGTACGAGTGCGACGTGAGTGTGGACGAGGCCATCGCCCGGCTGATGCAGCAGGTCAAGGACGAGCACGGGGCGCTGCACGTCCTGGTGCACAGCGTTGCCTTCGCCCCGAAGGAAGCCCTGGAGGGGCGCTACGTCGATACGGGAAGAGAAGCGTTCCGGACGGCGCTCGACGTGAGCTGTTACTCGCTCGTCGCGCTGGCCCATTCCGCCGAGCCTCTGATGGCCGCTTCCGGCGGGGGCAGCATCCTGACCATGACCTACTACGGCTCGGAGAAGGTCATGCCCGGATACAACGTCATGGGCGTGGCCAAGGCGGCGCTGGAGGCCTCGGTGCGGTACCTCGCGTACGAGCTCGGCCCGTCGGGCATCCGGGTCAACGCCATCTCGGCCGGCCCGCTCAACACCCTGGCGGCCCGGGGAGTCTCTGGCTTCACCGAGATGCGCCGGTTCCACGCGGAAAGGGCGCCCCTTCGCCGCAACATCGAAGTGGACGAGGTGGCGAAAACCGCCGCCTTCCTCTCGAGCCCTTCGGCGAGCGGCATCACCGGCGAGGTGGTATACGTCGACGCCGGCTACCACATCATGGGCCTGTGACGCGCGACGCTTGCGCGGCTCCAGGGGCAAGGCTATAATAGCCCCGCAGAGTTTGGGGCCTTCGAGCGGCGTTCCTCGGTAGCTCAAGGGTAGAGCGCCCGGCTGTTAACCGGGGGGTTGCAGGTTCGAATCCTGCCCGAGGAGCCATTCTTTTTCCCTTCCCCGCGTAAGACCGCTGCCCTCCGGGCATCCTGTGATCCCGGGAGGGATCCTGGTGGCACCGGAGCAGTCGTGGTACGAGTGGAAAAGCTGGCTTGCCCAGGCGGTGGAGGCCGGCCGGGAGGTCGGCATGCGCTCGGGCGAACTGGTCAAGAACGCCGAGCGGATCGGGGACTTCCTCGCCCGGCACGTGGATCCGGCCAACCCGCAACAGCGCCTGCTCCAGGAACTGTGGAGCGTCGCGGACGAGGGCGAGCAGCGCGCCATCGCCTCGGCCCTGGTGAAGCTGGTCGACCAGGCCGACCGCAAGGGAGAGCGAGACGGTGGCCGGGAGGGCCATGGCCGCCTGACCCTGAGTTGAGGCGGCGGCGCGTGCGTGATGTTTGAAGCCGTCCGATCGCATCCCCTATAATCGAGTGTCGAGAGCGAGGGGGTGCGGCGCTCTTGATCGAGCTCGTCGGCGTTGGCAAGCAGTTCGGCCGGCGCTGGGCCGTGCAGGACCTCACCTGTTCGGTGGAGCAGGGCGAGGTCCTTGGCTTTTTGGGGCCCAACGGCGCCGGCAAGACCACGACGATGCGCATGGTGACGGGGTACATGCCCCCTACGACGGGCAGCGTCCGCGTCGCGGGTATCGATGCCCTCGACGACCCCGTCCGGCTCAAGCGGCGCGTCGGGTACCTGCCCGAGACCCCGCCGATCTACGGGGAGATGACGGTGCGAGGCTTCCTGCACTTCGTCGCGGAAATGCGCGGGGTGCCCCGACATCGCCGCCGGCGGCATGTCGATCACGTCATGGAGCAGGTCGGGGTAGCGGACGTAGCCGGCAGGCTGGCCGGGAGGCTCTCCCGGGGCTACCGGCAGCGGGTCGGGCTTGCAGCGGCGCTGGTAGGGGATCCTCCGGTCCTGGTGTTGGACGAGCCTACGTCGGGCATGGATCCCCAGCAGATCGTGGAGATGCGCCGCCTCATCAAAGACCTGGCAGGACGCCACACGGTGCTGCTGAGCTCCCACATCCTCCCGGAGGTCGCCAGCACGTGCCAGCGAGTCCTGATCATCAACAGGGGCCGGCTCATTGCCCAGGATTCGCCCCAGAAGCTTTCGTTGCGCCTCCGCCAGGGCCAGCGGCTGCGTCTGGAAGTCCGGGGAGAGCCCGCCCGGGTCGAGGCAGCGTTGTCCGAGGTGCCGGGAGTGCAGGACGTGCACCTCGCCTCTGGGGACGGCGAGTGGGCCCGGGATCGGGTGCGGGTCGAGTTGCAGCTGGCTACCGATGAAAGCGGAGCCTCCGGCGGCGGGACCGACCCCCGAGAGGCCATTTTCTTCGCGATGGCGCGCCACGGGCTGCCCATCCTGGAGATGCGCAGCATGGACCTCTCCCTCGAAGAGGTCTTCATGCAGCTGGTCACCCACGAAAACCTCGCCGGGCCTGACGCACAGGCACCCGGTACGGCGCAGCCCGGCCGTTGAGGTCGTGCGTAGAGGGGGTACAGCGAGGCTCCATGGCCGTCTACTACGTGTTCAAGCGCGAGTGGAAGCATTACCTCGTCTCTCCGCTGGCGTACGCGGCCGGCGTCGTGTTCCTTGCGATTTCGGGCTACTTCTTTTCCGTCATTCTCCTGGCGACGCGGGTCGCGGACATGCGTCCGTACTTCCTCAACCTGGGCGTCATCCTGCTCTTCGTCACGCCTCTCATCACCATGCGTCTTCTCTCCGAGGAGCGGCAAAACCACACCGACGAACTCCTGATGACCCTCCCGGCGACCCCGGCTCAGCTCGTGCTGGGCAAGTACCTTGCCGCCGTGGCGCTCTACGCCGCCCTGCTGGCGGTCACGGGCATCTACCCGGCCATCCTCTTCTGGCTCTCCCGGCCCGTACCCGGCCCGCTCATCACGTCGTACGTGGGGGCCCTGTTGCTGGGGGCGACGTTCCTGGCGGTCGGGGTCTTCACGTCGTCCCTGACCGACAGCCAGATGGTGGCCGGACTGCTCTGCTTCGGGCTGCTGCTGTTGTTGTGGGTGATCAACTGGCTTTCGTTCGCGACGAGCGGCACGGTGGCCGACGTGGCACGGTCTCTGGCCATCTTCGAGCGGTTCGACGATTTCACCAAGGGCCTGCTGGATCTCTCGCACGTGCTGTTTTACTTGAGCGCGATCTTCGTGATGCTGTTCCTCAGCGTCCGCAGCCTGGAGCGGCGGACGTGGATGTGAGCCAGGGGGGTAGCATCGATGGAGGAGACGGCCCAGCAGCCAAAGCCACTCAGCGACGCCCGGCCGGTCCGGGCGGGGCGGGCCTTTCGGATGGCCAGAGGCCTCAACGCCGCGCTGTTCACGCTCTTCGTCGTGGGCGCGGTCGTCCTGGTCAACGTGGTCGCCGCGCGGTTCTCGTTGAGGGCGGACCTCTCGGCGGACAAGCGGTTCCAGCTGGCGCCCCAGACCAAAGAGGCGCTGGCGAGGCTGACCGACCCCGTGGACATCTACGCGTTCGTCGTCGAGGGCTCGTCGGACGCGGATCGGCTGACCGACCTGCTGCGAGAGTACCGGCTGCAGTCTTCGCGGGTGAAGGTCCACATCGTGGACCCCGAAAAGGAACCGTCGACGGCCCAGGCCTACGGCGTTCGGGCCACGGGCACGGTCGTGGTCAAAATGGGTAACAACCAGCGCAAGGTGGAGTTTTACAACCTCTTTACCCCGTCCCCGGACGGCGGGATGGAGTTTCGCGGGGAGCAGGCGATCACCCGGGCCATTCTCGAGCTCAGTGGCTACGGGGGCACGACGGTCTACTTCCTGGAGGGCCACGGAGAGGGCAGCCCTCTGGATGACTTCTCCGAGCTTCGCTCTTACCTCGAGGGCGAAGGGTACACGGTCAAGACCCTCAACCTCGCGCTGGAAAACAAGGTGCCCGACGACGCCCGGGTCGTGGTCATCGGCGGCCCCCGATCGGACCTCGTCGCGCAGGAGCGGCAGCTCCTCGAACAGTACCTCACCCGGGGCGGCCGGCTGGCCGTCTGGCTCGACCCGTTGCCGCCCGGCCGGAGCCTCCCCGAGATCGGCAAGCTCCTCGCCACCCTCCACGTGTCGATCGTGCCGGGGGTGGTCGTCGACCCAGGGCGGGCCTTGTTCGGCGATGCCCTCAGCCCCGTACCGGAGCTCCGCTGGCATGACATCACGAGCCCCCTGATCCAGGCCGACGCCGGCGTCGTGCTGCCCGGCACCGTGGCGGTCAAGCCGGCCGCCGGGCAGTCCAGCCCGGCGTCGACGGCCGCGCCGGGGGGCAGCCCTGAGGTGGTGCCGCTGCTCGTCACGACCGACCGGTCGTGGGCGGAGAGCACGCCGACCGGGCAGCAATGGCGGCGGGACCCGGGTGACGTGCCCGGCCCCCTGGACGTCGCGGTGGCCGTTCAGCGGGAGGAGAAGGTGGCTCCTGCGTCGGCGAAGGCGCCATCTGCGGCAGCAACGGCTTCGGCAGCAACCCCCTCGCCGGAGGCCGAGTCGACCACCACCCAGCCGGTGGCGGTGGTGGTCGGTAGCTCGCACTTCGCCCGCAACGCCTCCTTCAGCTTCCAGGGCAACCGGGACTTTGCCGCCAACGTGGTGACGTGGCTGGCAGGCCAGAAGGAGCTCGTGACCATCCGGCCGAGCACGACGCCCACTCCCAGGGTGCTCATGACCGAACGCCAGGCCGTCTCGATCTTCTACGGCACGACGCTCGGGCTCCCCCTGGCCGTCCTGGCCGCGGGGATCGCCGTCTGGTGGCGGAGGCGAGGGCTGTGAAGCGCTACTACTTCACCGCCGCTGCGGGCGTGCTGTTCCTGGGATTGCTCGGATACGTGCTCTGGAGCGGCGGTACGGCCGGAAAGCCCGTGACGGGCAGGATCATCTTGAAGGTCGAGCCGCAAGAGGTCGAGTCGCTCACCATCCGCCACGACGGTCAGGTGGCCGCAGTGCTGCGTAAAGTGGGGGAGCGGTGGGAGATCGAGCGGCCCCGCCGGGTCCGGGCGAGCCAGGAAGCGGTCCAGTCCCTGCTCGACCAGGTGGCATCCCTCGAGGCTCGGCGGGTCATCGCCGAGAAGGCGGAGGACCTGTCGGCCTACGGTCTCGAACCGCCACGCGCCGAACTGATCATGACCGAGGCCGGTGGGACGGAGCGGCGGCTCTTGGTGGGCAACGAGACTCCGGTCTCGAGCGGGGCTCCGGCCTACTACGCCCGGGAGGGCGGGGGAGTTGCCGTCTACACCATCGACGCTTACCTGGCCGAGCAACTCACGGGGTCGTGGGACCAGTTCCGGGACAGGACCCTGGTGGCGCTGAGCGCCGACGAGGTGCAAGCCGTGGTCGTGCGCAAAGGCCGGCGCAGCGTCGAGGCGCGCCGCGCCGGCGACTCTACGACGCCTGAGGGACAGCGCTGGCGACTGGTGGAGCCGCTGCAGGCGCCCGGTGACAGCGACGCCATCGAGTCCGTGCTGCGGGATCTGCAATTCAGCCGCATCTCCAAGTTCGTGAGCGACGACCCCTCCCCCGGCCAGCTCGGTGCCTGGGGGCTGAAGGAGCCCGAGGCGACGGTGGAGCTGTCGGGAGGTGACGGGACGGGGAACGCGTCCCGCCTCACGGTCGTGCTGATCGGGGGGACCGCCCCTGACCAGGAGCGCTACGTCCAGGTCCAGGGCGCACCTTCCGTGTATACCGTGCCGGAGAGCGACGTCAAGTCGCTGCTCGAGGCGTCGGCGGACGGCTGGATCCGGCGCCAGGTCGTGGGCCTCTCTCGCAACGACCTCCAGCGGCTATCGGTGCAGATGAGCGGGAGACCCGGGCCCCTGACGCTGGAGAAGGATAGCAGGGGACGCTGGGTGCTGCAACCCGGAGGGCGATCGGTCGACCAGCAGGAGGCCGACTCGCTCCTGGATGCCCTGGTAGGCTTGCGCGGGGACCGGGTCGAGGTGGCCAGCAGGGTTGCGGTCTCCCCGGGTGGAAATGCCCCTACCGGCGCAGGGGCCCCGGTGACGATGGAGATCACGGTCGCCGGCAACGACCGGATCCCCGTGACGCGTCTCGTGATGCCTGTGGTGAGCGAGGGCGCTGGGGCCGGCAAGGGGTCTCAGGTCGAGGTCCACGTGGAGCAGGGCGAGGATCGCCTGACGTACTTCATGCCCGCGTCCTCGCTCCAGGAAGTGGAGCGTATCATCGCCCAATGGACAGCGCCCCCGTCGACCCAGGGGACCGCATCCAGCGAACGCTAGCCCGCATCCGGGTGGCGTTGCCCGGGCGGCCGTCCACGCTATGGAGGCGCCGGCTCGCAACCTTGCGCCGGCTGTCTGCGCGTTACCGTCTCCGGCCGGCGCCGGTATGGCGGCACGTGGAGCCCCTCGACGTGCTGGTGCTGGCGGCTACGTACGGCAACGGCCACCTCCAGGCCGGCAGAGCGGTCATGCAGGCCCTGGTGGCACTGCGCCCGGAGCTACGCACCGGCATGCTGGACTTCTTCGACCTGATCAACCCCGTCTTCAACGCCGCCACGCGCTTCGCGTACATCTACTCGGTGCGCCGTGCCCCCACGCTGTGGCGGGAGTTCTACGAGCGCACCGCTCGCATCCGGCCCGAGTCGTTCTTGCAGCAGCGGCTCTTCCGGCTGGGTTCCGACAAGGTGAAGCGGCTCATCGTGCAGTCGGGGGCGCGGGTCGTGCTCTCGACCCACCCCACTCCGGGTGGGGTGGTGGCCCAGCTCGCGGCGGACGGCGAGCTGCCGTTCCCGGTGTTGTCTGCGACCGTGATCACCGACTACGTCCTGCACAGCCAGTGGGTGCACCCTGCGACCGGGCTTTACCTGGCGCCCTGCGAGGAGGTGGCACGGGAGCTCATCGCAAGGGGCATCGACGCAAGCCGGGTGGTGGTGACGGGCATTCCCATCCGTCCGGCTTTCGCCAGCCCTCCCGGCCGCGAAGATGCCCGCCGGCGCTGGCACCTCGAGGACGACCGCCCGACCGTGCTCATCCTGACGGGCGCCTACGGGATGATGCGGGGGGCGGTGGAGGCGTGCCGCTACGTCGCCGACCTGCCGCGGCCCTTGCGGCTGCTGGTGGTGGCGGGGCGGGACCGGCAGCTGGCCCGCACCCTTCGCGCGGAGCTCAGGGGGGCGCGTAACCCCGTCCGCATCCTGGGATACGTCGACCGCATCGTCGAGCTGATGGTGGCCTCGGACCTGGTCGTCACCAAGGCGGGAGGTCTCACGGTCTCCGAGGGGCTGGCGCTCGGAGTGCCCATGGTGATCTACGCGCCGATCCCCGGCCAGGAGGAGGGCAACGCCGCCTTCCTGCGTCGCCACCGCGCGGGCGAAATCGCCCTCGACCCGGCCGACCTGGCCGGCGTGGTCTCGACGCTGCTCGAGCGGCCGGATCGAAGGGCGGCCATGGCGGCTGCGGCCGCTGCTCTGGGACGTCCTCTCGCGGCCCAGGCCGCCGCGAAGCTCCTGCTGGAGCGAGCCGGGCTGTGATCTCGTGGATGGTGGCGGCCTCCGGCGCCGTTGCAGGGACGTGGGCCATCTACTGCCTGGGGGCCCAGGCTTACCACGGGGGGCTCGAGCGGGGGGTCATCTACCGGGGGCCCGTGTCCAGCCGGGCGGTGGCGCTGACCTTCGATGACGGGCCGCTGCCCGGCTCGACGGACCGGATCGCGGCGATCCTGGAGCAGGCGGGAGCGCGCGGTACCTTCTTCTTCCTGGCGCAGCAGGTCGAGCAGCATCCGGATCTCGCCCGCCGGATCGCGACCGCCGGGCACGAGATCGCGGTGCACGGCCTGACCCACCGGCACCTGTGGCTGCAGGGGCCCAGGGAGACGCAGCGGCAGCTGCAGGAGGCGAAGGCCATCATCGAGGCGGTGACGGGACGCGTGCCCCGCTTCTACCGGCCACCGTGGGGCCACTTCAACCTCGCGGTCGTGCCCGTGGCCCGGCTGCTGGGGTTGCGGGTCGTCGTGTGGTCGGCGGCCCCGCCCGACTACCGGCCGCCCCTGGTGGCGCAAGAGCTGCAGCGGCACATGGAGCGGGCGCTTCGTCCCGGAGCCATCGTCGACCTTCACGACGGCGGGCCGCCCGGCCGGTCCCGTGCCCTGGTGGAGGCGCTCCCGGCGGTGCTGGAAAAGAGCGCAGAGCTGGGCTTGCCATGCGTCTCGCTCGGTGAGATGCTGGACGGCGCCCGCTAAGACGGAAGAGGGGGGGAGGGGCGGTGACGGCGGATCCGGCGGTGCGCCGGCGTAGCCGGGAAAGGGTCACGGCCTCCTTCTCGCCGTTGCAAAGGGCGCTGGCGGCCCTGTGGAGCGGGTGGGAGTGGCTTTTCGGTCGCCTCTACCGGCTCTACGAGCTCCCGGGGGATCCGCTGCGGGTGGTGCGCTTCGGCTTCCGGCGCTGGGACGGCGAGGAGACCCGGCTCCGGGACGGTACGCTCATCCGGCCCGGCGAGTGGGTGGCCGAGGTCCACATCAACAGCCCGCGGGTGATGCAGGAGTGGGCAGCGGCAGGCGGTTCACCGCTGGCGCTCATCACGACGTTGAGCCGCCATCTCAAGGAGAGCTTCTCCCGCTTTGCCGTCGAGATGCAGGCGGGCCGTCTCCCCGTAGAGGTCCGGGGGCTTTACGGCAAGACTTTGCTGCACCGGGCGGTGGGCCGGGTTGGCTTCGAAGTCCATGACCTGCCCCAGGACCGGTCGGCCCGGTGGCTGGCCCGCTACGAACGCTGGCTGCTGGCGCTGTACCACCCCGGTGGGCTCAGACACGCGGCGTCCGCGCCCGACACCCTCAAGGTCGCGTGGATGTCCTCGTCGGAGCTGCTCCGGCGCTACGGGCGGCCTGGCTCCCCGGAGGCCTGAGGGCCGGCGCGCTGCAAGCTGCCCCGCAGCAGGATGGACGGCTCGCCCCGGGCGGAGGGTGCCCGCTCCTCGAGGTCGACTCTCACCACGCGAATCCGGTGGGGCGGCACCGGCACCCTTGCGGTGAGCGTCCACAACCCGGTCTGTGTCGGCGTGAGCTCGCCCACCTCCCATGACGAGTCGTCGGTGAGCTCGAGTTGCACGCGGTAGCGCGCGCCGGCATGGGGCGCGGGTAGACCCGCTCCCACGAGGCGGATGGAGCACGCGTTGCCGAGACCCTCGACGGCGGCCAGGGCCACCGCGTGGCGCAGCGACGGAGCGGGCTCCAGCTGGACCATGGCCGAAGGACGGCGGGCGAGGCCTCTCCAGAGTTCGCTTTCCGCCCGTGCCAGGGCCAGCTGCGCGCGGGTGCCTGCCTCGAACGACCGGCCGTGCAGCCACGCACCGCCCGCAAGGCCGAGCGCGAACAACGCCGCCGCAACCACGGCGACCCGCAGGACGCCCGGACGGAATAGCTCGCGCCGGGATATCCGGCCGGGGCGAGCCGCCTGCGGGTGCGCGCTCGGCGCGGCCGGAGCCGGCGCGGCCAGGCAGCCGAAAAGCCGTGCCCGTACCGCCTCAGGCGGTTCGGCCGGTGACAACGAGAACGAAAGGAGCGCAGCAGCGTCGGCCAACTCGCCCACCTCCTTGCGGCAGCGCGCGCACCGGTCCAGGTGATGGTCGACGCGCTGGCGGTCATGTCGGGTCAACGCGTTGAGCACGTAGGCCCCTGCCATCTCCCTCACCTGCGAGCAGGTCACACCCGATCCCACCACCCCCCGGCGCCCTCGGCCTGCAGGACATCCCGGAGCCGTTCGACCGCGCTTCGCAGACGGCTCTTGACGGTGCCCAGCGGGATGCCGTAGCGCGCGGCAATCTCCCGGTGGGTCAGCCCCGCGAAGTAGGCGAGCCAGACGACCTGCCGCTGCTCGAGGGTCAATAGCGCCAGGGCCTGTTCGATTTGGTCCCGGGCCTCGAGGCCTTGAGCGGCCTGCGCGGTCGGATCGGATCCCTGGTCGCCCGGCCCTGCGCGATCAGGATCGAGCGCGCCGTCGCCGGTAGCCCGGCCGTCGGCCTGCCGGGGCTCCTCCTGCAAGGGGACAGGCCGTCCGTGTCGCTCGCGCCGCAGCAGGTCGATGGCCTTGTGGTGCGTAATGGCCAGCACCCAGCTCGAGAGGCGCCCGCGCCGGCCGTCGTACGTGGCTGCCTTGCGCCACACCGTCAGGAAGGTCTCCTGAAGGACCTCCTCCTGCTGCTCCCTTTCTCGGAGCAGGCGTCGCGCCACTCCGAGCACCGCCGGGGCGTAGCGGTCGTAGAGGACCGCAAACGCCTGCTGGTCGCCGGCCGCGATGCGACGGAGGAGTCCACCGTCGGGCGACGAGAGCGCCCGGTCCTCGCGACCCTCCTGCGGGGGTACCGCCTTCGCGGCCCCAACCCTGGTCTTCACGATCGTCTCTTCCACATCTTACGGTTGGGACGGCAGCTCCGGATCTCCTTCTCCCCGCTCCGGGGGCGCGTCCTCCTTCGCTGCGAGCGTCATCCATGCAGTATACATGCGCCCGGGGCCGGCTTCTCGGCTTTCGCTGGCAGCGAAGCGATGGTATAATGCGACGGAACGATGACAGGGGTATAAACGCGCGACAGTCGTTCACGGGGGGAGTGCCTGGTGGGCACGAGCGAGCTGACCCTGAAGCTGGCCGGTGAGGCCGGTCAGGGTGTGGAATCGAGTGGTGCGGGCTTTGCCCGGGCGCTGCATCGGGCCGGCCTGCACGTGTTCACGTGGTCCGACTACATGTCCCGGATCCGTGGGGGGCACAATGCGTTCGCCATCCGGGTGAGCCGTGAGCATCCGGTGGCGGCGCCGTCCGACCGGGTACAGCTCTTGCTGGCCTTTGACGAGGCCAGCATCGACGAGCACACGGCGGAGATGGATCCGAGCGGCGCCGTTCTGCTGGACGAGCCTCTGGCCCGTGCGGCCGAGCGGGCAGAGCGCAGCGGGAGCGGGGCGCGCGTCTGGCTTGCGCCGTTCAGCCGCCTGGCCGAAGAGGCGGGCGGCAGCAAGGTGATGGCCAACACCGTGGCGCTCGGCATGGCCGCTGCTTTGATGGGGGTCGGACTCGAGACCATCGAAGAGGTCATCCGGGAGAACTTCGGCAGCAAGAAAGGCGGCGCCGTCGCCGACGCCAACGTCAAGGTCGCCCGGGCCGGCTTCGAGTACGCACAAGCCACGTGGGGCGGCCAGTTTCCCTGGAAGATCGGCCCGGCGGCCCGTAACGGCCGCAAGGCGATCCTCATCAACGGCAACCAGGCCCTCGGCCTGGGGGCGCTGGCGGGCGGCTGCCGGTTCATCGCCGCCTATCCCATGACCCCGGCCTCGTCGCTGTACGAGTGGCTGACCGCGCACGCGGATCGCCACGGGCTGGTCTCCAAGCAGGCCGAAGACGAGATTGCGGCCATCTTGATGGCCATCGGCGCCTCGTACGCGGGGGCCAGGGCCATGACCTCCACCTCGGGCGGCGGTTTCTCCTTGATGGTGGAGGCCCTGGGCCTGGCAGGCATGGCCGAGGTGCCGGTCGTGATCGTCGACGCCCAGCGGCCCGGCCCTTCTACCGGGATGCCGACCCGAACGGGCCAGGGCGACCTGCTCTTCGCCATCCATGCTTCACAAGGGGAGTTCCCACGGATCGTGCTGGCGCCCGGGTCCCAGGAAGAGTGCTTCGAGGTGGGGGCGCGGGCGTTCAACCTGGCCGAGAAGTACCAATGCCCGGTCATCGTGTTGACGGACGGCTTCCTGGCCAACTCGTACAAGACGTCGCCGGAAGCAGCTTTCGCCCCCACCCGGGTGGTCATCGACCGGGGCGAGACGCTGCAGAGCGAGGACGGGGCAAAGCTCGACGGCCCTTACGCCCGCTACAAGGTCACGCCGTCAGGCATCTCGCCCAGGGCGCTGCCGGGGCTTCCCTGGAGCGTCCACCTCGCCTCCTCGGACGAGCACACGGAACTGGGCCACTTCGAGGACGAGGATCCCGACAACCGCAAGGAGCAGGCAGCCAAGCGCATGCGCAAGCTGGAAAGCGCCCGGGCCGAGATGCGCCCGCCGGAGCGGTACGGCCCCGATGATGCCGAGCTGACGCTGGTGGGCTGGGGCTCGTCGCGAGGTGCCATCCAGGAGGCCGTCGACGTGCTGGCGGCCGAAGGCGTGCGGGCCAACGCCTTGCACTTCGTGGACGTCTGGCCCTTCGCTGCGGCTGCGGTCGAAGCGGTGCAGCGGGCCCGCTACCTGGTCGTCGTGGAGGGCAACCTGACGGGCCAGTTCGCCCGGCTCATCCGGGCGGAGACCGGGCGCAAGGCCGACGAGGTCATCACCCGGGACGACGGGCGGCCCATTACGCCCGGCTACATCCTGACCCGGCTGGAGGGACTGAAGGTCCATGCTGGACGTGAAGCTGTATAACAGCCCGGTAAGGCCGACATGGTGCCCGGGATGCGGCGACTTCGGGATCCTCAACGCGGTCAAGCAGGCGCTCGCCGAGCTGGAGATCTGGCCCCACGAAGTGGTCTTCGTCTCCGGCATCGGGTGCGGGAGCAAACTCCCCGACTACATCCACGCCAACGGGTTCACGACGCTGCACGGCCGAGCGCTGCCGGTGGCGCAGGGGATCAAGCTGGCCAACCCGTCGCTTCACGTGATCGCGGTCACGGGCGACGGTGACGGCTACGGCATCGGCGGCAACCACTTCCTGCACGCGCTGCGGCGCAATCCCGACATCACCCACATCGTCGAGGACAACATGGTCTACGGCCTGACCAAGGGCCAGACCTCGCCGACGTCACCCAAGGGCTGGGTGAGCACGACGACCCCGGACGGCTCCATCGAACGGGCCGTCAACCCGCTGGCGCTGGCGCTGGCGGGCGGGGCGACCTTCGTGGCCCGGGGCTTCTCGGGCAACCCGAAGCACCTGGCCAAGATCATCGCCCGGGCCATCCGGCACAAGGGCTACGCCCTGGTCGACGTGCTGCAGCCCTGCGTGATCTTCAACCGGGTCAACACGTACGACTGGTACAGGGAGCGGGTCTACCTCCTCGACGACGAGCCCGGGTACGACCCGTCCCACTTCGAGGCGGCGTGGGAGAAGGCCCACGAGTGGCACGACCGCATCCCGCTGGGCGTGCTCTACGAGACGACCGACCAGCCGAGCTACGAGGAACAGGTTCCGGCCCTGAAGGATGGGCCGGTCGCCACCAGGCCGCTCTTGCCGCTGCCCGACCACGAGGCAGAGCAGCTGCTGGCCGAGTTCCGCTGAACTCCACGGCAGGTCCACGGCGCTTGCTGCGGTAGGGGCAAGCGCCGCCGCACGCGATCGAGAGGGCAGGGCGGTCCCCGAGATGGAGGGCCGTCCTGCTCTTTCGCTGCAGGGCCGTCCGAGCCGACCCAGCCAGCGTTCCCCTGCATAAGCCTGTCCCTCCGGGAATAGCAACAAGGAGGGTGGAGGCCGGGCGGGGCTCACGAGAGAGGGTCGGGTCCGATGGCTCGGTCGTGGCGAGACGTGGGGCGCCCGGCGCGCCGCCGGGGGCGGGCCACGCGCAGGCTCGGGGGCATCGTCACCCTGGGGGCCGTGGCGGCGGCCCTCGCGGGCTGGGCGGCGGTGGTAGCCAGCGCTGGCGCCCTTGCCGCGGGGCCACCGCCGGGCGCGTGCGGCGAGGTCGGTACGGTGGGAAAACCCGGAGAGCCGAGCGACCCCGACGCTGTGCGAGAGCTCCAGCTCGGCCTGCGCCTCCTGGGGGAGTTCCGCTATCCCGTGGATGGCGTCTACGACCTCCGCACGCGGGAGGCGGTGCGCGAGTTCCAGCGGCTGCACGGGCTGCCCGCCGACGGCGTGGCGGGGCCGGCCACCTGGGATGCGCTGGCCCGGGCGTACCAGGAGGAGGCGGCCAGCGTGGTGCAGGCCCAGCGGGGGGCGGCCCAGTCGGCGCCGCCGCCCGAGCACGTACCCCGGCGGCCCGACCTCGAGCCGGACGGATACTGGATCATCATCGACACCCACCACCTCCAGCTCACCCTCTACAAGGGGCATGACGTGGTCGGGCGCTGGCCCGTTGCCGTCGGCAAACCCTCGACCCTCACACCGGTAGGGGAGTGGCGCATCTCCCACAAGGACCGGGACTGGGGCGGGGGGTTCGGCACCCGGTGGATGCGGATCGACGTGCCGTGGGGCATCTACGGGATCCACGGTACCAACAAGCCGTGGTCGATCGGCACGCGGGCCAGCGGCGGCTGCATCCGGATGTTCAACGAAGACGTGGAGAAACTGTGGGAGATGGTGCCCAGGGGAACGCCCGTCACCATCGTAGGCGTCTTGCCCGAGGCGTCGTGGGATACGCCGATCGAGGCCGGCAGCGACGGCTGGAACGTCCCGGTCCTGCAGTGGGCGCTGCGGGACCACGGTTTCCCGGTCGGCCGGGCCGACGGGAAGATGGGACCCGAAACCATGCGGGGCGTGGCGGAGGCCCAGAGGCAGCTGGGGCTACCGCCGGAGCCGGCGGCCACGGTCGACCTGTTCCGAGCGCTACAGCTGAGGAGGTAACGGTCGGTGCGGCCTGTGATGCGGTCGTTCATGCCGGGGCGGGCACGGGCGGCAGGTGTGGCCGTGCTGGTCGCCGCCCTCCTGTTGGTGGCCGGCCCGTGGGGAGTGCGCCGGGCGGAACGGGGAGAGCAACCCGTGCTCGGCTTCTCTCTTTCCCTGCCGTCGTGGCCGTGGTGGGGCCCCCGGGTCCGCGTGGGCGACAAGGAGCTGAGGCCGGGGATACGGGTAAGACCCGGCACACCCGTGCGCCTCGTGCTGTGGGACGTGGAGCAGCCCACCCTGAAGCGCTCGGGGGGATGGGCGCAGGTGCTCGAGCAGGGCGTCGCCGCCTTCCGCCGGCGCTATCCTGGCGTCGAGGTCGAGATCCGGGTGCTCGGCTGGAATGAGTGGGACGAGGCAATGACGAAGGCGGCGCAGGGGGGGCCTCTCCCTGATGTCCTGGGCACTCCCGATGCCACCTTCCACTTCGACCCGGCGCGCCACGTCCCGCTCGAACTCTACTGGCAGCAGTACTGGCGCCGCCAGCTCAAACGCTCCCCTGAGGAGGCCGTGCTCCCCGGCGCCCTGCGCCTGGCGTCGTCGCAAGGCCACCTGTGGGGGATCCCCAGGTGGATGGAGTGGATGGGGTGGATTCGCCGCACCGACCGGGACGTAGGGGGTATCTCGACGGATATCGGCAGTCCGTTGACATGGCGCTACCTGGCCCTCACCCTGCCCGGTCGGCAGGCGGGCAGCACGCCCCTCGCAACCCGGGCGGGGGAGAAGGCTGTGGCGCCGCCTGCCGCGGTGTGGCAGGAAGCTCGGCTGCAAGCGGCGGCGCGATGGCTGCAGGAGGCGGCAGGAGGGCGGAACGCGACGCAGGACGGGCTTCCCCGGCGGCGCGGCGACCGGAGCTTGCTGGAAGCGCTCTTCGACGGCACGGCCGGGACGGCCGGCCCGGTCAGCGGCCGGCTGCTGTATCGCCTCGGCTGGTGGCCCCAGGGCGGGAGCGGCCAGGGAGGGACCTTCACCCCGGCGCCCGGCGAGGACGACGGGGGCAAGGAGGGCCGGATCCGGCTGCCGGGGCCCCTGCTCGCGGCAAGCAGCTACGCGGTCCTGGCCGGCCCGCAGTCGGACAGCCCGCGGGTACAACTCGCCTTCGAGCTGGCGGTGCACCTGGCGAGGTGGACCTCGCAGGCCATCGCGGGCCACGAGGGGGTCGTCCCGGTCTGGCGGGCCGGTGGGGATCCTGAACAGGTCGCCCGGCAAGCACCCCCCGAGCGCGCCGGCGGGGACGAACAACCGCCGCCACCCCCCTGGTGGGCCTCAACGGCCTTCCCGCCCGGCACTCGCACCATCCTGACGACCCCGTCCCCCGTGGAACGCAAGGGCCAGCAAGCGATGGGGCAGGTCGAACCGCCGGGCATGGGGGCTCAGGAGTGGACCGACCGGATGCAGGAACTCCAGGTGGTGGCGGAGAGAGTGCGCAAGCTGGCCGCCGGGGAGGAGTCTCTCGTCGAGTTCATCGAGCGGACGCGGGTCGTGCCGGTGCCGCCGCAGGCCCTCCCGGCGCGTCCGGCTCCAGGCGGCGGGCGAGCTCCCGACCGCGGGCGGTGACGATCCAGGCGGTAAGGGTGGGGCCGGCCGGCGCCGCAGCCGGTGCGCAAACTTCCCGTGCGGGGCACAGGGCACGGCTCGAGAGGGGGCAACCCCGGCACGGGTCGGCAGCCTGATCCCGGCCACCGCCGTATGAGATTGCCTGCAGGGCCCCCGCCCGCTCGAGATGGCGCAGCATGGGCACGAGACTTTCGGGGCTCACGGAGAGCCGCCCGGCCATCTCCCGAAGGGTGAGGGGCCTTGCTTCCCGTGAAGCCAGCCGGAGGAGATGCAACAGGGGGCCCATCGCGGGGTGCTCACCCCACCCTCGCCGCGAGCAGCGCGCGGACCCCGGGAATCGACGCGATGCGATAGGCGGCGCCTGCGAGCAGAGCGGCAAGAGCCAGAGGATATAACATCGCGACCGCCGTCCAGCGCACCGAGCGAGTCTCCTGGTAGATGGTCGTGGTGGTGGCGAGGCACGGGGTGTAGAAGGCGAAGAAGAGCAGGAACGAAAGCGCCTGCGGGATGCTCATCGCCGCCCGCAAGGCGGTCGCCAGGCCCGTCGGGGCGCCGTCATGGGCGTAGAGGACCGACAGGCTCGAGAGCGTCCCTTCCTTGGCGAGAAAGCCGGTGAAGAGAGCCACCACCATCTGCCAGTCGAGCCCCAGCTGGCGCCCGGCCGGAGCCAGCCACTGACCCAGCCGTCCCAGGACGCTGGTCTCCACGGAGCCTGACGGGAAATACGAAAGCGCCCAGACGACCAGCGTCATCGGGGCGATGATGGTCAAGGCACGGCTCAGGAAGTGAACGCTCTGTTGCCACGCGTACAGAGCCACGTTGCGCACGCGGGGCAGCCGGTAGGGAGGAAGCTCGATGAAAAATGGCTCCTCTTCGCCGCGCAGCACGCTACCGTGTAAAATACGGGCCGCCAGCACGACGAGAGCTGCTCCCAGGCCGTAGATGCCCACGACGACCCAGGCCGCCCTGCCTCCCGGGAAGAAGGCCGAAGCGATGAAGCTGATGACGACCAGGCGCGCCGAGCAGATGACGAGCGGCGCGACGAGGATGCTCAAGAGGCGCACCCGCTGCGACGACGCGGTGCGTGCCGCCATGACCGATGGCACGTTGCACCCGTAGCCGATCAAGAGCCCGATCCCGGCACGCCCCTGCAGCCCAAAGCGTCCCAGCAGCCGGTCGAGGACGAAGGCCGCCCGGGCCAGATACCCGGAGTCTTCGAGGAGGCCGGAAAAGAGGAAGAAGACGGCGACCAGGGGAGCAAAGGCCGCCACCGTGGCGAGCCCGCCCACGATCCCGTTGGTGACGAGAGGGGTCACCCACGCCGGCGCTCCCAGCAAGCCCGCCGCCCCGGCAAGCTCCGCGCCGAGCCATGCAAAACCGGCCTCGATCCACTCCTGGAGCGGGGTTGCGACCCGGAAAGCTCCCCAGATGGAAAGAGCGAGAAGGCCGAGCGTGATCGGAAGGCCGAGCACCCGGTGGGTTACCCACCGATCGATGCGGTCTGCCACCGCCGACGGATCGGGGGCCGACCTGGCGCGGCCTCGAGAGAGAAGCCGAGGAAGGTGCTGCTGGATCCAGAGATAACGGGCGTCGGCCACCGCCAGCGCTCCTCCCGGTAGCGCCGGGAGCCCCTCGTCCCATGGCCCTGACCGTTGCGGCAACCACCCCTCGCGGATCTCCGGGTCCTCCTCCAGCACCTTGAGAGCAAGCCATCGCCGGGGTCTCCCCTCGCCGGCGGGCATCCGGCCCTCGACCTCTTCGATCGCCGCTTCCAGCTCGGGCGAGTACCGTACGCTACCCGGAGGGGGAGCGGCCACCTCACCCCGGGCCGCCCGGGCGATCCAGTCGAGGAGGGTCGCGATGCCTTCCCCGGTCGGGACCGCGATGGGCACGACCGGCACTCCGAGCAACCGCTCCATGGCCCCGGCATCGACCCGGACCCCGGCGTGCCGGGCCACGTCGGACATGGTCAGCGCGATCACCACGGGCAGACCCAGCTCCAGGAGCTCGAGGGTGAGGTAGAGGTTGCGCTCGAGGTGAGTGCTGTCGACGGCATCGATGATCAGATCCGGCACCTCTCGGAGCAGGAAAGCCCGCGCGACCGACTCCTCCAGGGTGTAGGGCGTCAGGGAGTAGACTCCGGGCAGGTCGGTGACGACGGCGCTTCGGCCGTCGACCATGACGAGCCCGTCCCGCCGCTCGACGGTCTTGCCGGGCCAGTTGCCCACGTGCTGGTGCATGCCGGTGAGCAGGTTGAACAGGCTGCTCTTGCCGACGTTGGGGTTGCCCACCAGCGCGATCCGAAAAGGGCGGGCGGGGGTGTCGACGATCCCGGGCCCTGCTTGGGTGCAGCAGCTCTTCACCTGTCCGGCACCACCCAGATGCGCCGGGCCATCTGGTGGCCGAGAGCCAGGCGCATGCCCCGCACGGAGACGATGGAGGGTCCCCCGAAATGTGCCACCACCGTCAGGCGGACGCCGGGGGTCAACCCCAGAGCGGCAAGGCGCCGCGTCAGGCCGCATCCCGCCTCGATGTGCTCCAGGGTGCCCGTTGCCCCGGGTCCGAGGTCTGCCAGCGGCAAGGGCTGGCGGGCCGGAGCGGCAGTATCTCGCAGCATGCGTGGGTTCATCGAACCTCTCTCAGCCTCTAATGAGGAGTTATTCGCACTAACGCCCGCGTGAGACTGAAAATCGCTCTCAGCCCAAGGCTACCTCCCTCGTCCCAGAACGTCAAGGGTACGATGGTCGGCGGGCCTCGTGACATTCGTCACTCCAGCGGCGATATAGCACGGCTTTACAATGAGAGCGGAAAAACCGCGGAGCGGGTCGGGTCGTGATGGCAAAGGGCTGCGTGGACGACCGGATGGCCAGCTCCGGACGGGACCGCTAGACTCCACCCTGGTAGCTCCGGCTACCGGCACGGGGGGCGCGACGAATAGTGATGGAGCGCACGGTCACGGGGTTGGCGCGCGCGGTCTCGACGGTGCTCGGGGCTCTCGTGACCGCCTTGCTGCTCGCCGCGCCGGCGGCAGCGGCAGACCCGGGAGCGGGCGGAGCCCTGGGCGAGAGTTCCCAGGAGTGCCTGAGCTGTCACGAGAGCGAGGGCATGACGGCCGTTTTCGCCGACGGGCAGGAGCTCGACGTGCACGTGGACCCGAAGACCTTCGCATCCTCGGTGCACGGGCGGGCCGGCCTGGAGTGCGACGCCTGTCATGCCGACGCGGGAGAGTACCCGCATCCGGCTCCTTCCAAGAGCCTGCCGGTGTGGCGCCTCGAACAGCAGCAGACGTGTGCCTGGTGTCATTCCGAGGGAGAGGATTTCGACCTCGGGGCTCACGGGAGAGCTCTCACCCGTGGAGACCCGTACGTGCCGTCGTGCACGACGTGCCACGGGGACGCCCACGCCATCGCGCCGGTCGCGAACGCCCAGTTCCGGGCCGGGATCGTGGACACCTGTGCTCGATGCCACGGCAGCGACGAGCTGATGCGAAAGCACGGCGTGATGACGGGGACGGTGTCCAGCTATCTCGCAGAGTTCCACGGTTTGACGGCCTCGCTGCTCGAGGAGGAGAAAGCCGCCTCCATCCCCGTCGCGGTCTGTTCCGACTGCCACGGGGCCCATCGGATCTTACCCGCCGACGACCCTCACTCGTCGGTCTACGTGACCAACCTGGTCGCCACTTGCCGCAAGTGCCACCCGCAGGCCACTGAAGCGTTCGCGGCGGCCTGGACTATGCACCGGTCGCCGGAGTCGCACCCGCTCGTGCGGGCCATCGCCTGGTTCTACCGGATCGTGACGGGAGTGGCGGTGGCCGGGTTCTTCGGCTACATCGGCCTGGAGCTGGCGCGAGGACGGGCCCAGGGAAGGGGCGGGCGATGAGACGGTGACGACGGTGGCACGGCAAAGCCGCGAGGCTCGGGCGCAGGGTACGCGGGCCGAGGAGTGGTACCGGCGCTTCACGCCGTGGCAGGTGCTGGAGCACGCGGTGCTCATGGTGAGCTTCACGGGCCTCGCCTTGACGGGGCTGGCGCAGAAATACGCGTCGCTCGGGCTCTCCCGGTGGTTCATCGGCGCGGCCGGGGGGATCGAGCGGGTGCGGGCGGTGCATCACGTCCTCGGGTTCGTGCTCATGGGACTGGGGGTGGTGCACCTCTTCTCCGTCAGCATCCGAGCGCTCCGGTACGGCCCGCGGACGGAGATGTGGCCCCGTGTCCAGGACCTCAGGGACCTCTTACACATGCTCCGCTACTTCATGGGACTCGAGCAGAAGCCGCCGGCTTTCGGGCGGTATTCCTACAAGGAGAAGTTCGAGTACTGGGCGGTGGTCTGGGGTACGGTGGTGATGGGGCTCACCGGCCTCATGCTCATGTATCCCGAGATCACCACCCGGTATCTGCCGGGGGTCGCCGTACCTGCGGCACGGGCGGCGCACGGCGGCGAGGCGGTGCTGGCCGTGCTCGCCATCCTCATCTGGCACATGTACAACGCCCACCTGCGGCGGGAGGTCTTCCCCATGGATCCGGTCATCTTCACGGGGCGGTTGCCGATGTGGCGGATGGAGGAGGAGCACCCCCTGGAGCTCCGCAGCTTCGCGGGTACCGCCATCGAGACCCCGGCGATCGAGCGCCTGGAGCCTGGCATCTCGGTCGACGGGGAAGGAGGCTCCGTCGACGGAGCTACGGTAGCGCCCTTGGAGAGAAGCCGGGCGCGCCGGTGAAGCCCGCGCTCGCAAGTCGCGAGGACGACCAACGGCCGGAAGGGGAGGGGGCCCATGAAACCCCTGGATGGATGGTGCGTGGGGGGAGGTGTACCATGCGCAGCCGCGCGGTGTTGGCGGTGATCGTCATCGGGGTGTTGCTCACCTCGGTGGTCGCCGCCATGGCGGCAGAGCAGCCGAAGGTGCCGGCGATCCCGGGGATCACGGCGGAGGATACCCATCCCAACGGCTGCACGGATTGCCATCGTAAGGTGAGTCCCGACAAAGACTATTCCCTGCCGACGGAAATCGCCAACATGGTCAAGGCCGGTACCCATCCCAAGGTATCGGAGCGGATGATGAAGGATCTGCCCAAGCAGTGCCTGACCTGCCACAAGCCGGACAGCAAGCATCCGTTCGCCCAGGTCATGCACAAGGCCCATCTGACGGGCGGGGCGGAGAACCACTTCATCTCCAACTATCAGGGACAGTGCATGAACTGCCATCAATTGGACCCCAAGACCGGCAGCATTTCCGTCAAGGGGTTATAAGCTCGCAGGATCGCGAGAAAAAAGCGCGGGCGAGGTGGGCCCCCCTCGCCCCTTCCGACTCCGGCAAAGACAGGGGACGAGAGGCTTTGAAGGGGCGCACACGAATCTGGGTAGGCGCAGCGGTCATGCTGGCCGCCACCCTCTACCTGATGGTGACCGGCTTTCGCCAGACCGCCACGTACTACCTCTCGGTAGGAGAGGCGATCGCTTCCGTCCAGTCGAGCGGCGAACCTATCCCGGTGCGCATCCGGGGACAGGTGCGAGAGGGCACCCTTGAGGTCGATCCGGTCGGCCTGGTGGTGCGCTTCCAGCTCGAGCAAGCCCCTGGGGACGGCGGGCCTGCGGTGCAGGCTGCTGCCGCTGCCTCGCAGTCTCTGCACGTGACGTACCACGGCGCTCGCCCGGACAATCTCGAGGAAGGCCAGCAGGTGATCGTGGAGGGCCGCCTGTCCCCCGGCGGCGAACTCTCTGCTACCCAGTTGCTCGTGACGTGCCCCTCTCGCTACGAGGCGGCACCGGACGGACAGGAAGGGCGTTGAGGCAGGCCGTGGTCTCGCACCCACAAGAGCCCGACCGGGACCACGCCCGGAAGGTCCGCGTGCTGGTGGCGGACGATCACACGCTGGTTCGCGAGGGCATCGTGATGGTGCTGAAGTCGGCCCCCGACGTCGAGGTGGTAGGAGAGGCGGCCGACGGGGAGCAGGCCATCGCGGCGACGCGGCAGCTGCAACCGGATGTCGTGTTGATGGACATCTCCATGCCCGGGCTGTCCGGGCTGGAGGCGATCCGGCAGATCCGGCGGGACTTCCCTCACGTCAAGATCCTGGCGCTCACCATTCACGAGTCCGAGGACTACATCGTCCACGTGCTCCGGGCGGGCGTCCATGGGTACGTGGTCAAACGTGCCGCCGCCCAGGAGCTCCTGGGCGCCATCCGGGCGGTCATGCGGGGCGAATCATACCTGCATCCGAGCATCGTCAAGGTCGTCTTGAGCGACTACCTGCACCGGCTGGAGCAAGGCCAGGAGGAGCCCGTCCTGACGGAGCGGGAGCGGGAGATCGTGCGCCTCATCGCGGAAGGCTACAAGAACCGGGAGATCGCCAACCAGCTCCATATCAGCCTCAAGACGGTGGAGACGCACCGGGCCAACATCATGCAGAAGCTCAACATCAGCGACCGGGTCCAGCTCGTCCGGTTCGCGATCCGCACCGGCCTCATCGAACCGTAGCCCGGTCTCCCTGGCACTCCGGTCCTCTCCGACGACGAGATCGGGTCAGCACCCCTGTAGGAGTTACCCTCCTCCTCCGATACCCGGCCGGCGCCCCGGGCGGTAAGGTGCAATCGGGGGTTGCCGTATGCAGCCGTCGTCGATCGCCTGCCGCTCTCGGCCACGCCGTGGCCGCCGGGTGCCGGTCTCGTGGAAGGGGTTACCGCACACGATCCGCCGCCCCCTTGCCCATCCGATGCAGGTAGGGGCGGCTGCAGGCTTCATCCTGCTTGGAGCCTGTCTGATGGCCGGGGGATGGGTGCTGGGCACCGCAGGGGCCGCCGTGGGCGCCTACGCTCTTGCCCTCTGTCTGGTGGCGGCCGGGGTGATCCTGAGGGTTTGACGAGGAGACCCGGGAGGGGGCTGGGGCGGGATGACACGCGAGGCGTGGCTATGGATCAGCTGGTCGCTGGTGGCCCTCTACGGAGCTTGCTTCAGTGCCCGGGAGCTCTGGCCGCTGGCCACGTCCGCCCTCCGGCGGTGCCGGGCGACGAGCGCCTGGGCGGGCTCGGGTGGGATTCGTGCGGTGGCACGGGCGCAATCTTTGCCGCTGTTGCAGGCGTGCGGGTGGCTGCTGGCCTGGGTGGGGCTGTGCAGCGCGTGGGCCGCGTTGCTTCTCTGGGGCGGGAGCGGCATCTGGGACCGGCACCCGCTCTTTCAGGCGCTCTTCGGCTGACGGCACCGCCTTTGGTGATAAACAATAGCAAATTCGTGGAGGACTCTCCTGCCGCTGGAGTGAATACGAGCGCGGCCAGTGGAGTAGCGTGTTCTGTCGCACCCAAGTCGTCCCGTGTCGGGGGTGAACAGGCATGGCTGGCCGCCACACTTTGTTCTCGGCTCTGCAGGCTCATCCGGTGCCCGTCCATGCAGTGTGGTTCTGTGCCGGGCCCGAACATTTCGCTTACGCTCTGGCGCCGGTCCTCTCCGAGATCCATGGACACGGGCAGCCCCTGCGGGTGGTGGCTCCTCCTTCCTACCTGCAAGCCCTTCGACGCGTCTCCTCCTTGCCTTCCCGCCTTCTCGAGGAGATCGAGTCGCGCGGCGGGCAGGAGTCGTTGGCCGAGCAGACCGTCGGTCCATGGCCTTCGGGCAGCTGGATGATTCACGTCGTGGGTAGCGAAGGAGACGAGTCCGGCGCCGGCGACCCGCCCTCCGGGCGTTTGTCGGCCGAATCAGCGGAGTCCGCCCTCGATCGGGTCGCCGCCGCCGGACTGGCCAGGGTGCTTTGCGTCTACGACCTGGCCTGCGTCGACGCCTGGCAAGCCGATGCGGTGGCTGAGAGGTACCACCGGTGGGTCGCCCACCAGGGGCGGCTGTTGCCCGTCACGCTGGCCCTGAATGCTGCCCCTGGGGGGCGAGGAGCCGTGAGCCCAACCGGAAGCCCTCCTCGAGAGCTCTTTCATTCAGCGGGATGAGGTGGCGCCGGCGGGCATGCACCGTGCGGTGGACCGCCTGCTGGAGGCTCGATAGCTGCACGAGGCCCATGGCCGCGGCGAGCGCCCCGAGGGCTACCATATTGGCGACGGCGGGCGCTCCTTGAGCGGTGGCCCACTCGGTCGCCTGGACCAGCAGGACGCGAAGGTCCGTGCGCCGCGGAGGCCGGCCCAGCAAGGACGCGTTGGCCACCAGCACACCGCCCGGCACCACGCTCTCTTCGAAGCGCTCCAGAGACGGCCCGTTGAGGACGATGAGCCCGTCCGGACGGGTCACCACCGGGGAGCTCACCGGCTCGTCGGCGATCACCACGGAGCAGTGGGCCGTGCCGCCCCGCATTTCCGGCCCGTACGACGGCGCCCAGGAGACCTCGTAGCCTTCGGCCATGGCGGCCTCCGCCAGGAGGATGCCGGCCAGCATGACGCCCTGGCCGCCGAAGCCCGCGATGAGGATCTGGCGTTCCACCCTCACACCACCCCCGCCGTGTTCTTCAGCTCTCCGAGCGGGAAGGACGGGATCATGCGTTGCTCGATCCAGTGGAGGGCCTCGATGGGCTTGAGGCCCCAGTTGACGGGGCAGCTCGACAGAAGCTCGACCATGCTGAAGCCGAGGCCTTTGAGCTGCACCTCGAAGGCCTTGCGAATGGCCCGCCTGGCCCGCCCGACGTGCAGGGGGTCGTGGAGAGACATGCGGGCGATGTAGGCGGCTCCGTCGAGGGTGGCCAGGATCTCGCTCATCCGGACGGGGTAGCCGGCACGCTCTGGCGCCCGCCCCTGCGGAGTGGTGGTGGTGGCCTGGCCCACCAGCGTGGTGGGCGCCATCTGCCCGCCGGTCATGCCGTAGATGGCGTTGTTGATGAAGATGACGGTGATCTGCTCGCCGCGGGCGGCCGCATGGACGATCTCGGCCGTGCCGATGGCGGCCAGGTCCCCGTCGCCCTGGTACGTAAAGACCACCGCCTCGGGGTGCACCCGCTTGATGCCCGTGGCGACCGCCGGGGCCCGGCCGTGAGCCGCCTGCTGGAAGTCGCACCGGAAATAGTCGTAGGCGAAGACCGAGCACCCCACCGAAGCTACCCCGATGGTGCGCTCCAGGATCCCCAGCTCGTCGATGACCTCAGCGACCAGCCGGTGGGCCAGGCCGTGGGTACAGCCGGGACAATAGTGGAGGACCTTGTCGCTCATCGACCGGGGCCTGCCCCCGAGCACCTGGACGCGGCGGTCCTGGGCCGTCTCGACGACTTTAGCCATGCCGCACACCCACCTTTTCCCAGAGAAGGTGAAGCCGCTCGACGATGGCCTCCGGGTCGGGGAGCATGCCCCCCGTACGGCCGTAGAACTCCACGGGCCGCCGTCCCGCCACGGCCAGGCGTACGTCCTCCACCATCTGCCCGAGGCTGAGCTCGACCGTGAGAAAGCCGAGCGCCCTCTCCATGACCTGCTCGAAGGCAGCGTCCGGGAAAGGCCAGAGCGAGATAGGCCGGATGAGCCCGGTCGGGATGCCCTCGGCTCGGGCGCGGCGCATGGCCGCCCGGCACACCCGGGCCGCCGTACCGTAGGCGACCAGGAAGAGCCGCGCGTCGCCCTCCGGATCCTCGACGGCGAACCGCGTCTGCTCGGCCCGGATGGTGCGGTACTTTTCCTGGAGGCGGAGGTTGAGGGCTTCGAGCTCGGCCGGGTCGATGTGGAACGAGCTCACGAGGTTGGGGGCGCGACCCCTGGCACCCGTGGTGGCCCAGGGGCGATTGGGGGGCGCCACGGCCTGCTCCGGCGGCAGCCGTACGGGCTCCATCATCTGCCCCAACAGGCCGTCTCCGAGCACCAGGACGGGATTGCGGTAGCGCTCGGAAAGCTCGAACGCCTCGAACATGAGGTCGGCCAGCTCCTGGACCGAGGCGGGAGCCAGCACCAGCAGCCGGTAGTCGCCGTGGCCCCCTCCCTTGGTCGCCTGGAAGTAGTCGGACTGGGAGGGATGGATGCCCCCCAGGCCCGGGCCTCCCCGCATCATGTTGACGATGACGCAAGGGAGTTCGGCTCCGGCGATGTAGGAGATGCCCTCTTGCTTGAGGCTGATGCCGGGACTCGAGGAGGAGGTCATCACCCGGCCGCCGGCGCCGGCGGCGCCGAAGACCATGTTGATGGCCGCCACCTCGCTCTCGGCCTGCAAGAAGACCCCGCCGACCTCCGGCAAGCGGCGGGCCATGTACTCCGGGAGCTCGGACTGGGGCGTGATAGGGTAGCCAAAAAAATAGCGGCATCCTGCTCGGATAGCCGCTTCCCCCATGGCTTCGAGGCCCTTCATCAGTACCCGGGGTGCCTGACTGTCGCCCAACGTCCGTCCCTCCTCAAACGGCCCCTGCCCTCGCGAGGCGGGTGATGGTGACGGTGATCGCGGCCTCGGGACACATGCGGGCGCAGTGGCCGCATCCCGTGCAGGCCTCGGGGTGAAGGACCTCCGCCGGCGGGTAGCCCAGCGCGTTGAACCTCCCCGACGCCAGCCGGAGCACCTCCTGGGGACAGAAGGCCATGCACAGCTCGCACGCCTTGCACCGGGCTTCGTCGATCGCGATAGTAACCGTTTTCACTACCTCACCACCTCTACCGGCCCCCTACCACACATAATAAGCTCTTGCTCGCCCGAAACCTGCCGTGGGCCCGGCCGATTGACACGCCCGGGCAGGGCAGGTATGATCTCGCCAAATCCATAGCGCGGCAGACCTGGTATCGAGAGTGGCGGAGGGACTGGCCCGATGAAGCCCGGCAACCGGCGACCGCGTGTCGCAGTGGTGCCAAATCCTGCCGGCTCCAGGCCCGGAGAGATACGAGGCGCCGCCCCGGCTGTGACGGGGCTTGCAGGTGCGTGACCTCTTCCGGGTGGGAGAGGTTCTTTTTTTGCGGTGGGGCCGGCCGTGCCGGGCAGGCGTCGCGGCATGGAGGAAGGATGGGCTCGTGCAAGCACTCACGGTACAGCGCGAGCCGGGGCGCACCGGTTTGGGGGAGCACCCGGCCCCGGGCCGTCCGATGGTCCTCATCGAAGGGCTCACCAAGGTCTTCCGGCAGGGGGGCCGGGAGGTCGTGGCGCTGGACGACGTGCACCTGTCCGTCCGGGCCGGAGAGATCTTCGGCATCATCGGCCTTTCGGGCGCGGGCAAGAGCACGCTCGTCCGGTGCATCAACCTCCTGGAGCGGCCGGACCGGGGAAGGATCGAGGTCGACGGGCTCGAGATGACCAGCCTCGACGCCCGAGCGCTGCGTGCCGCTCGTCGCCGCATCGGCATGGTGTTCCAGCACTTCCACCTCCTGCGCTCGCGCTCGGTCATGGGCAACGTCGCCTTTCCTCTGGAGATCGCCGGTGTGCCCCGCGCCCAGATCCGCCGGCGGGTCATGGAGCTCCTGGAGCTGGTGGGCCTCGCCGACCGGGCAGACGCGTACCCTTCCGAACTCAGCGGCGGCCAGCGCCAGCGGGTCGGCATCGCTCGGGCCCTCGCCCCCGAGCCCAAGGTCCTGCTCTGCGACGAGCCGACGTCGGCGCTCGACGCCGAGACGACCACCTCGATCCTGGAACTCCTGCGGGACATCAACCGGACGTTGGGCATCACCGTCCTGCTCATCACCCACGAACTCCCGGTCGTCCAGGCCATCTGCCACCGCGTGGCGGTCATGGCCGACGCGCGCGTGCAGGAGGTGGGGGACACCGCCTCGATCATCACGCGGCCCCGGTCCCAGGCCGGGAGACGGCTGGTGGGAGCGGCCGCCGAACGCGCCCTGGCCGCCCTGCGGTCGCGGCTGGACGGCGCCGCGCCCGGCGCTCCCGATACCCCGGCTGGGAAGCTGTTCCGCCTGGCGTTCCTGGGGCCGGCAGCGGAACAGCCGGTGATCTCGCGGGTGGTGAGAGAGTTCGACGTGATGGTCAACATCATCCATGGCAGCATCGACCGCATCGGTGCGGTGCCCTTCGGGGTGCTGGTGGTGGCCATGGACGGGCGGCCCGAGGCGGTAGATGCCGCCGCGCAGTGGCTGCGAGAGCAAGGCGTCGAGGTGGTCGAGTGGAGCGCATGATGACGTCGGTTCTCTGGCAGGCCCTGCTCGAGACCCTGTACATGACCGGCGTCGCCACGGTGCTGGCGCACGTGGCCGGCGTGCCGCTGGGCGTTTTGCTGGTGGTGACGGACCGCGGGCACGTGCTCGAGCAGCGCGCCCTGCACGAAGTGCTGGCAGGCGTGGTCAACGTCGGGCGGTCCATCCCGTTCATCATCTTGCTGGTCGCGATCATTCCGTTCACCCGCTGGGTGGTGGGCACTTCCATCGGCACCACGGCGGCCATGGTGCCCCTGACGGTGGCGGCCATCCCGTTCGTCGCGCGCCTGGTCGAGGCGGCGCTGCGCGAGGTCGACCCGGGCGTCGTGGAGGCGGCCCAGGCCATGGGGGCGACCCCGTGGCAGATCGTCACCCGCGTGCTGTTGCCCGAGGCTTTGCCGGGCCTGGCGCTGGGAGCGGCCATCACGGCGATCAGCGTGGTGGGCTACTCGGCCATGGCCGGCGCGGTGGGGGGAGGGGGACTGGGCGACCTGGCCGTTCGCTACGGGTACCAGCGGTTCCGCACGGACATCATGGCCCAGACGGTCATACTCCTCGTCGTGCTCGTCCAGGGCATGCAGGCGCTGGGAGACGCGGCCGCCCGGCGGATCGGGCGGCGGCGCTAGACCCTGAACCCCGCTGAAGGAGGTCACACCAGGATGCGCAGCAGGCTGTTTCGAGTCTACGAGGCATCGGCGGCGCTGGCGGCCGTCTTGCTCCTGGCGGTAGGGTTGACGCTGGCGACGCCGGCGGCGACGTTCGCGGGGAGCGGCGGCGCGCCCAAAGTGGTGCGGATCGGGGCGACCCCGGTGCCCCACGCCGAGGTCTTGCAGTTCGTGAAGCCCATCCTGGCCCGGGAGGGCATCGAGCTGCGGATCATCGAGTTCACCGACTACGTGCGGCCCAACCTTGCGCTCGCCGAGGGCGAGCTGGACGCGAACTACTTCCAGCACATCCCGTACCTGGAGACGTTCTCCAGGGATCACGGCCTCGACCTCACCTACATTGCCCGTGTCCACATCGAGCCGATGGGGCTCTACTCGCGCAAGGTGAAAAAACCGTCTGAGCTTCGGCAGGGAGCGGTAGTGGCGATCCCCAACGATCCCACCAACGGCGGGAGGGCGCTTCAGCTGCTGGCGGAGGCCGGGCTCATCGAGCTCAAGCCGAACCTGGGGCTCAGCGCGACGGTGCTCGACATCACGGCCAACCCGAAGAAGCTGGCGATCCGGGAGCTCGAGGCGGCGCAGCTGCCGAGGGCCCTGCCGGACGTGGACGCAGCGGTCATCAATGGCAACTACGCCCTGGAGGCTGGATTGGCCCCGGTGCGCGATGCTATTTTCATCGAGGACGTCAAAGCTCCGCACGTAAGCCCGCTCGCCAATGTTCTGGCGGTGCGGACGAAAGATAAGGATGATCCGGTGCTCCGGGAGGTCGCGCGGGTACTGACGTCGGACGACGTCCGCACATTCCTCCAGGAGCGCTACAAGGGAGCCGTAGTGCCGGCGTTCTGAGGGGTCGGGCGGGCGCCACGGCCCGTAGCCCGTAAGGGCCGGCGCGGGGCTCCGGCGCCTCGAAAGGCGGGATTGCGCTGGACGACGCGCAAGGCCACCAAAAGGCCGGCGAAGGCGGGCGGCTTTCGGATGGGAGCCGCCCGCCGGGTCCGGGGGTGGCCGGCAGCAACGGGCTCGGGCGCGCCCTCGGCGCCATCGTGCAAGACGTCCCCGGCGTCGTCGAAGTGATCGCCGGGGACACGGACCCCTTCCCGGGCCCGCAGGCAGGGCCGGTGGTGACCGGCATCAGCGCGCACTCGGGGCGCGTGCTTCCCGGCTACTTGTTCGTGGCGGTGCGCGGCACGAACACCGATGGCCACCGTTACATCGGGCAGGCGCTGGAGCGGGGCGCCCGTGCCCTCATGGTGGACAGGCCCGGCGTCTTGTCGGAGCTGCGAGATGGGCGGCTCCGAGGGCCCCGGGCGCCGTGGGTGGTGCGGGTCGCGGATACCTCGGTGGCGCTGGCGTGGGCCGCCGCCTCCTTTTACGGGCACCCGGCGCGCACGCTCGACGTGGTCGGCGTGACGGGCACCGTGGGCAAGACGTCCGTCTCGCTCTACCTGAGGGGACTGTTGCAGGCAGCGGGGAGGCGGGCGGGCGCCGTCGGTTCCCTGGGTATCTTCAAAGAGCGGGGACACGAGCCCTCTCCCCTGACCACGCCCGATCCCATCACGTTGCAGCGGGCGCTACACGAGATGGTGCAGGAGGGGCTGTCGCAGGCCGTCATCGAGGTCTCCTCCCACGGCCTCATGCAGCACCGGGTCGAGGCGATCCGGTTGGCCGGGGGCGTGATCACGGAGATCTTGCCCTTCGAACACGCCGAGGCCCATCCGAGCTTCGAGCACTACCTCGCCACCAAGCGCCGCTTCCTGAAGTTGCTGCGGCCGGACGCGTTCCTCGCGTACAGCGCCCACAGCCCTCACACCCGGGCGATGGCGGAGTTGTGGCCCCGGCCGCGGCGAGTAGCCTTCGCTCTGGGAGAGGAGGGCGCCGTCGAGGATGCGGCCTGGTCGGTGGTGGGGCGGATCGAGGGGGCCTCGCTCGACGGGACCCGCGTGCACGTGCGCTGGCGCGCTCCGGGCCGGAAGGACACGGATGCAGTCGTCTCGCTCCACCTGCTGGGTGCCCACGCCGTGCACAACGTGCTGGGCGCGGCTGCGGCGGCGCTCGCCTCGGGCCTTTCCTTCGAACGGGTCGTCGAGGGGATGGGCCGTCTTCGGCCGCTGCCCCGGCGCATGAACCCCATCCACCGCGGCGAGTTCACCGTCATCGACGACACGACGGGCCATCCCGCCAGCTTCGAGCACCTGTTCCAGACGCTCGAGGCCATCGGGGCGCCTCGGATCGTCCTTCTCGTCGGAGTACGGGGCAGCCGGGGCGCCGACATCAACGCCCGCAACGGACGCGTCATCGCCGCCTGGGCGCGGCGGCTCCCCGTGGCGGCCATCGTGACGACGGAGAGCGAGGATGCGGTGGGCCCCGGCGACCGGGTCGAGCCGCGAGAGCGAGACGCATTGCTGGGTGCGCTGCAGGACGTCAGGGTACGGATCGTGGAGCACCGGCGCACCCTCGAACAGGCCATGCGCACGGCTCTCGACATCGTACGCCCGGGCGACCTGCTGGTCTTCGCCGGGGCCCAGGCCCTCAACCAGGCCGCCTCGCTCTTCTGGCTCCACGAGAGGAACTCGCGCCTGCGCGGCCAACATCTTCCAGGGTCACAAGCCTCCAGCAGCACGTGCCGATGCAGCAGATAGAGCCTCCAATCGCTGCAGGGGACGGGAACTATGGACTCACAACAGCCGCAGCCTCCGAAGCCGCCCCGGCGCCTGCGGCCGGCGGCGGAGCCTGCTTCCGTGTCCCAGCGCGCTGCAAAGCCGGGCGCCGCCCGCCGGGTCGCCGACCTCCCCGCTTCACGCGCATGGAAGCGTCTGCTCGACGCCGTCCGTGGAATCGATACCATCCGGGATGAGCCCGCTACCCACCGGCTGCTGACGAGCCAGGCGATCTCGCTCTTGGGTGCCGACGGGGCGGCCGTCTTCACCGTCGATGAAGGCGGCACCATCCGGTGCGCCTGGTCGGAGGGGGTTTCGGACACGTACACCGCCGCGGTCAGCCGGGTGAGCCACCTCGTGCCGGGCGGCCGGGTGGTGCGCACGGGGCGGCCGGCGGTGATCCTCGATGCGAGGCGCCTCGAACGGTGGCCGCGCCTGGCGGAGCTCGCCCGGGCGGAGGGGATCCGTACCATCGGGCTGTTTCCGATGGTGCTCGATGGCCGCACCGTAGCCGTACTGGCCGTATACCACCGGCGGGTCCGCCGGTACCGCACCTGGGAGGTGCGGGCGTTGACCGCGTTCTCGTATCAGGCGAGCCTGGCGCTCGGAGGGGCGCGCCTGTTCGACGAAACCCGCCGGCGAGCAGAGGAGCTCCAGCAGATGTACGACCGCGTGTCCGTCGCGTATCGGCAGCTCAAGGCCTTTCAGGAGATCGGCATGGAGATCGCCTCCAGCCTCGACCCTGCCCAGGTATTGCGCACCGTGGCCCGGTACGCCGCCGAACTGACCGGGTCGGATGCCGGCGCCGTCTTCGAATACGATCCCCAGGAGGGGGTGCTGGCCGTCACGGCCAGCCACGGGGTCGAGGACGCCTTCGTCGAGGGTATCCGGCGGGCCCGCGTGCGCCCCGGCGACGGGGCCATCGGCCGTGCGGTGGCCGAGCGGCGGCCCGTACAGGTCGCCGACGTGGAGAGCGAGCCGGGCTACGCCTTCTTGCACCTCACCCGGCCTCAGGGCTTCCGCTCGATTCTGGCGGTGCCCATGGCCTCCGGCGAGGAGATGGTCGGGGGCCTGGTGGTCTGGCGCAAGGAGCCCGGCCTGCTGGATCGGGGCGCCGTCGACTGGTTGGTGGCGCTGGCCCAGCAGTCGACCGCCGCCATTCGCAACGCGAGGCTCTTCGCGGCCCTGGAGCGGGCGTACGACGACACGCTCGAGGCGCTCACCGCGGCTCTCGACGTGCGGGATCGGGATACCGAGGGCCACTCGCGCAGGGTGGCCGCGCTCGCGCTTGCGATCGCCCGCGAGATGGGGCTGCCCACCTACGCCCTGCAGGCGCTTTACCGGGGAGGGCTTCTCCACGACATCGGGAAGATCGGGATCCCGGACAACATCCTCCACAAGAGGGGCCCGCTCGACGACCGGGAGTGGGAGATCATGCGGCAGCATCCTTTGCTGGGCTTCCGCGTGCTGGAGGGGATCCAGTTCCTGAGAGACGGCGCCACCGTGGTGCTGCACCATCACGAGCGCTACGACGGGCGCGGCTACCCCATGGGCCTGCAGGCAGAGCGCATTCCCATCATCGCTCGCATCTTCGCCGTGGCGGACGCCTACGACGCGATGACCTCCTGGAGGCCTTACCGGCCCCCCATCCCGGCGGACCAGGCCGTCGAGGAGATCGTGCGCAACTCGGGGTCGCAGTTCGACCCCGAGGTCGTCCAGGCGTTCTTGCGGGTGATCCAGGCCGGGCAGGCCGGCATGGGCGACCATCGCCATCTCCCAGGCCCTGCCAGCGGCACGTGAGGGCGGCCATGCCGGCCCGCTGCAGACGGCGGGCCGGCATGGCCACCACCCGGGCTCCGGCTGCCCGGGACCTACCAGACCCGGAGCGATGCCACCGGGTTGAAGTGGGCGAGGAGCTGGACCACCGTCGGCACGTAGCCGATGGCCGTAAGGACGACGGCGGCGCCGATCCAGACCCGCCAGCGCTCGAGCAGGAAGGGCGCGTGCTCGGGTCCGGAGACGGCCTCCGCCTCCGGTACCTCGATGTCGGCCGGCTCCCTGGAGAACCAGATCGTGGCCGCCATCTCGACCAGATAGAGGTAGAGGCTCACCGCCAGGATGCCGCCGCCGACACCCACCAGCAGCGACGGCAGCCCCCACTCGGGGTTGAGCGCCCGATAGGCCGCGGCTCCCAGCATGGTCCGCCGGGGCGCCCCGAGCAGGCCCAGCCAGTGAAGCCCTCGCCCCAACAACAGCATCCCGGCGAACCACGTCCAGGCCTGCCACAGCGCCACCCGCCGGCTCCACAGCTTGCGGCCGGTGAGATACGGGATGAGCCAGTAGGAGATCCCCATGAACGTAAGGGTGACGCCCGATCCCACCGTCAGGTGGAAGTGCCCGGGCACCCACGCCGTGTTGTGCACCATCAGGTTGAGGTCGTAGGAGGCGTTGATGATCCCGCTCACGCCCCCTGCGGCGAACAGCAGCATGGCCAGCACCTGCGCCGCCACTGCCGGGTCGTCCCAGCGCAGCTTGAAGAACCACCCGAACCAGCCTCGCCCTCCCCGGGCGCGGCCGGCGTTTTCGAGGGAGGCCAGCAGGGTGAACGCGGTGAGGGCGCTCGGGAAGAAGACCACGAAGGTCAGGGCCGCGTGTACCATCTTCCAGGCCTCGGAGATGCCGGGGTCGGTGAACTGGTGATGCAGCCCTACCGGTATGGAGAAGGGGATGAACAAGACCAGCGCCAGCCTGGCCAGCGGATCGCTGAACAGCTTACCGCCTGCCTGCTTGGGCACCATGGCGTACCAGGAGACGTAGGCCGGCAGGAGCCAGAAGTAGACGATGGGGTGCCCGGTGAACCAGAAGAAGGCCCGTGCCAGCAGCGGGTCGGTACCTTGCGTGATCCCGAACGAGGCGGGGATGAGCAGTGTCAGGAACTCGGCTGCGATCCCGAGGCTCGCGATGTCCCACATGACGAACGTGGCGAGGGCTCCGAAGGTCGCAAGCGGCGTGCGCTCCGTGGGGTGATCACGGCGCCAGGCCCGGTAGGTGAGGAAGATGTTGGCCGAGACCAGCCACGTGCCCACGACGACCAGCGTCAACCCGAGGTAGTAGGCAGGGTGAGCTTTGAGAGGCGGGTAGCTCGTGAACATGACCGTCGCGTTATCGCTGAAAAGGGCCCACCCGGTGAGGCCGATGCCGGCGATCATGATCCAGAACGTGATCCAACCCAGCTTGAGGCTGTAAAGGGGGTGCTTGAGGCCGCTCATCGTGGCGAACGTGAGGAAGCCGCTGATGAAGAACGTGGTCCACACGAGCACGTTGAAGACCCCGTGGATGCTCAGCCCCTGGTAGTAGGAGCGGATGAAGGGGGCGAGGTACGGGTACAGGTTGATGCCCGCGTGCTCCAGCGCCTGGAAGGGCCCCAGCGTGGCCCCGATGGACAGCGCCAGCATGGCCACGTACAGGAACCAGGCCACGAGGCGGCGCTCCGGTTGTGACACGACCGTCGACCTCCGTTCCCGGGCAGCAAGCGCTCTGCCCGTCTCTGTACCAAACCCTCTCACTCGACGATGACCCGCCCGAACATGTTCTGGTGCCCGACGCCGCAGTACTCGTGGCACAAGAAGAGGTACGTCCCGGGCTTCTTGAAGGTATGGGTCACCCGGGCGATCTGGCCGGGGATCACCATGGTATTGACGTTGGTGCCCTCGATGCGGAAGCCGTGGATGACGTCCCGGCTCGTCAGGTTGAAGGTGACCGTGGCACCGGCGGGTACCCGGATCTCATTGGGGGAGTAAGCCCAGATGTGCGCGATGACGGTGGCTTCGTAGCGTCCCGGGCCAAGCTGGCGCACGCCCGGCTGATCGAAGGGAGGGGTGTTGGGAAGCCGGGCAGGGTTGACCTGGCCGTAAACGCCGGGCACCTGGATGCCCGCCCCGAAGACCGATCCTACGATGGCCAGGAACATGACGGCCAGCGCGACCCCCGTCAGGACCATCCAGCGCTTCTCGTACAGCTCGATGTACATGGCCTGCTTTCACCCCCGGCTCAGCAGATTCGCGTACATGTACGCCCAGGCACCCACGATTGCCAGCAGGTAGAGGAGGGTGGCCAACATGGCTCCCCTGGGGTGTTCCTCGACGACCTCCTCCGGCGCCGCCGGCCGCTGCCTTACCTCGGTCGCCGCAGCAGCGGCCGGTTCTTGGGCGGCGTCGTGCTTCGGAGTGGTCGCTGCCATCGTGCGTTCGCCCCCCTTCAGTTGTCGCACGCCGGGGCTCACCGGGCGTGCGCCCCGCCATCAGCGCGGGTAGCAGAGGAAGAGGTGGGCAGCCTCGTATGCGAGCCGGGCTGCTCCCTCTGCCCGAGCCTCTTGCAGCACCAGGTCGAGGTCGCGCAGGAGCCTCTCGGCGTCGAGCCGGGGCCCGGAGTAGATACCGCGGATGAGCCCCTGCCCGTCGACCAGGACGTAGCGCGGGTCGTAGACCACCCCGGCGGGCGCCTGCGCGCGGGCGTCGTAGTAAACCCCGAATCCCGTGCCGACCATGAGCTTGACCGCCAGGCCCGGGCCGGTCAGGAACTGCCAGATGGACGGGTCCGCATCGAGCCGCCGGGCGAACGCGGCAAGCCTGGCCGGGTCGTCGTGCTCCGGACGCACGCTCACCGTGACGAGGCGGAGCCGCTCCCGCCGATCCGCATCCTGCGAGAGCCGGCGCTGCAGGGCCTGCAGTTGCCTCGCCATCGTGACGGCCGTGGCGTCTTCCGCCGAGGCGGGGAAGAAGGAGTAGAGCACCGGCCGGCCCTCGAAAGCCCGGTGGGTGACCGTACGGCCCTGCTGGTCGATCAGTTCGAACACGGGCGCCACCCCCAGACGGGGCGCCACCGTCAACGGCCGGGCCAGCGCGAACCAGGCCAGCCCCGCCAGTACCAAGCCGGGGGGCCATGCATACCACGGCACGTGTCGTCCTCGCCCGGCGACGCTGCTCGTAATCGCTCCCATTGTCTACTACCGATTAAAGCAGCGCATCGACCCGAGGCGCCATCACGCGTTCGGGCCATTTGGCCATCTGCCAGACTCATACGGAGGGGCGAGCGTCAAGAGAGCGGGCGAGCGGGCCGGCATCACCCGGATGGATTACGCCTGTCGGGACGCGGAGGCGGCGCTCCACCGGATGCCAGGGCGGCGGCCTGGGCGCGGTTGCGCACGTGGAGCTTGTCCAGAATGTGACGGACGTGGGTCTTCACGGTGTGGATGGAAAGGTGGAGGCGATCCGCGATCTCCCGGTTGGTGAGCCCTTGACTGGCCAGGGCGAGGATCTCGGACTCCCGCTGCGTGAGCCCTTGCGCGTCTTCAGGGCCGGATTCCCTGCGCCCTGCCATCTCGTCCAGGAGGCGGACCGCCAGGGAGGGGGAGAGCATCGCCTCTCCCTGGCTCACACGGCGGATCGCCTCGACCAGTTCCTCTTCCCCCACGTTCTTCAGCAGATACCCTCGAGCCCCCGCACGGATGGCGCCGAACAGGTCCTCGTCCTGGTCGGAGACGGTGAGGACGATCACCTGGCTGTCCGGGAGCGCCGTCCGGATCGAGGCGGTGGCCTGGACCCCCCCCATCTCTGGCATGCGGACGTCCATCAACACGACGTCCGGGCGCAAGCGGCCGGCCATCTCCACCGCCTCGCGGCCGTTGGCGGCGGTGGCTACGACCTCGATATCGGGGTAGCTCGCCAGGATGCGGCGCAGGCCCTCGCGGAAAAGGGCATGGTCATCCGCGACGAGCACGCGTACTGCCATCGCTGTGGCCTCCCATCGTCGGCATGCGGACGACGACGCGCGTCCCCTTGCCGGGTCCGGTCACGATGCTGAGCTGCCCGCCGCAGATGGCCGCGCGCTCTCGCATGGAAGCAAGGCCGTGATGGTGAGAAGGAGGCAGGGCCGCCGGGTCGAAGCCGCGGCCTGCGTCGGCGATGCTGAGCTCGACAAAGCGCTCGTCGCGGGTGAGGCCCATCTCGACGTGCCGTGCCCCTGAGTGCTTGCGGACGTTGGTGAGGGCCTCCTGGGCGATCCGCAGCAGGTGCAGCTCGACCTCGGGAGCAAGGGAGGCGTCTTTGGCCTCCAGCCGGGTCCGCACCGTGATGCCGGAGCGTTGGGTGAAGTCCCGGGCCAGGCGCTCGAGAGCTCCCACGATGCCTCCTTCTCCCTCGGCGCTGACCCGGAGGTGATCGATCGTCTCCCTCACGTCCAGGTACGCCTCACGGATCACCTCGTGGAGTGCGCCCACCTCCTGGGCGGCGTCGTGGTACTGGCCCCTCTGGAGCAAGCTTCGGACCCGGTCCACCTGGAGCCCGAGGTAGCCCAACGTCTGGGCGAGCCCGTCGTGGATTTCCCGGGAAATCCGATACCGCTCCTCGAGCACCGCCATCTCCCTCAACCGGTGGTAGAGCTGGGCGTTGCGGATGACGAGCGCCAGGTTGGCGCCCAGCGCCTCCAGCACGTCGGTCTGGTGGAGCGCGAACTGCCCATCCACCTCGGAGGCCATCACGGCGACTCCGAGCACCTGGCCCTCGGCCTCCAGGGGAATGGCGGCGATGGAGCGCAGTCCATGCGGTGCCCGCATGCGGGGGATGACCACGGGAGCCCGGCGCTCCCGGGCGAGTCCGGCCAAGCGCAAAGCCAGGGCGAAGCGCTCACCACCCAGTTCCCCGAAGTTGCGCTGGGTGCGCGCGTCCCACGCCGGCGGCTCTCCGGCGCTCAAGAGGATGGCGCCGGCGTCCGCATTCCACCCCTCCATCATGATGCTCAGGGCGCGATCCAACACGCCGTAGAGGTCCTGGGGCGTATCGGCGGTCTGGCGCGCCGAGTTGACCGAGGCGACCAGGCGCGACCGCAGGCGCGCCCCCTCCAGCGCCGGAGCCAGTTCGGTGGCCAGGATGTTGAGCATCCGGACCCTGTCGACGTCCGGCGCCTCCCCTGCCCGGAGATAAGTCGCCAGCACCCCGACCCGATCCTGGCCGACGCTCAGGGGCAGGCAGATGACCCCCCCGATGTCTTCCTCTGCCGCGATAGGGCGCAAGGGATCGAGCAACGGGCAGCGGTCGTTGATGTTGGCGGTGAGCGCCTGGCACTGCCGGCAGGCCTCCGACGCGAGCCCGGCGTCGACGACCCGGCGCAGGCGGGCCGAAGCGGCGTCGCTCAAGTTCCATGTGACTTCCAGGTTGGCTCGGGACTGGGCCGGGTCGAAGTAGACGACGGCCGTTCCCCTGGCATCCAGGGTTTCTACCGGCACGCGAGCCGCCAGGGTCAGGACTTCCTGGACGTCGACCGCCGACGCGGTGCGCTTGCCGAGCTCGTGCAAGGCCAGCAGCTGCCTGTGTGTCACCTGCAGATCGGCGTACGCCCGGCGCAGCTCAGCCTCTGCCCGGTCGCGCCGCTCCACGGCGTCGACCAGCCAACGCATCCCGACCCAGGCGACCACCACTCCGGTGAGACCATAGATGGCGAGCTGGGCCCAGGGGTGCCAGCGGGGTGCGAGGCTCCGCAGCACCGCGTACAGCCACGCCTGGTGCAGCGCCGCCAGGCCCGTCACGACCAGGGGAAGCGCCCAGAAGAAGTCGCGAAGCTGTCGCTGGAGCCGGTCCACCACCGGTTCCGCCCGATGCGCCCGCTGGCCCTGCCTGGACGCCACTTCGCTTGCGGTGAGCGTCGCCCCCGCTCTTGCCAACCGACCGATGCTCCCCGCGGTCTGCTGGACGACCGGGCCGCGTTACTCGCGAAGCCCGCGGCCCCATCTTCATTTAACCGGCCGCGGTCTCCGGGGGTCAACGGACCGCGGCGTCAGCCGGCGTGCGGTACGCCCGGCGCCCGCTCGGAAAGGGGCCGGCTTCCCTCGACGAGCGAGAGCAGCCCGGTGAGATCCGAAAGAACCAGGTCCGGCGAAGGCCCGGTGTAGGGACGGTCGTCGGGCGGGGGCGACGGGTGGAAACGGAGTTGCGGCGGTCGCTTTACCAGGGCCGCGCGCATACCGACCGCTTTGGCCCCGGCCACGTCTGCGTGGGGGTTGTCCCCCACGTACCAGCTGGCAGCCGGCTTCACGCCCATCTGCTCCAGCGCCATGGAGAAAAGCACGGGATGGGGCTTGACGTAGCCGACCTCCGAAGAGAGCACCACCGCCTCGAAAGGCTCCATCAGCCCCAAGGAATCCAGGTGCTCGCGGACGATGCCGCCGCTCAGCCAGATGTTGGAGATGACGCCGAGGCGGACCCCGTGCCGACGCAGCCCGGCGAGCACCCGGGGCACCTCCGGGTAGAGCCGCCGGATGGTCAGCCGTGGAGCGGCCCATGCCCGCTCCAGGCGATCGAGCTCGGCGTCGCCCGCCGTGATCCCGAGGCGGCGCAGCATCTGCTCCAGAACGCGGCGAGCCGGCACCTCCTTGAGCTCCGGCAGGGCTGCCCGGTTGAGCGCCTCCACGACTTCGCGATAGAGGGCGAGCAGCGTTTCATCCGGGGGTAGGCCGTCCCGCGCGGCTCCGATCGCCCCGGCGCGCTGAGGGCTCTGCTCCATGGCCGATCGCAGGGCGTCGATGCTCGCACGGTCCACCTCGTCCCAGGACGCCACGGGAAACCCCAACAGCGTGTCTCCGATGTCGAAGATGATGGCCTCCACGGGCCCCGAGACAGATTGCTGCGACGGCACGACGGCATCTCCCTGCCGGAGCTACTTCGCACGGTGACCGGCCATTCCTGCGGGGCGCGCTCAGGCTGCCTGTGGAAGGACGAGCCCGCTCTGTGTGGCGAATTGGAGCCACTCCGGCGTGACGGACCGCGGCGCCCGGGCTGCCCGCTCCAGGGGAACCTCCACGAGCCGGCCTCCCAGCAAGCCTACCACGACACCGCACCGTCCGGCCCCGATGACCTCGGCGGTACGCCTGGCCATGAGATGCGCGTGCATTAACTCGCGCTCCGAGGGGGCCGCTTGCGTCAGGGCATCGTCCAGGACGTGGACGGCGGTTTCCCGCCCGAGGCGCTCCTCGAGACCTCGGGCCAGCCTCCGCACCCCACCGGGCACCGCCCCTTCCGCTGCCACCACCGTCACGCCCCGCCTGCTGGACGGGGCGCGCCTCTTCATGGCGGCGGCCAGGACGTCGAGGTCGACGGGCGCCTCGGGGATGACGACGGCATCGGCAAAGGTGTCCAGCGCGATGGCCAAGGGTAGCCATCCGGTCGACACCGCCGGCGTGCCGATGACGACGGTGCGGCCCTCGCTCCACGCCTCGAGCGCCAGGGGCCCGGCGACCTCCACGCCACGCTGGACGGCGCTGGGGTAGCCGATCGAGGACTCGGAGCCCGGCACGTCGTTGGCGATGGTCTGGGGCACGCCGACTACGCGGATCCCCATGCGGGCCATCCTGGAGGCCGCCGCCATGCTGGCATGGTCTCCCGCGACCACGAGCGCGTCGATGCGCGCTTCGTCGAGGCGACGCAGACCCTGGTCGAGCACCGCCTCCGGGACCGGCGCGGCGCGGCCGGAACGGAGCATGGAGCCTCCCTGGAAAAGGCGGGGAGCCATCTCTTCCTCGGACAGGGGACGCAGCGCGCCCTCCGCCAGGCCCTCCCAGCCCCCGTCGACTCCCCAGAGTTCGTCCCCCAAGCCACGCAGGTGGAGAGCGAGCCCCCAGAGGAACGGGTGAACTCCGCTCGACTCGCCTCCGCCGACGATGACACCGATCCGCCTGCTCATCCCGATAGACCCCTTTCCGGCCTGCCGGCCCGCTCCCACGAAAGGGGTTTCAACGAGGTTGCCACCCCACCCTGCAGGAGAGCGTCGCCATCGCCCGCCTCAAGAGCCGAACCGGTACTCCCGGTAGCGCACGTACACCTGCACATGCAGCGGCTCGATCCGTACGTTCTGCCAATCGAGCACCGTGTACGCTCCGACTCGCTGGTACCCCTGGTCGATGATGAGTCGGCCCCACCAGTAGGCGAGGTCCAGGTGGGTGACCAGGCCGGTCGCCCGTTCGACCCAGAAGCGCACGTACCGTGCCCCGGAGCGGCCTGCTGCGGGCACCCCCTCGATGACCCACCGGTCCGCACTGCCGGATACCGGTTGCTCGGGGACCAGCCGCAAGTGATACCCGTCGAGGAGGTCCACGACCTGGACGACGTCCAGCTGGAGGCGGCGCGGCAAGAACCAGGGAGCATCCTCGCTCTGCACGACCACGCGGTCGGATTCCTTGGTGACGAAGGCCTCGAAATCCCATGTCCGGCCGAAGGCTTGGGCCCGGTACAGCTGGCGGACGCGGCTAGGTGCGTCGATGAGGCGGGTGGTCCGGCGCACCTGGTCCATGATGGCTTCCAGGGAGGGTGGCGGTTCGGCCGGGCGCCCGGCCAGGGCATTGTCGTCTGCTGAGGCCGCGGCCGCACGAGCACCGGGAACGGCAAGCAGCCATGTCGTGCCCGTGAGCGCGAGCACGAGCAATCTCGCGGCCATCCCCTTCGCGCCTTGCCGCCGTCCGCCGGCGCCTGGCATGGGTCCCGAGCCCCCGAATGGTCTACCCGCCGTGTGGTTTGCTGCCGCATTATACAGCGTCCGGGAGGAATCGTCGCCGTCGCGCGCAATTACGCTGCTGCCCGGCAAAGCGCCCGGAGAAGGGCGTGGAGCGCCATGCCCGTGCGGATGCTGCATCTGGCGGACCTCCATCTCGGCTACGCGGCGCCTTTCCTGCCGGCTTCCCTGGCGGGGGCCTGGCGGGAGGAGCGCGACCGGAGGCTCGAGCACGCGGTCGGCTGGGCCTTGCAGCAGCCCCGCCGTCCGGACCTCGTAGTGGTGGCGGGAGACCTGTTCGACCGCCCCGATCCCGAGCCGGCCCTGGCGTGGCGCACGATGGCGGCTTTGCGTCGCCTCGTCGACGCCGGGCTCGCGGTGGTGACCGTTTCCGGGGGCCACGACGAGTGGACCGACCCCTCGAGCGTCTATCGACGCTACGGCTGCGAGTGGCCCGGGCTCCTGATCCGTGAGCCGGACCCTTCGGCCTTCGGCCCGCTGCTGGTCGGCGGCGAGAAGGTGTACCTGTACGGCGCCGCGTTCACGGGAGGCTGGCGGCCCGCATCCCGGCCGATTACCCAACTTCCGCCCCGCTCGGCCAGAGAAGGGATCCACGTGGGGCTCTTCCACGCACGGCTCACCGGCCTTTCGGCGGGCATGCCCGAGGCAGGGCCGGCCTCAGACCGCGCTCTCTGGATCGACGGGGCCGCGCTGGCCGGCGCAGGCTACGATTACGTGGCCCTGGGCTGCGTACACCGGTACCTCACCATCTCCCTCGGGCGCACGCTCGCCGTCTACCCGGGCCCGGTCGACGGCCGGTCCTTCGACGATCCCGGCACCGGGCACTACGTCGTCGTCGACCTGCAGGAGGGCGAGCCCCCGCGGCTTCGCCGCGAAGCGGTCCCCGTGCGCCCGCTCCTCTCCGTCTCGATCCGGGCAGGGGTGCAGGGTCTTTCGTCTGCACGAACCATCGCAAGCCACCTGCAGGCCCGGCTCGGAGCCGTGCGCCCGGTGTTGCGCCTCGTGCTGACGGGGGACGGAGAGGTGGGCGCCGCGCTGGACGCCGGCGAACTGAAGGCCCTCCTGGCTCCCGCCTGCTTTTACCTCGAGATCGAGGATCGTACCTGCCCGGTCGACGAGCGCCGGCTCGCGTCGCTCGCCTCCCGGGAGGACGCCTTGGGACGGCTGGCGGCGTCCGCTCTGGAGACGTGGCGAGAGAAGGGGTCGGCCGATCGCCTCCCCGTCCTACAGGACGCCTGGCGCCTGGCCGCAGGCGCACTGGAAGACGCGCTCCCATGACCTTCTGCGTGCGCGCGCTCCGGCTGCGCGGCTTCGGTCCGCTGGACGACGTACGCCTGGCTCTCGAAGCGGGCCTCAACGTGGTGGCGTGCGGGTCGGCCCGGACAGCCCACGCCATCGCCGAAGGGGTGGCGTCGGCCCTGGCCGGCCCGGTGCCCGTTCCCGGTGCACGACGGCTCCTGAGCGGAGGGCCGGCCCCGGCCGCGCTGTTGCTTGTCGAGAGCGGCTCGTGGTGCTACCAGGTGTACCGGGAGCTCTCCCGCGGGACGGTGGCCCTCCGGCGGCGGCCCCGGGTCCCCGATCCTCCGGTGCAATGGCTCGATTTCCCGCCGTGGCCGCCCCGTGCGCGCCCCCGCATGGGCGATGACGGCTGGGAGTGGGTGTTTGCCGGTCACGAGGGCACAGGCAGGCGGGCAGGGAGCTCGCGGCCGGCGCAGCTCGCGGAGCGCTATCTCGGGGTACGCGTGCCCGAAGCGTGGTGGCGCTTGATGGCCACCCTTTCCTCCCGGGAAGGCGGCGACGTTCGCCCCCCGGCCTCCGTCCTGCGCGCTCTGCAGGAGTGGGCCGGGCGGCACGGGCTTCTGGAGGCGGCTGCGCGCCTCTCGGATCGGTTGAAAGAGCTGGAGACCCGGCAGTACCAGCTGTCGCGGCGGCTTGCCGCGATCGAAGAGCGGCTGCGGCTCGTCCGGGAGCAAGAGTCCGTCGAGGCCGCCCTGCGGGAACAGCTGGCGGCCGACGAGGCAGCGACGCCCCCTCTGCCCGAGGTGGACTGGTCTCCCTGGAAAGCCGATCCCGAAGCGGCGGTGGAACGCCTCCTGCAAGAAAGCCGGCGCCTCATGGAGGGCTACCGGCGACTGGCCGCGCTCGAAGCGGCTGTCCGCCGGCTGGCCGAGACCCTGACCGGCCGGTTCGCCGCCTTCGAAGCCCTGGGCCTCTCGGAACAGCACCTGGCAGCGCAGTGGGGCGAACTTCGCGAGCGCCTGTTGCGCCGCCGCGAGGCGCTGCTGGCCCGCCGGCAACCGGCTGAGTTGCGGATGGCCCGGTACGTCGAGCAGCTCCGGCAGGCACAGGAGCGGTACCGGCAGGTGCTGGAGCTGCAGCGCGCGTGGCGCCTGATGGATCTGGGGCAGGTCGCAGGCCGGCTGGCCGAGCACCTGCAACGGGCACGACGCCGCTCGGGCCTCGTGCGGGAGCTGGCCGAGCAGGAGCTGTCGTGCGCCCGCCTGGTGCGCCGGATACGGTGGATCTCGACCGCCTGGGCCGGGCTGCTCTCCTTTTCGGGCGGGCTGGCTCTGGCGGGGGCCGCGACCCTGGCCGGGTTGGGGCCGGCGGGTTGGACGGGCCCTCCGGCGCTCCTCGCGCCGGTCGCGCCTCTCGCTCTGGCGGGAGTGGCCTGGACGAAGCGACGGGCCTTGCAGCGCAGGCTTCGCAGGGATCGCGTACATGCCCGATCCCTGCGGCAGGAAATCCAGGAGCTGGAGGATGCCGCCCGGACCCTTCTCCCGGCCCTCGACGAGCAAGCCCTTTCGACGCTCTACGACGAGGCTCGCGCCGGTCTGGCCACCTTCGAGCGCCTGGAGGGCGAGCGCGCCGCGCTGGAGTCGGAGGGGATCACCGCCGGCCATCTGGACGCTCTCCGGCAGGAACTGCAGGCCGTGGACGAGGAGCTCGCGGTGCTTCGCGGCCGGCTGGCGCCGGTGCTGGAGTCGATGGACGACGAGGAGGTGCCCAGAGCTTACCGCCGCTGGCGCGCCTGCCGCGACCGGCTCCAGCGCCTCGAGCCCGTGCTGGAGGAGCAGCGACGCCGGCTCGTGGTCGCCGACGAACTCGTGGAGTGGGTGCTCGCCGCAGCTCCTCTGAGCCCGGTACCCCTGTCCGTGCAGCAGGCCCAGGATCCGGCCAGCCTGGCCCGCTGGCTCGAGACCGCCGGGCCGCGCTTTTGGGATGCGGCACGGCGGTCGGCCCGCCGCTGGCGGCTGCGCCGCCAGGCTCTCCAACAGGCAACCGCGCTGCGCGAGCCCGGGTCACCCGTCTGGAGCGTGGCCGGGGCCATGGAAGAGGCCGCCTTCTTGCGAGACCGCCTCGCAGGGCTTCGCCGGGAAACCGAGGCTCACCGCCTGGCGGTCGACTGGCTCCAGAGGGCGGCCGGCGGGCTGAGCCGGAGCGTCCGGTCGATGGTGGCGGACGAGATCCGCCGCATCGAGGAGCGTTTCCCTCCTGCCTGGCGCGACACTGCTTCGTGCCGCCGCCTGGCGGCGGCGTTGGCGGTGGGCCTGGTGGCCGTGCGTCTCGCCCCGAGAGGCGCCACGTGGCTGCCCCTGGTCCTGGTCGAGCCCGAAAGCACTCCCGAAGAGGTCCACCGCGTGGCCGTCGAGCAAGCGGGTCAACTTGCCATGCTCTCGTCTCCGGCCGGGGCTTGCGTGCAGGTACTGCTGCTGCACGCAGGCCAGCCCGGTGAAGGAGATCCTGCCTTCCCGGCGCAGGCCGTGCAAGCGAGCTGAGACCGCCTGCGGAGCATCGGGGCTTCAGGCTTGCCCGGTGCGAGCCGTTGCGGCCTTCTCCTTCAAGAACTCCAATACCACCCGGTCGATGAGCCCTGGCGGCGCCTCGCGCTCCTCGAAGTTTTCCACCGCGTGGAACTGCCGCAGCGCCTCCCGGGTGGCGTCGTCGAGCCGACCGGTGGCCTGGCCGAGCCACCCGAGTCGCACCAGGGCCTGCTGCGCCTCCAGGAGCACGGCCCCCTCCAGCGCGACGTGCTGCGGCCTCTCTTCCTTCTCGAAGTAGAGACGGAAAAGGCGGACGAGCCGCTCGAGCTCCGCGACCGGATCCGGGTGGTCGTCGACCCGGAGGTCCATGTACCGGTCGGTGTAGCCGCCGTACCCGCCCTTCTCCCGCACCACGAGGATGGCGGCCGACTGGCGGCCCCGCCGGTCGCCCCCGGCCCGCTGCCCTGCCGATAGCGCCGCCACCAGCCGGGCGGCCAGGTCCCGGCCACCCGACGACTGGAACGCCTCGGCCATGGCCTCGACCACCTGCGGCCCGGCCAGGATATTACCCTGGCAGGAGAAGTAGGGGCCCGTCACGTCGCCTGCCCACTCCAGGCACTGCGCTCCCGTGTACGCGAAAGCGTGGCCCTGGGCGTCCACGATCCCGAACTGCCGGTGCTCGCGGCCCTCGTCGCTCGCCGTCAACTGCCGGGCGACCGAGGCCACGTCGTGACCCGCGGCGAGGAGCTCGAGCCCCGCCGGGCCGTAGCTGGTATTGGCCCACGCCTGGGTGGCGATGGCCCCTACCCCCGCTTTGGCCCATGGCACCACGGCCCCCACGGCCAGGAACTTGGAGGCCACCGCGACCCCCAGGCTGCCCGTCCCGGGATCCGCGGCCACGATGGAGAAGGTGGCGACCGGGGCCTGCATCCTTTTCATGATGTCATCCGCCCCGGTGGCGTTGGTTCTCCCCGGCGCCGACCGACTCCTCCACCGGGCAGCGGCCGGCTTCTCGATCGTTCCTTCGGCCGGCGCATGTTCAGCGACCGACGAACAGTTCGGTCACCATCAGCCCGTACGGGCCTCCACGGACGACCCCGATGCCCATGTGGGTGTAGTGGACGTTGAGGATGTTGGCCCGGTGGGCGGGGCTGTTCATGAGGCTCTGGTGAGCCGACTGGGCGCTGGGCGCTCCGGCCAGGTTCTCGCCTGCGTAAATGTAGTGGACGTTACCCATGGCGAGCAGCTGCGCGAGCCCGCCCCAGGTGGGGGAATCGTGGCCGAAGTAGTTGCGCTGGATCATGTCGAGGCTCTTGCGCCGTGCCAGCTCCCGCAGGGTGGGATCCACCGACAGTGGGGCCAGGCCGCTCGCAGCCCGGGCCTGGTTGACCAGGCTCGCGAGGGTCTCTTCCGATGCCGGGTCGACGACCGGAGACGACTCAGGAGGCCGGGGCGGTTGCGGCTGAGGGGGCTGCGGCTGGGTCGAAGGGGGCTGCGGAGCGGGATACCAGGTCCCCGGATTGGCGGTGCCGGGACGGCTCGTCCACCAGCCGGAGCCGGTGCCGGGCCGCCACGTGTAGGTGCCGGAAGGGCTCGACGACCACGAGCTCCACGGCTGCCAGGAGGTCACGGGCGCGGAACGCCACGTGCCGGAACCCGAGGACGACCACGTAGCGGCGAGCGCCGGAGCCGTGAGCACGAGGCATACGGCGGCTGCCAGCAAGAGGACGCCCGGCGGCCGGCCGAGCGCCACGGGAAGGCGCATGCGCATGACGGGAAGGGCCCCTTTCCGTTGCCCCTCCCGTGGGCCGGGTGGTATCGGATTGGAAACGTCCCGTTCCTCGTTCGATTATCCCGGTCCTCCAGCGCTACGGCAGGGGTAGATCGCTGGCAGTGCACCCGCCGGCCGGCCTCCCGTGGAGCAGCCCTCCGGTGCTGGCACCCCTCTGGCGGCTTCCCCGTATCCTGCACGGGGTGACAACCATTCCCCGCGCGCTCGTCATCGGAACGGGATTCGGCGGCTGGTTTGCCGGGTTCGAGCGGGCCGTGCTGGCGGCACTGCGCCGGGCGGGCGTGATGACTGCCCGCGCCTCGACGGCGATCCTGCTCGACGGCCTTGCGGCTCGAGATGGGTGGGACGCGCCGGCTCCCTGGGATCTGGTGCTGGTGCTGGGCGGCGAACGGCTCGACGCTGCCACGGCCCGTTCCCTGCGCCGGCTGGGGCGGGTCGTGGCGGCGTGGGTGACGGAGGACCCGTACACCATCGACCGCCGCCCCGAAGCGTGGGCCGGTGCGTTCGACGTGGTCTTCACCAACGAGAGAATGGCGGTCGATCGCTACGGGCCGGGCCGGGGCGTTCACCTGCCGTGGTGCACCGACCCACAGACCTACCGCCCCGAGCGGGTCGGCCCTCCCGAGGAGCTGGACGTGGTCTTCGTGGGAAGCGGCTTTCCGCACCGGGTACGGCTGCTCAACGCCATGGCGGACCTGCTCGCGACTTTACGGGTAGAGCTCGTGGGCCCGTGGGACCGGTGGGACGTGGCGCTGGATCCGCGCCTTCGAAGGTTCGTGCGGCCGCCCACGGGCCGGCCCGAGGCGGAAGCTCGCCTCTACTCGAGGGCAGCCATTACCCTCAACGTGCACCGCCTGCCCGGCCCTCACGACCTGCCCGAGAACCTCAACGCCTCCCACGTGGGGGCGGTCTCCCCCAACAACCGCACCTTCGACGTGGCGGCGTGCGGCGCCTTCCAGCTCGTGGACGATACCCGGGCCGACCTTCCACGCTACTTCCGCCCGGGGGAAGAGATTGAGGTCTTCCGTGGCCCCGAGGATCTCGCTGCCAAGCTCCGCCATTACCTGGGCCGCCCCCAACTGCGCCGCGCCATGGCCCAGCGCGCCCGCCGGCGCGTCCTCGCCGAGCACACGTACGACCACCGCATCCGCCGGATGCTGCACATCGTCGCCTCCCTCGGGGCGCGGGGAAGGGAGGGGGCGGAGCATGCCGATCGACTGGAGCTACTACACGGACCGGCCGGACGTGCGAGGGCTGGTCCGCGATAGCTGCCGTACCATCCTGGACCTGGGGTGCGGCCCGGGGCTGGTCGGAGAAGCATTGAAACGGTCCCGGCCGTGCCGGGTCACGGGCGTGGAGATCAACCGGGAGGCGGCCGAGGAGGCCCGCCGGCGCATCGACGAGGTGATCGCCGGCGACATCGAGCAGCTGGTGGACGCCCTGCCGGCCCGCGCCTACGATTGCATCCTGGCGGCAGACGTCCTGGAGCACTTGCGGGACCCCTGGCGGGTGCTGCGGGCGCTGCGCCGTTGCCTGGCCCATGGGGGGTACGTCGTGGCGAGCGTACCCAACGTCGCTCACTGGTGCGTCCTCAAGGGGTTGCTCGAGGGCGACTGGGTCTACCAGCCGCAGGGGCTGCTGGACGCCACGCACCTGCGTTTCTTCACCCGGCGCGGGATCGTGCGGCTGTTCGAATCGAGCGGGTATCGCATCCAGCAGATGGCTCCGATGGTAAGCCCGATCTGCGGGGAGGTCCCCGCCGTGATCCTGGAAGGGCTGCGCTCGGCGGGGTTCGACGCGGATCGGGTGAGGGACGAGGCCACCCACTGGGTCTACTACGTGGTGGCTTACCCCGTGGCGGACGGGGAGGGAAGCTGAGCTGAGCCGGTCCGGCATCTACGTCTGCCTGGTGACGTACAACAGCATGGCCACGCTCCCCGCGGTGCTCGAACGGCTCGACCGCCACTGCGCTCCGGACACCGCCATGGTCGTGGTGGACAACGGCTCGACCGACGGCACCGGCCGGCACCTCGAGCGGATCCGGGCCTCGGCCGCGCACCGCATCGAGCTCATCGTCAATGCCACCAACCTGGGCTACTCGGAGGGCGCCAACCAGGCGCTCGCGCGGGTGCCGGCGGACGCGCCGGCGATCCTGCTCAACCCGGACGTGCTGGTGGGCCCGCACTGGGACGTGCGGCTGGCGGCCCACATGGCCGATACGGAGCAGGTGGGGGCGGTCGGCCCCCTTGGCTCCCTCATCGGGGGCCCCCAGGAGTACGGCCTCTACGGGGCCGCGCCCTTTGCCTCCCCGCAGGGCACCCAGGAGCTCGACCAGTTTGTCGAGCGGCTTTACCGGGCCTGCCGGGGGCATTTTCGCACGGTCAAGTTCCTCATCGGGTGCTGCCTGTTGATCACGCCGGCGGCGCGCTCGGCGGTGGGAGGCCTCGACGCGAGCATGCTCCTGGGGGCGGACGACTTCGACTGGAGCCTGCGGGCGAGGCTGGCCGGCTTCGACCTCCTGGTGGCCGAGGACGTCTTCGTGGAACACCGCAAGGGCACCTCGACCCGGCAGGCGGGCGCTCTGGCCTCCGAATGGGAACAGCTCTCGTGGCAACGCTTCACCGAGCGCTGGGCAACGCTCGTCGGCCAGATCGGCTGGCCGCGCCTGTTCGAAGACGAGGTGGAACTGGACCGGCCGCGATACCGCCGCATCGTTCACCGGCCGGCCCGGCCATGACCCCGGAGTTCCTGCTGGTGGCGCACGTGCCGGCGTTCGGCTTCCCGGGGCTCGCCTCCCACATCCGCGAGGCCCTGGAAGCCGGCTTCGCCGCCCGTGTGACGCAGGTGCTCCCCTCCCAGCTGACCGCGGAGCTGGTCGAGTCGGGCCGGTGGGCGTTCATGCTCGCCCTGCACGGCGGCTCCGTCGACCCGGATCTGGTCTGGCGGGCGAAGCGGCGCGGTATACGGACCGCCGTCTGGATCACGGAGGCTCCCTACGAGATCGATCTCCACACGCCGCGGTGGCTCGAGCCGTGGGATCACGTCTTCACCAACGACAGCGCGTCGGTGGAGGTCTACCGGGAGGCCGTCCGCAACGTGACCTACCTGCCCTGGTGCACCAACCCGCGCGTCTACCGCCCGTCCTCGGTCTCGACCGACTACAGGAGCGACG